>CAYNFI010000026.1:0-24634 GCA_964396445.1 uncultured Candidatus Bathyarchaeia archaeon
TCCAAGATTCTCTGAGCAAGTTCTCTTAACGGGATACCGTGGACTTCATGCACCTCGTAGAACCTCCTCAGCTCCACGGGTTTCCCTTCGAATCCCAGCCACTTCGCCCAAGCACCGTGAATACCGATATCAGGGTAGTCATCCCAGAAATCGTGGCAGCGATAAACCACCATCCCCGTCTTCTCCAGCCACCGTTTTTTCCGCACCCAGGCATCCCCTGAGCCGATGAACTTAGACGCGTCGGCTTCGCTTAAGTAAAGCGGCTCATGTGTGACGTATAGGTTAAATTTCCCCTCCAAAGCCTTTTCAAGGTTCCTAAACGTAGGCATCCATGAAACCGCGATTCCAGTCACCTCTGTTTGAGGATTGCCTGAGAGATACTGGTCACAGGTCTTCTCCCAGTCAACCCAGGTCCCAAGGCGTTGCGTATGTATGCGAAGCTCAGCAGCCTTCAAGGTTCCACCCATAAAGCCTACACGTCGCCTACCTAATATCTTTTTTATCCAATGATACCAAGGAGTTTTAGCCTAACCCAGACCGTCTTTTTCCACAGACCTTCTTGGAGGCTTTACTAAAATGGAGCCGTAAACAAGAGACCAAGCCTTGGAGGTCCCGGGGCTACCCGGAACTTATTCACAGTGCATGGTAGAGTAAGTAGGATCTTTAACCTCTTCGACGTGCCCGCGCTGATAGTAGGCAGAGCTTTGAAAGTCAAACTGGTAAAAGATGATGAGGGTTCATGAGCTAGATGTGACGCTACATGGGTCGGGGATTAATGTGCCTCAAGTCTTCTTCAGGAACCGCGGGTAGAACACGTAGGCTTGTTGACTTATTGGTAAAATTCGGCTGTCCTCAGCGGTTAGGTAAACCCTCTTCCTCTACGACTTTCCCTAGCCCATGAAAATATGGCTCCTGCGATGACTAGTATGCCTATGAGGAAGAGCATACCAGGCCACCATAGGTCGAAAAGCCATAGAACAGCTAGGCCTATGAGGAAGACACCGAGGGAAATAGTGCCCCAAAGCCCTTGTTCACCTACGCCGAAGCAGGATTCACGTTCTTTTTCATACCTTACACGCGGCTCCTCCCATGGAGGCCTAACGGTCTCAGGCTTAGGCCTAACTTCCTCCGGCGGCTTAGGTTTCTCCACTGCCGGAGCCACGGCTGCACCGCAGTGTGAGCAGAAACGCACTCCTTCATTGAGCTGAGCCCCACACTTCTCACAGTAAGGCATCGATGTTCACCTATGTTGATTCATTCACTTTAATCCAGCTTCAAGTCGCGTGAATTTATATGTCACCCCTTATTTAACGTTTAGGATACGGTGTTCGCTTGCGGATCCTCCTCGTTGAGCCGCCTAAGAAGTTCTGGTTCCTCATGGGAGAGTATCTCCCACCACCACTCGGACTGCTTCAACTCGCGGCGTTTCTAGAAGCCAAGGAAAAGGGTTTAGAGATCGAGGTTTTGGACTGTCAAGCACAGGGAATTGATTGGAGGGGGTTGGAGCAACGCGTGGAAGCCTGTAACCCGGATATCGTGGCTTCAAGCGGGCTTTCCACCTGTAACGCGTACATCGCCGCTCACGTGTTAGAAGTCGCAAAGAAGGTGAACCCCGGTACCTTAACCGTTACGGGAGGCCAGCATTTCACAGCCCTCGCCCAAGAAAGTTTGGAGGAGTATCCGGAGATCGATGTCATAGTCCGCGGAGAAGGGGAGCAATCTTTCACCGACCTCGTGCAGGCTTTCAAGGAGAAACGGTCCTTAGCCCAAGTTCAAGGCATCTCCTATAGACAAGATGGCGTGATTATCCATACATCTGAACGGGTGTTAATCCAGGACCTCGACGACCTCCCGATGCCAGGATACCACTTCGTCGAGGACCATATTGGAAAATACCACTTCACCATGATGGCTGGTGCTAATAATAGATACGGGTTGATAGAGGGTTCCCGGGGATGCCCTTACCGTTGCACCTTCTGCACCCAGTGGCGTTTCTGGCAGGGGAGGCGGAGGGTTAAAACGCCGCGGCGTATCGCTGATGAGATGCGGCTTTGCCATGAACGCTACGGCATGAACTTCCTATGGTTAACCGACGATAACCTAGGGCTTGGACCTCATATGAACACGTTATGCGATGAGATTCTTGAGCATGACTTCGGAGACGACTTCATGTGGTTCATCCAAGCGCGGTGCGACGACGTTGCCAAACATAAGAACCTCCTCCCGAAGATGCGGCGAGCTGGGATCCAGTGGATGCTCCTAGGGGTGGAAAGCCCGAATAAAGGAACTCTTGAAGGCTTAAACAAGGACTTAAACCCTGAGGATGCGGAAACCGCGGTGAAAGCGCTTAAGGAGAACGGCATCTTCGCCCAAGCAACCTTCATCATAGGCGACAGGAAGGATACGCCGCAGTCCATCACCGCTGTAACGGATTTCGCGAACCACTTAGAAACCGACCTCTCCCTCTTCATGGTTCTCACACCCTTCCCAGGAACTATGCTCTACGAAACCGCGAAACGAGAGAATTGGATCGAGGACACTAACTGGATGAACTACGACATGGTTCACGCCATCATGCCCACGGAAGCCTTAACCCGGCTTGAGGTACAGGAGCAGCTATACGACTGCTACCACCGCTACTACGGGTCCTGGGCTAAACGCTTCAAAGGGCTCCTTTCCAAGAACAAGCTTGTACGAAGAACCTACCGCTACCTAGCCGGTCAAGCCCTCCTCACGCAGCTTCGAAACCTCTTCTAGAAGAGGTGGAACCGATGTCACCGCGAACCCTTCACCGGTGGCAAAACCTAGACTCAAGCCTGCTTCTTTTAAACACGATATCCTTCATCCTTCTCCTTCTAATAGCCATCCTTCCAATCTACCCGTCGTCCATAGAAACCCCCGCTCATTATCGGAAACCCATCGCGGGTGCAGGTTTCACGGTCATCCTTGCCCTAGGGATGACAGCAGTTTTTTTTCCTAAGAAGTGTTCCAAAGTCTCCGCCTTCGGTGTGGATAGCAATAAGCTCCACGTTCAGCTGGGAAGCGCTTCAGTAACCGAGTCCGATGGAGTAACTGCCTCCTTGAGGGAAACCTCAGTGAGGGGGCATCATCCCAGCTGTCAACTCTTCCAACATCATAAATTCCAGGTATGCGGCAGAACCCTCTGCGCCGCGTGTACTGGCTTATTTATTGGAGCCATAACAGCGGTCCTAGTGACCACCCTCTTTTTCTTCAACGGCTGGAACCCTGAGCTTACGCCTCATACCGTGTTGCTGGGAGTCATAGGTGTGGCGCTTGGATTGCTTCAACCACTCCTATACGATAAATGCCACTATATAGTACGCATATCGGTTAACAGCTACTTCGTTTTAGGCGCTTCCCTCATCCTTATAGGTTTTGACGCCATGCTTAGAAGCTTAACAGCTGACTTTCTCGCAGTGGCTGGAAGCGTGTTCTGGCTCTTTACACGGATAAAGGTTTCACGTTTTCGGCACGACGCTATTTGCCGGGGCTGCGCTTCTAAATGCAGGGTTTAGGCTTAGGGAAAGGAGCTGTTTAAGCGTTCACAGCTTTAAGCCCACTTTACTTAAAGCTTCTTCGGGATGAGGAACCTTAGGAAGACGGCGAGGATTATCAGTGCTCCTAAGCCTATCACGATTACGGGTAGGACAAGGGACGCTGTGATGGCTCCTCTGGTGTACTCCAAGAGAATGAAAGCGACGTATAGTAGACCTAGACCTGTAACTACGTCTGAAACTGCTCCGCGAGGCCCTCTACGTGTTAACGTCCGTAAACCGGCGAGGATGAGGTTCCAGAAACCTAGGAAGCCTAGGAAAAAGATTATCGGCTCACATAGCTTCACCGGAAGCATAACGGGGCGCCCGTACTGGGCGAAGCTTTGGAAATAATCTATGAACTGGTTTCCCAAAGTCGGGTACCTTATCCACGTTACGGCTAGAAGGATTAGGAGAACGCCGAAGGAAACCAGCCCCAAAGCATCCTGCTCCCCCCCGAAGCATTCATCCCGCTCACGGCGGTAAACCGTCCCAGTTCCCGTTACCTGGGATACGAGGGAAGCCCCACAGCGTATACATTGCGTAGCCTGATCATCGTTCCTCGTTCCACACCGCGTGCAATAGACCATGAAACACTCACACCTTACGAAGATCTAATGAAGCCACTCCGACCTATGAAGTTTTCTATAACCCATGGGAAGTGCGAATGAACTCCTCTTATATTCAACGATTGCTTCGGGTGAAGATCACGGGTTCAAAGGGTAATATCTGCGATAGATTGGTCGATGTGTTGGATAGAAAAGGATAAAAGTGTCCATGTCTATGACGCTCAAGGAGAGTGAAACGATTGCCTTACTGCGAGAAATGTGGAGGTGAGGTAGGTGAGCAGGCGCAGTTCTGCAGATCCTGCGGCGCCCGCGTCCGCCCTGTGCGCCGAGAGGAGTTCAAGGTCTCCTCTGAAGACCTCGTAAGCAAAGTGAAGGAATTAATCCACGAAGGCAACGTGACAAGGATCTTGGTTAAGGATGAGGGGGGTAAGACCCTCTTAGATATCCCGGTGACCTTAGGCGTCATCGGCGTACTTCTGGCTCCCTGGCTTGCAGCCTTAGGCGCCATCGCAGCCCTGGTCACCCAATGCACCATCGTCGTTGAAAGAAGAGAGGAGTGAAAGCCCCTCCACACTTTAGCTGCTCCCTGTTCTTAAACTCTAAGGGAGCGGATGACCTAACATCATCGACTAGTTCAGCCCAAGCTCCTTCAACTTCCCCTCGGTTGGAAGCCCGTTCTCATCCCAGCCCCTGAACGCATAATACTGTTTAACCATCTGTTTAAACATGCTGCGGCTGAGAACTGAGCCTTTCAACGGTCCCTCGGGTATGGGGTCCTCGAACACTCTTTCAGGCAGCCAGTCCATGTCAGCTTTAAGCCCCTGTCTGAGGCTGATGAGTCTCGTAAGGTTCCACACAGCCTCAGACCGCTGCAGGAGGTCGTTGAGGCTTGTCTCGACCCCTGTAGCGGCGGAGTAAAACCTTGCGTAGAACTCTGGGTTTAAGCTGAATTCAACCCAGGGGAAGCGGCATACGCCTAGGCAGTCAAACATAGGCCTAAGGTGTTGAAGGTAGATAACCCGCTGCACCTTATCCTCTCCATACGTTGCCCTATCCTTTTCCACATCGTATTTGATAGCCCAAGCCCTGTTATGATGCGCTCCGATGTCGCAGGTCGCGTAGGCTAAGCCCATTGCTGGAGCCGCGCGTACATCGTAGCCGCTGATCTCTAAGCCCTTCACATGCATGGCGAAACGCTCGGAGCCCTTCCCTATGGCTTTGCTAGCTGCGGCTACACCCTCCGCGAGAACGTTGCCTAAACCCTTCCGGTAAGCGACCATCCCGAACAACGCGTATAAGGCTTCAGCGTTTCCAAACTTGAGGTCCAAGCCCCCCGTATCATCACGGGTGATCAAGCCTTTTTCAAAGCATTCCATGGCGAAGGCGGCGGCGTTTCCCATGGATATGGTGTCTAAGCCAAGCTGGTCGCAGATATAATTTGCCCGTACAACTTCCTCGATGCTTGTAAGCGCGCAGTTACTCCCGATCATAGCCGCGGTCTCGTACTCCGGACCCTCAACTTTTATCCCCTCAGCTTGACTGATCTGACCGCATGGCATTTCGCAGCGGTAGCAGGCTTTACTGCCTACCCGCGTCCTAGTCTCCATTGCCTCCCCATCGATGGCTTTAAAACCCTCAAACACAGCTTCGCTGAAGTTCCGTGTGGGTAAGCAGCTGAATTCATTAGCCCATGCAACGGTCTTCATGGTTCCCTGCTTCCGCCATGTGGTAAAATCAGGGTGCTCCACGATCGTCTTCCTAGACTCTTCCCAGAGTTTTCGCAGTGTATCAACATCTGCTACGGGAATTTCCCCGTTGCCCTTTGCCGCGATGGCTTTAACCCGTTTAAACCCCATAACCGCCGCTATACCGCAGCGCGCAGCTTGACGCCCGAAATCCGTTGAGATACACGCGTACTTAACGAGGTTTTCACCCGCAGGGCCTATAACGGCTACGCTTACATCGCCGCCTACATCCCGCTTTAAAGCTGATTCAGCGTCGATGCTGGGCATACCCCAGTAGGGCTTCGCATCCATTAAGCTTACCTCCCCGTCCTCGACGAGGATGTAGGTCGTCTCCTTCGCAACCCCCTCAACGATGAGCGCGTCGAAGCCCGCACGCTTCAACTCCACCGCGAAGTCTCCACCAGCGTTGCTGTCACCGTAGAAGCCCGTAGCCGGGGAGAAAGCACTGAAGTTAACCTTCCCCGAGCATGGAACAGGCAGCCCGGAAAGCGGCCCGCTTGAAACCACAACCCTATTCTCTGCACTAAAGGGCTCAACCTTTCCGGGGGCTGTATCGTAGACGAGTTTGGCCCCCCAACCCCGTCCACCGATGTACTTAACCGCGAAACCCTCATCCACCGCCTCAGCCTTAACACTTCCATCGCTGAGGTTTACGAAAGCCAACCGCATCACATACCCGCCCTTAATCACCGCTTTTCACCACCATACTCCTTCCTTCATCAATCAATCACGTGTTTCACTGCTACTGCTCTGGTCTCCCGAACCATTAGTCCAACTGCTCCTAGAGAATAAACTTAACGAGATTTAGCTTTTACCCTTAGGTAAAAGATGAGTTCACAGGCTTCCCGACTCAGCATCCTTTAAAGCCCATGGGTCAGGGGCTTCATAAAAAGATCCTATGATCTCAGCTACGCTGATTTTGCTTCCTTGATGCCTTTCTCTGTAAGCCAGAATCTTAACGGAGCCTGCCCAGGGTCATAGCTGACCCATTCATGCTTGCCTGCGAGTACTGCTGGAGTTATCATGGCTACAGTTCTTGTAAGCACCCCTTCAGGAAGACATAGAACGAATTCCCCTACCTCCGAGTCCTTCTTCATCTCCTCAAGGATTCTGCTAACTTCCACTCCATGTTCCCTGTCAACAGCTTCTAACCTATACAGTGCCCTAAGTATTGTTTTGTTAAGCCGGCCTCGAACGAGTAAACTCATTTTAGCAAAAGTCTCTGGATGAAAAGGTCGTCCTAGAGGGGCTCCAGGTGGACCCATCGCTACATCCCTGTAACCAGAGCTGTCAAGCAACTGTATGATCTTCGAGGCGTCGGCTAAAGTTTTCACCCTTACCCTTACCTCGTAAACACCTTCGGTTTGCATTAAACCGCCTCTGTCACGATTACACGGCGTTGTTATTTAACGTTTACGTATTGATAACGTATGTTAACGTTAATACTTTCTTTAAGGCTTCTAATAAAATACTCCCTCATCCTCCCCGCGTCCATGACCACGCCTTGGTTGTTGAGGGAAACGACGATTCCGTATAACCATAAACAACACTCGCTGTTGAAACCCTTCGCTGGCTTAGGAGAAGGCTTCATATACTTTCCGCTATTACATAGGTGAACCATGCACGTAGAGTTCGGTTACAGAGCTGTTGAGGAACAGTACCAGCCAAGTCGACTTTTGAAGTTCGTAACCGCCGCTGAGAAAATAGGCTTCCAATTCATCTGCGTCGCCGACCATTTCCATCCTTGGTTCCACGAGGGTGGATGCGCTGGACATGCATGGGTTTGGATAGGCGCTGCGGCGGCGTTTACGAAACAGATTCGCCTAGGCACAGGCGTTACCACACCTATATACAGGTATCACCCAGCCATCATAGCACAAGCCTTCGCAACGTTAGACGAGATGTTTCCAGGAAGGATCTACCTTGGATTGGGCACGGGGGAAGCCATGAACGAGATGCCTTTCGGCTTAAGATGGCCTTCCTTCAGGGAGAGGGCTGAGAGGCTGGAGGAAGCGGTTACGATCATAAAGTCCCTTTGGAACGAAGGTTTCCTAAGCTTTAAGGGGAAGCACTTCGTTCTCCGCGACACCAGGCTTTACACTAAACCCAAGGCAGAGATACCGATCTACATAGCAGCCTCAGGACCTACGGTGGCGCGGATGGCGGGTAGATTCGGGGACGCACTTATGACAAGCGCCTCGGTTGCCAGAGACCCGGATGCCCGCCTTAAGCTTTTCACAGCCTTCGCTGAGGGCGCTGAGGAAAGCGGAAGAGATCCTGAGAGGATTACTAAGATGGTGGAGATGAAGATATCCTACGATGAGGATTACGATAAGGCTCTTAACGCGTTAGCCCGTTGGCGGTCAGCACTCATCCCAAACATTATAGCTAAACCCATCTTAGACCCAAGAGAACTCGACAGGTTATCGGAGACGGTTGATAAAAAGAAGATGGAGAATTCTGTGTGTACAAGTATGGAGCAGTGTATAAAAATAGTAGAGGAACTTATCGGGTTTGGCTTCAACGAAGTGCAGGTTGGCAGCTCAAGCCCCGATGAAGAGGGGTTTATACGTAAATTCGGTGGGGAAGCCCTACCATACCTTAAGGAACGATATTCCACGTGACAGGGGTTAGCCGCGCCTTCAAACTTATTAAACCCCATCATTTCAGCTCAGACCCTTAAATCTCTTTTAAAAACCTCAGCCCAGACACTCTACCCGGAAACGAGGCATTTTTATAAGGGTGTTAGTTGAGGGAATAACTGGGTGTAGGCTTGAGTTTAGATATCGTAAGCCTCGGTGAACCGATGGTTGAACTCTGCGCGACGACTACGGGACGTTTACGAGATGTCCCCATGTATAAGATGGGTTGGGGCGGGGATACATCTAACTTCGCCGTGGCTGCGACGCGTCTCGGGCGGAGGGTAGGCTACGTATGCCGTTTAGGCGATGATGAGTTTGGGAAATCCTTCCTCGACCTCTGGGCTAGGGAAGGCATCGACGCGTCTAAGGTGATCGTGGAGAAGGGCGGCTTCACCGCTGTATACTTCATATCCCTCATCGACGGTGGGGAACACGACTTCACCTATTACCGACGGGATTCTGCGGCAAGCCGCTTATCCCCTGAGGACTTAGACGAGGGCTACTTGAAGCAGGTGAAGGTTTTCCACTCAAGCGGGATAAGCCAAGCCGTAAGCCAGTCATGCCGTGAAGCCGTCTTCAAAGCCGCACAGACGGCGAAAAAGAGAGGCGCCCTCTTCAGCTACGACCCAAACGTTCGATTAAGGCTCTGGCCCATCAACACCGCACGGTCAGTCATCGAATACACGTTCAGGCTAGCCGACATTATCCTAGCCAGCAGTGAGGATGTAAGGCTGCTCTACGGCTCCATAGAGCCTAGGGAAGCAGCTGAAAACCTCCTAAAGAATGGCCCAAGAATCGTTGTGATCAAGCTCGGAGCCGAAGGCTGCCTCGTCACCACAGCCGACGAAACCTTCCACTGCCCAGGCTTTAATGTGAAGGCTGTGGACACCACCGGAGCCGGAGACGCCTTCGACGCAGCCTTCGTCACAGGACTCATCGAAGGCTGGGAACTCAGGAGAACAGCTGTCTTCGCCAACGCTGTAGGAGCCCTAACAACCATGGACAGGGGCGCTGTAGCCCCACTTCCTAGAAGGGAGAAAGTAGAGGAATTCCTAAGCTCAGCCCAGATATGACCCAAGCTCGGCGACCAGACAGCCCTATGTGTGGTCTCGCCGTTCAATGGAAACGAGTAATGAGTGGGATGAGTGAGGTACGTGGTTGAGGTCCGTTGGATAAGGGTCATCGGCTTTGCATCCATCTACTTTTTCATCGATGTCGCTTCTATGGTGTTTGTAACGATTCAGTCGCTCGCAGGCTCACCCGACCTGACGTGGTATCTGGAACACCCTTGGGCTACCATCCTCACGGTATTCGTTGAGTTAGCTCGAAGCCCTCTCCTAATGCTTACATTCCTCATCCTAGTCCTACAATCGTTAATCCTGGGTTTCCTAACAGACTGGGTCTTACGCGTTCTACGTGGGAAGAGGAAGCCGCAGAGAGACGATATGCCTTCGTCACATGGGCGAGGATAGGGGCTTACCCTCCCACCTTAAACCTTTAAGGAAGAACCCGACGAGAATAGGCATTTGAGGTGGTGTAGTTTATGACTGAGTGGAAACTCGCTGCAGGGGATTGGATATGGGGTGAACGGGTAACACGTTTCTTCAAAATTAAAGCCGTTCTTTCAACAGAGGAAGCCCTCCAACGTATAGCTGACCTAGGCTTCGAAGGGGTTGAGCTAAGCTGGGTCAGCCCTGAAACGTATCCACCGGAGAAAGTTAAGAGGACGGTTGAAAGCTTAAGGAGGCTAAACCTCGATGTGGCAAACGTGTACGTGGACACGGCTGCGAAGTGGCCTTTCGGAGCCTTCACCAATAAAAACCAGCAAGTGCGAGAGGAGGTTGTGCGGTATGTTAAAAGCTGTATAGACGTAGCCCTGGCCTTAGGCTCGCCTATGGTAAACATCTGGCCGGGTTCGGACGGTGTACCACTCAGCGCAGATTACTGGACGGCGTGGAACTGGTTTATCGAGGGTTTTTCTAAATGCGTTGAGTACGCTGAGAAGGTGAACGCGAAGATTAGCCTCGAGTACAAGCTTAGGGAGCCGTGCTACTTCCAGTTACTCGCTAACTCAGACGCTGCGCTTAGGGTTATAGACGCTATACGGTCGACCAGCCTCGGAGCGACCATTGACACGGGACACTTGATACAGGCTAAGGAGCATTTACCGACTACTGTGGAGAAGCTTGGAAGAGCTCTTTTCCACGTCCATTTAGACGACAACTACGGCGACTGGGACGACGACCTAGCCGTGGGTGAAGTGCACAGTTTCCAAGACTTCTTTAAAGCTCTACGCCGTATCGATTATAAAGGCTACTTAACGCTGGACCTCTGGCCTTTAACAAACCCTGATGAAGCCGTCCTCAAGAGCAAGGAGTACGTTGAAAGGGTTGCGAAGGAGACCGTAAAGTAAAGTCTAAGCTGATATGCAATGGTTACCATGACATCGGATAGGAGAACACCTTGTACCTTTTAGGCATCGACGTTGGAACCTCAGGTTGTAAAGCCGCTGCCTTCACACCTGAAGGGGGCATGGTAGCCCTTGTTCAAGCAGAGTACGCGGAGTACAGCCCCAAAACCGGCTGGATTGAGTTAAACGTTAACGAAGTTTGGGATAAGGTGAAAGCGTGTACTCGAAGCGTTGTTAGAACCTGTTCAGATAGAATCAACGCCGTAGCTTTATCCGTTCTCGGGGAAGCAGTTCTGCCTGTTGACAGGTACGGGGCTTGTCTGTATCCGGCGATAACGGCGTATGACGCGAGGGAACAGGGTTACAGAGCCCTCTTACAGTGGTGGGATGAAAAACTCGGACCTACACGTATCTACAGCATAACAGGTGTACCGTTAAACTCTATGCCCTCGGTGCATAAGATTCAATGGATAAGAGATAACCTACCTGAGGTCTACCGTAGAGCATGGAAATTCGTCTGCGTAGAGGACTTCCTAATCTACAAGCTCACAGGAGAGACGGTGATCAGCTACCCTCTAGCCGCTAGGACGATGATGATGGACATTAGGAAGAAGCGGTGGGCTCATGAAATCCTAGACCTAGCCGACCTCGACGAAGACAAGCTATCTACGCCGACACAGTCTGGAAACGTTGTGGGTGAAGTAGGCTCTGAAGCCGCTGAGGAAACTGGTTTAGCGACGGGAACTGAGGTTGTGGCTGGAGGACACGATCAATCCTGCGCAGCCCTCGGAGTTGGTGTTACGGATGAGGGTCCAATAATGGATTCAACCGGAACCGTTGAATGCATAGGGGTGGCGGTGAAGGAGCCTGTGCTTACGCAGCAGATGCTTAAGGCAGGGCATGGCTGGTACTGCCACACGGTTAAGGATAGGTACCTGTCACTCGGCTTCTTCCCATCAGCTGGTATCATCCTGCGATGGTACAGGGATAACTTCGCGGAGAAGGAAAAAGAACTGGCGGCTGAGGAGGGAAGAGATGTCTATGATGTACTAACCGATGTGGCTTCAACCTCCCCGCCTGGAGCCGCGAAACTGCTGCTGTTACCCCACTTCGTCGGCAGTGGAACAGGTAAGCAACCAATATTAAACATGAATTCGCGGGGAGCCTTCGTAGGCTTATCGGTTTTCCACAGGAAAAGCGATATCATAAGGGCGATTCTTGAAGGAATAACCTTCGAGTTAAGGCAGCTCATTGAAACTTTTGAAAGATGTGGCGTATGTATATCAGAGCTAAGGTCGATCGGTGGAGGGGCTAAATCCCCGTTCTGGCTTCAGTTAAAAGCCGATGTGACGAATAAAAGAATCGTTGCGCCCAACATCACCGAAGCAGCTACGCTAGGAGCAGCCCTCCTTGCCGGAATCGGCGCCGGAGCCTTCAAAGACTGTCATGAAGCCGTTGCGAAGGTTTACAGGGAGAAAAGCGTCTACCAACCAAACCCTGCAAACTTTACGCTTTACAGTAAACAGTACGAGGTCTACAAGGAAGTGTATCCAGCGTTAGTGCATGTCTACGAAAAACTCGCGTTGCTGTAACCTATTCAATTCCGTCGTTTCAGCCATACACATGATTCAGGCTTTAGTGTATACAGGGGTCCTCTATGTAGAGAGAACCTTAAGCCCTATACACACTTTCGCTATGAATATTATAATGGAAGATAACGGTTTGACAGTAAGTTATCCGATATCCACATGCCGTTATAGAGTGGATCAATCGGCTGAAGATGCAACTACAAATGATGGAATAGTCGAGACGCATCGAAGTCAGCTGAAATAAAGAGAAAGAGCTTGCCTTTTTATTTTCAGCTTCAGCTCACGACCTTAGCCTTTTAGAATGTCTAGGGTTGCTTGATATTCTCTTGCTACCTCTTTTGCCTCTTTTACTTTCTCGACCGCTTCAACCTTTCTTGCTATGTCTTTAACCATCTCTTCACGAGGTATGCCACCAGCCGTTAGAATTGTTCGAGCAGCTGTTCGAATATCAGGTTGTGGGATGTTTAGCAATCTTGCTTCCCTGATGAACGCGTTTAATCCGCGTACCACACATGTTCTTACTTTAGGTACAATCAGGTTAACACAGACTTCTTGTCCACATCCTACGATTGCTATCGCTTTGTCAGTGAAATCATTGATGCCTGGTTCGCATACATGACCATGGACTACGTAGCAGCCAGGCGGCACTTCCATCTCTATATGAGCTTTCCCTACAGGTACATCTGCCCTCTGTACCTCTTCGCCTATGCAATTACTGATTATCACGTAGTCCAATCCCGGCCTCTGTATCTTGAAAGGCCTGCACTGTTCATCTCTAAACCATACATTAAGTTTGGCAAGACCCATACACGCACCTCCTACCTATGTAACACCTATGTTCATCATATCTTTTTAAGCTTTTCTATGTTACATAGATGTTACATTAATCGAGGTAAAAGTTATTAAGCCGACGCCTATCCAAAATTTAGGGAAGTTTGTAAATGCCGAGGACTAAAGTGAAGCGGGAGGCGAGGGTGAATGTGCGGGTTCCCAAGCCTATGATGGACGAGGTTGACCGCATCTGCTTCGGCCACCCGGAGTTCAACTACAACCGGCAGCAGTTCATCGAGTCCGCGGTCCGCGAGAGAATCGAGCGGATAAGGCAATTGGAAGCAGGGCTTCAACACGCAGACGATATGCATCCAAGACGAAATCCGTTGGAGACCCGTAGCAAAGCCAAGGTATAGAATCGCAGATGAATGTGCATAGTTCAACGTCAACATCCAATATCACGGTATCAGTCTTCCTCCCATTTTTAACGGTATACGGTTTTTCATTTAAAGCCAACGGCTTCATGGCTGAAACGATCCATCGTGTATTTATGTTGCACACATATCTATTTAAACAATTACCATATCTTCACTAGCTATTAATAAACACGTAATACTCGGCGGAGGAGGAGTTCTCATCTCTGTCCCTGATACTGGAAGTGAGCTGTGGAGGTAACCCCTTCATGAGACACACCTGGGAAACCTAGGGTTTGGACCTCTCCCGCGACACTTTTACAAGATAGACTAGCGCCTGGGAAGCTCTATGAAGAGGATGTAGTTCTTAGTCTTCACCGCGGTCACGATAAAGCCATCCCCCCTAAGGTCAAGTAGCTCACCACAACCCATTCCTCGCTCCTCACCTGGAAGCTGCGGTCATGCGGTAGCTCAGCGCGCGATCAGCCTGCCGAGGATGATACATCTTGCATTAACATCGATTCTTTCAAGGGTGTCATATGCATCGTTCAGGTCTCTTCCAGCAATGATGACGCCGTGCCTTGGAATAAGCACTGGTACAGCGTGGTTCTCCAGCTCAGCCTCCCTCTTCTTCACGAAAGACACGATGTTCTTCGCCAGCTCCTCACTGCCCCCCTTAGCCCATTCAACCAGCTGTATAGTCCCATACGCTTCCGCGTATTCAGTTACAGGGGGTAACGGTTTCCCAGCAACGGCGAAGACTAAAGCGTATTGGGGATGAGCGTGGATCACCGCACCTACCTTGGGGAAACTCCTATACAATCCAAGGTGTGCGCTGAGCTCCCTTGACGGAGACCCAATTCCTTCAACTATTCTCCCGTTGAAGTCGAGGACGCAGATGTCTTCAACTTCGATCTTCCACCTTCGCCGCTCACCCATATACCTTGGGGTTATGAAGACGTAATCCCCCTGCCGTACACTAATATTTCCACCAGCTGAATCCGATAATTTCCGCGTGTAGATAAGCCTAGCGACTTCTACTATGTTCTCTTTTATGACTTCGCCCACCAAAGTCTTTCCCTATCCGCGATCCATCCTCTTAGAAGCCTAAATACTTTAACACTGCGGGTGGGAACCGTTAGATATTATTTCACGGAGGAACATACTCATATATTCAGACATGTTCATTTAGATCATTAAACCCGAGCGATATGTTTATCGCGTATCCTTCTTCCCTACTCGAAATAGCTCTCACCCTCCTTCAGGTGTTTCCTAATTTCCTTCTCATTAAGTACCACGCCGAGTCCCGGGCCTTTAGGAACCTCTGCAACACCGTTCTTGATGATGGGTTTGCCTACGCCTTCCACAAGGCTGTCCCACCATGGGACGCCTACGGCGTGGAATTCAACGGCGATGAGGTTAGGCATCACAGAGGCCGCGTGTAGGTTAGCCATGAAGGAGATGGGGGAGCCCGCGAAGTGGGAAGCGATCCTTAAACCATGAAGCTTCGCCAGCTCCGCGGTTCGCACGGTTTCCCTTATGCCTCCAACGGTTGCTAGGTCCGGTGCAGCGATGCGGATAGCGTGGTTCTCGATCAGTTCTAGGAAGCCCTCAGCCAAGTATATGTCCTCGCCTGTCAGGGTTGGCGTCGTAGTGGAAGCCGTGACCTTGCGGAAGCCTTCTACATCCGTGAACGCGATGATGTCTTCTAGCCACGCTACATGATAGGGCTCCACGGCTTTACTGAAGCGTATGGCGTTGCTCACGGTTCCCATGCCGCAGTCCAGCGCAAGCTCGATGTCCTCCCTTAAGGCTTCCCTCAGGGCTTCAACGATGGAGATGAGGTAGCGAAGCCCACCGTTCGTCAGGCTTCCACTAAGCACCCCATAGGGGACTAGTCCTGCAACACCTAGGCCCACATCGAATTTCAGTATGCTGAAACCCAGCTGCCTCACACACTTCGCATTCTCAGCGTAGGCTTCTGGGGTGTAGTTTACGGCGTCGAGCTGGTAGTCCCTCCCTGCGTCGACGATGGGTTTACCAGCGTGGCAGTCGCAGTAAATCTTAACCGTTTCCCTGTACCGTCCACCTAGGAGCGTGTAGACTGGGACGTCGAGGACCTTCCCAACGATGTCCCACAGCGCTATTTCAACGGCGCTGACGCCTCCTCCTCGACGACCGGGCCCCCCTAAGCCATGGATTTTATTGAAGACCCTGTTGATGTTCAAGGGGTCTTCCCCGATGAGGATAGGCTTCAGGGTTAGAGCTAATTCCTTGGATCCTCCATCTCGGACCTCGCCGTAACCCTCAATACCCTCATCGGTTTCGACTTTAATGATGGGCCAGTCGAAGTTCCCCTTCACCACCGCGGTCTTAAGGTCTGTGATCTTCATTTTACTCAGCCTCGAGGGTAAAGTGGAAGCAATGAGTTGAGCCCTGGTTCGTATGTAAGCCTTCGATAGGTCTTAGACTCTGGCGTGTTTCTTAATGGTTTCAACGAAGGAGGCGCCTTTCCTAAGCTCTTCAGCTTCAACCACTTCAACCTCGTCGAACCTCAGCGCCCTTTCTAAGGCTTCCCCGACTCGGTCCTTGGGTATGACGACGACTCCGTCGTCGTCGCCGACAATGATGTCGCCTGGTTGAACCGTTACGCCTCCGCATATGAGGGGTACATTGACGCCTACAAGCTCAGTGCGACCGATGGATGTGGTTGGGATGACGCTGCGGCTGAAAACCTGGAAGCCCATCTCCCTGATCTCGCGGGTATCCCTGACCCCGCCGTCTAGTACAGCTCCAGCTAAGCCCCGTGCCTTGGATGCTGTAGCCATGAGGCCTCCGAAGAGCCCTACATCCCTCAGGTCAGCGTCTCCGGCGATCACGAGCACGGTTCCTTGTTTAGCCTCATCGATTGCTTCAAGGGCGGGTATGAAAGAGGCGACCCTGTTACAGAGTTGATGCTTGATTGTCAGAGCGGGACCGACTATTTTATGGCCTTGGATGAGGGGACGGAACTCATGGGATATGAAGCCTCTGACGCCCATCTGGTCTAGGGCGTCTGAAAGTGAAGCCGTAGGGGTTTTTCGAAGCCCATCTAAAACCTTCTTTAATCCCTGCTCTTCTTCCACCTTCAAAGCTTTTCACCTAAGAGCCTTGGAACGCTTGTAGGTATAGGCTGAGAGGAAATAAGGTTTCCCCTCTGAGCGGTTAACCTTTCAGCGGCTGGGTTTTCGCTTGGAATAGGATTCTTTCAGGGTATGTGTATACGTTCATCCTTTGTCCACGCGTGAAGGAAACTAATGTGAGCCCCGTTTTCCCAGCGGCTAGGATGCCTGAGTGGATTGGGGCTGAGATGGAGGCGAAGATAGGGACGCCCATCCTAGCCGCCTTGAGAACCATATCGGCGGGCTGCCGCCCCGAGGTGACGAGGACGCTTCGGTTGAAGTCCCCTCCTACTAACGCGGTTTTTCCAACAACCTTATCCACGGCGTTGTGGCGTCCAACATCCTCTGAGAAGGCCTTGAGTTTTCCCTCGGTGAAGAGGGCGGCTGAGTGAACGCCCCCAGTTAAGCGGAAAAGTGTGGACCTTGTGTTCAGCTCCCATGCCATCCGTGAAACCTCCTGGGCTTCAACAGCGTAACCTGACTTCACGTAAGGTTTTTCGATCCTGTCTAAAAGCTTGATAAAGTCCTCCGTGGAGCCGCAGGCTGTTGTAACCACCAGCAACGTCTTCGCCGCTTGAATACGGCGTTTAACGTCTATCTTCGCCTCAACGCGTACATCGTTGCCCTTAACCTCTACGGCTTTTACCTCTTCGAGGCTTCGCAGTATGCCTTCGTCGAGCACATAGCCTACGCCTAGTTCCCTCAACTCAAAAGGCGTCGCCATAAGGGTGACTATGTTTTCAGCGTTCACGTAGATGTGAACCGGCGCCTCTACCACAACATCTTCTTCGACCACTTGCCTTACTTCTAAGCCTAGGTTAAGCTTCACCGCCTTAACCCTAGCGACCGCGGACGCCTCCAAACCCTCTTCACCTCCTAAAATCCTCCGCTACGCAGCATTATGACTTACAAGTGTATGAGGCATCATCCTGCTTAATCGGTCTTTCCACAAAGCCGCCGCAACCAGCCTTTTCGCCGCAGATAGTTCTAGGCTTAGGTTGCTGCGTTGAAGCGATGTGTAAGTTTAATTGAGGAGCTACATGGTTTAATGGCGTTGAAACTGAGCGGCGTTGGAGCATATGTATAATGGGTACAACCATGATTTATAGCAGGAACATCCTGATCCTATTCGCCATAACCGTGCTAGGCTCCCTAGCCGCAAACCTGATCGTGCCAGTTTGGCCCATATACATCCGCTCCCTAGGGGCGTCTATGACGGAGCTAGGCTATATTTTCTCAGTTTCAAACGCTGTTGCCGCGGCGTTGCAGGTTCCGAGCGGCTTTGTCTCAGACAGGTTTGGGCGGCGGAGGTTACACGCCGTCGGTACTCTGATAGGAGTTTTCCCCCCGTTTTTCTACGCTCTCGCCGCCAACTGGTTTGATTTAATTCCATGGGTTATCCTCACAGGTGTCTCCACAGGGCTCGCTGTTCCCCTCCGCTGGACTATGGTAGCCGACGACACCTCCGCTCAGACACGGGCGACAGCCTTCAGCTGGTTAAACGTGGCGTTTCTAACAGGCCCAACCATAGGACCTGTAATAGGTGGTTTAATCGCCGACGTTTACAGCGTGAAGACACCATTCTACCTATGCTTCCTAGTACTATGCGTGAACTCCCCCTTGAGTCTGTGGCTTAAGGAGACGCGGAGGGAGGGTTCTTCAAACACCACACCTGAGGCTACGGGGGAACCCATGTCCTCTCCATATTTAACGGACCTAACCCTCTTTTCCCTCATCAACGTGATCCAAGGGGTCGCCACGGGGATCTTCACACCGGTCACCCCGATCTTCGCGGTTCAACGGTTCTCCGTAGACCTGGGATTTGTCGGGTTGTTATGGGCGGTAGGCTTTGGGTTAAGCTCTGTAATCGTTCAGATTCCGGGTGCAAGGCTGGCGGATAGATTTAGAAAAAAGAGGGTGATGCTTCTATGCTTTATGGCTTCAGCTCCTTTCTTCGGGCTTTTATCCCTTTCTCGAAACGCTGTGGAACTCCTGATCTACTTGTTTCTAGCAAACGCCGTCAGTGGGCTTTCATGGCCTGCTTTCCAAGCCTTAACCATGGATTTAACTCCAGCCAGTCGATGGGGACTCGTGAACGGCATGTCCGCTACAACCTTCTGGGTTGGGATGGCGCTTGGCTCAGCCCTAGGTGGGCTACTATGGGACATCTACGGGATGTTCATCCCATACTATGCTTCAGCATTGTTCATGTTCCTCTCAGCCATTCCAACACTTTTCCTACGAGAGAAATACAATAAATGATACGCCCTTTCAGTCTTAGCTTCCTCGTGACTTGCGGAGAGTAATCAGAGCCCTTTCGCCTATAAAGCCTGTAGAAACCGTGTGTAGTCATCGTTGTCCCTTGTTTTTAAGAAACCTTTAGTTACATACATACTATCAGGGTTGGATAAACCCCGAGAGGAGGGAAACGCCATAAGCCTTTCACTTGTAAGAGCTTACGCCACTGAAGAGTTTTACGTTAAAACCTTTGATTGGCTGGAGTTCGGTTACTTCTACGGTGTTGAAGAGGCTTTAAGACAACAGGGGTTCCCTTTTAAAGTGCTTTCAGACAGCGATGTAACCAGTCAAAGCCTTGAAGGTGTGGCTGCGGTTATACTCCCCGAGGTTAACTGCGTTTCAGATGAGGTCGTTGAGGCTTTAGCTAACTACGTTCAAGATGGGGGAAAAGTCCTAGCCATAGGGAGGTTAGCGCAAAGGTATGAGAACGGTGTGTCGAGAAGTGAGCCTTCAGGACTTGAAAGCCTTTTCAGGATCGAGCAGCGTGTAGATGCACCTGTGAACCCCTCTCACTGGCCTTGGTGGAACTGCCGTTTCACTCTAAGGCTAACGGAGAAAGGCGGGGAGGCTTTCAGAGACTTTCCCAGCGACGGAGTCTACGTTTACATGGATAACCATGCACCGCGGTTCTCCCAAGAAGTGGATGTGCTCGCGCAGCTCTTCATAGGTGGAAGCGTGTTCAAAGGGATCTGTGCAGGTAAGGTGGGTAAAGGCGGTTTTCTATGGATTATCCCTCCGCTCGGGCAGAACATATATGATTATCTGAAAGACCATCGTTACGCTTTCCACGGAAGCCTCTACCAAACTGATATGCCACGCCGCTTCTTCTACCCAATCGATGAGCCTAGGTACCCTGCGAGGGGAGTTGAACTCTCATGCACCTACCTCTGCGAAGTCATCCGTGACGCGTTAAGGTTCCTCCTAAGGGGAGAAGCTCCGAATGTGGAGAAGTGGAGGTACCCTGACGGCGTCGACGCCGTGGTTGTAGCCACACACGACTACGACGCCTTCAGCGATGAACAGGTCAAAGTTTACGCAAACCTCCAGCGTGTACATGAAAAGTATGGGATCAGAGCCACCCATTTCTTCATGGCTGACACCTACCCACTCGACTCCGAGTCTATTCAAGGAATCTTCGCAGAGCTCCGGCAACACGGCGACGAAGTTGGACTTCACACCACGGTTCACACCGACGCCTACACCTTGCAGCATATGAAGAAGGAACTGCTGAACTTGGAGACGGCTTTAGGGCTTCACGTTCCTGGCGAAAGTCAACACGGTTCCCTATCATATTCGGACAGCTACCGGAAGGCACCGAGGTTTGAGCTTCCCGTTGTCGCCGCCGAGGCTGGGCTTGAGTATACGCGGGATACGAGGGATTCACGGAGCATCGTCCCATCAAGCGACGGCGCCGCCACGTGTTTCCCATACATGTACCCGCAAACCGATGGCGACGGCAGAGTGGAAGCGTCGAGGCTTTTAAACATCCCTATGATGTTCATCGACGCTCACTACATCCATTTACGGCTGTCGAAGGGAGAGATCTTAGCGGCGATGAAGACCCGTTTCGACGCCACGATTCAACACCACGGTGTCTACTGCTTCTGCATCCACCCCCATTACAACAGGCTTCCAGATGAGAGGTACGCCGACGTTTACGAGGCGTTCATAGAGTACACTCGTGAAAAGAACTTGAGGTGGTGGACAGCAATAGAAGCGACGCGCTGGGAGAAAGCCTTCACCGCGATCAACGTGGAGGACATTAAGTGGGATGGAAAAAACCTCACGTTCATAGTGAAAGGCCCAGAGGAGGCTTTCACCTACGGCAAAATCACCTTGAGGGTTAACACATCCTTAGCGCCGTATAGGGTTACTGTGGATGGTAAGCCATGCCTCTTTGAGCCAGGCGACGGCTTCGTTAAGATACAGACTCCTACCTACGGGCATGTGACTCTTGAAACACAGGAATAACAACTTTTATTCCCCGTATTACGAGGTTTTCGGTTAATACCCGCTTAGGGCTTAGTCACCAATGTTACAACTGAAAATGAGTGTGTATCACCAGTATATGACGCGGACTGCGTGGTGGAAGCCAACCGTCTTCTCGGTGAAGTTCCCAGCGTAGCAGTGCATGTAAAGCTTCTCCCCTTTCCTGACGAGGAAGTAGTGCCCTGATGGGAAGCTCTCGTAAAAGAGAATATCGCTGATCCCGGATACCTCGCTGTAGTAGTCTCTGCCGCAGTACCCGAAGTACCCCTTCGCACCTGTGGGCTCCATGCCACTGGGGCTTGGAGCCGCCCACTTAACCCATGGGTTGTCCGGGTTTTTCGAGAGGATGTGCCCGTTGTCACTGTAATACCCCCGCCCGCTTACACCTATGAAGTGCTCTAGAGCAACGATGTGCATATCCTCATCGGCGGTGATGTTTTCAGAACGCTTATCGCTTGTCTTCGCCGAGACCTCGTAAGCCGAGGTGTTTAAGGTTACCACCTTCAACTCTCTCTCCGCCAAAGCCATCCTAACACCTCAAACGGTGATCTCTTTGATCCATCGTATTTAACACTGTTGAAGCTTAAGCCTTTATAGAAGCCCTAGTTCCACGTAGAGTTCTCGGAGTTTCTCCATATCCTTTTGGGTGAAGGATTCAGCTGGAGGTCTCATCCATCTTTCGGCTACGCTGAAGAGTTCCATTGTTGCGCTCCACGTGGCTTGTAATCCCTTAGGCGAATTGAGGGCATAGTTGAAGAAGGGTTGATCGTAGCTTCTTTCAATTTCTAAAGCCCTCTTAACATTTCCACTAACCAATTGATCGTAGAACTCTACGGCGATCTTAGGTTGGAAGGTTCCATAACATGTGAGGTAGCCTACGGAGCCGTAGGGGTAGGCGTAGAGAAACCGCCATTTCTGTCCACCGCAGAATATTGCAAGTCTTTTAGAGAACCGGGTAAGCATGTTGTAGTAATATGAGTCTCCTCCATCCTCCTTCATGCCGACGACCTGAGGGATTTCATCGGTGATCCTCTGAACTAACGGTATCTGGAGGTATTGGTGTCCCTGAATCACCATGCCTAGATCCACCGCATCCGCCACATCCTCAAAGTACCTGAATTTCGCGTCCTCTGTAAGGTCCTGCCTAAAGGGCGCCGCGGTTAACAGCACCATTAAGCCATCCGCTCCCAGTCCCTCAACGTATCTGGCGAACTCAACCATCCTGCCGGTCCACCAAGGCAGGGTTCCAGCGATAACCGTGGCTCTACCAGCTGTATGCTCAACCACGACCTTCGTTAACTCCTTAATCTCCTCCATACTGAGTATGCCGAACTGGCTGTCACCGGCCGTGGTAAGAACCACCTTTACACTCCCTTCAACGGCGACGTCGATGATACGCTTGACACCTTCATAATCCACATCGTGCTTTGCGGTAAAGGGGGTTGGGATGGAGACTATAGGTCCCTTAATCCGCTTCTTAAGCTCTTCAGGTTCCATCATATTTAGACCTTCCCACCTGGACTAAGATCGTTCATCACGCCTACGTACGCACCATGCTCTTATTCCTCTAGGAATTTAACGTCTCTCTCAACTATACCCATGGGATACCCATCGTATCGCCCAATCTTCATACCGTATTCTTCCAACAGCTCTTTCCTGTGCCCTACGCGGCTGAGTATGTGCCAGCGGGTGCTGATACCTGGGTTACCGCCCTCCCAGAGGAAAAGCCCGTCTGCACCTTGGTTGTAGAGGTCGTTAGCCAGCCTGGCAAGCCGTCTACCATCCAACTCCGCCCAAAGCTTCGCCGGACCCTTCCGCTCACCGAAGTAAGCGAGCCAGTCGTAGTCATCGGGGTAAAGGGAGAAGCTTACGGGAGCTATGCAGGGCCATAACTTACATTCTGTACCCTCTGTGAGGTTCTTGAAGTAGTGGATAGGCATATCAACGTAAAGCCAGCGCTTCGACGGCGCCATGAAGTCGATAAGTCCCTCTTTAACCCAGGTTTTAAGGTCTAAGCCCCATACGAGGTTCTCATCGATCTTGTAACAGTGCGGGTCAGGTCCGAAAACCACCTCGCAGGACACCTGAGCCGCTGTGGGGATTCTACGTCCCAGCCCCTGCCCAGCCTCATCTAAAGCCTTACGTAACCCCCTCATGAACACCGTCATAGACCCAGACCTGTAGCGTAACCACCTAGGATCTAAGGTGTTACTCAGTTTCCTCGGGTCCTCCCCGTATTCCCTCTTGAACCCGTCGATTAACGGTTGCTCATAGAGTACGTAGGGAGGGCCGCTGGTGAAGTCCAGGTATACGCCGTCAACGCCGTATTCAGCCTGTTCCTTCAACAGCGCGGTTTTATAGGCTCTAACTTCCCCGTATGCGTAGGATAGGTGGGGGTTGGGGTTGCCGTTCCTGTCGACGCAGCGTAGGTTTTGATGCTCCATCTGAAATCTACCGGTGAAGTTATCGTCGTACTGTCCGAGGGCGTAGGTGTGAGCCATCCTGAAGTTAATCCATAGTTCTAAGCCTTTCTCATGCGCGTAGTCTACCGCTACTCTAAGGGGATCCCATCCCTCCCTCAGACTCGCAGCCATAAACTCAGCCTCATACTTGTAGAGGGGGATGAAAAAGCGTGTTTGTCCCTCACCCATCACCGTTCCCACCCTGGTATGGTATAGGCAGCGTTCACCGTCCATAGCCCACCAGCAGAACTTCCTGAAATCCGTGCCGATGTACGGGTCTAAGATGCGTTGAACCCTGTCCGGGGTGTAGGGTGGACCGTCACCTCCAAGAGCCCCGCTGAGGTCGCATACAACTCCGCAGACCTTAGTCTCCAGTTGCCGCCGATCCATTTTAACCTCCTCAACCTCTTCCTCGGCTAGAGGCTTCACCTTAACATAGACGAGGTACGCCCGGCTTTTCTCAGGTTTTGAAACCACGATCTGCTGCCCAGTCAGGTCGGCGTACTTCCAGAATTCCTCTTGGATCCACCCATAGGCTGCGTACATGTAACGACGCGCGCTGGCAGTCCTCGGAAACCTATCCCCGGTCAACCTCAGTTCAAACCTAACCTCCAAGTCATCGGGGCTGTATACTCCAACCCATATTCCATACCAGCCCTCCTCCTTCAACGGATAGATAACATCGGGAACCCGGTTCATGTAACCCGCCGTTAACATCGTTCCCTCTCTAAACCCAGCTTTATAGCGGCGTAGAAGCCATAAGCCATCCTGTTCCCTCCAAGACAAGGCATCTTGAGGAAAACATCTTTCAAAATCTGATATGTAAAGCTCCTTTCCCGGCATGTTTCTAGATCTAAGCCCCCACCTAATATAAGACGCTGCAGCTTAGCCCTTGAATACACACCTTTCACCAAACACCGGATAGATTTTCCACACGTGTACCCTAAAGAAGCTGAAGTACATTCATCAAGTGGACGGGGAGTAGGGGCAGGGAGAGACAGAGACGGGTGGAGGGGGAGAGGATAGGGGGG
>CAYNFI010000027.1:0-3323 GCA_964396445.1 uncultured Candidatus Bathyarchaeia archaeon
TGCCAACTACATTACTAAATATTATAAACTATGTAAGCGAATGCAAATTTCCGCGTAAAGTTTTTATACCGCAACTTGTACCCCTTCGATCTTATCAACGTATGTTAGGAGGTGACAATGGATGATTGGTGCCGTCATATTCGTTATAGCCTTCCTCGGGTTCCTATTAATAACTTTAGGCATGCCAACGCTGGTTCCTGGAAATATGATCCAGCAACTTCTGAATATACCAATGACACCCTATCCGGTGCTTGGAATACCTACTTGGATTCTAATAAACGCGATTATAAACGGTGTAGTCTACGGCTTCGTCATATGGCTAATCTTTAGCTTGGTAAACCTCTCCACCAAGAGACGCCCGAAGATATACAGATGCGAGCAGCATAACCTGACCTTTCTGACGAAAGAGGAACTTGAGGCGCATTTGAACACCCATGAGAAGAAGTGAAACCATTTCAACGTTTTTTTAAAGCCTTACCGAAAACCCTCCCTTGGAGTGCGAGCGTAAGGCTTATTTTTTTACTCTTATAACCACTGATGAGTGGATATGATGTCTTAGGTGAAAGACAGGTTTTGGATATGGGGCCACGAAGCGGGAAGTCATAACAACCAGTATGGGTTGAAGGGCTTATCGCGTATGACGCCAGCTGAGGGAGCGTTCTACCTCGGTGTACCGAATATCATCATGGTCCGTTACGAGGGTAAACCCGCTCCACCCTTCGACCAGAACGCGTTGGCGTTAACGCCTCTAAAGCAGGTTGTATGGTCGATCGTAGGCGCAGGTGGGCAAACTACAGCCGATGAGGTGGATATGGTTCAGAACCTTGCAAAGCGTTTCACCAACATCAGCGGCGTCATAATGGACGACTTCTTCAGGAAACCCGACAAGGAGGGCCGCATCGCTGTGCATACCCCCGAGGAGCTTAAAGCTATAAAGAAACGCCTCATCGTGGAAGGACGGAAACCCGACCTCTGGGTAACCCTTTACACGCACAACCTCGACCTACCCAACCTCGAAGAACACCTGAAGCAATGCGATGTGATCACCTACTGGACCTGGCACGCTGAGACGCTTAAGAAATTAGAGCAGAACTTTAGCCGGCTTGAGACACTTACCCCGTCCTCCCGTAAAGTACTGGGCTGCTACATGTGGGATTACGGAGACCACCGACCTATGCCCCTAACCTTGATGAGGCACCAGTGTCAACTCGGTTTGAAATGGCTTCGCGAAGAATGTATTGAAGGCATGATCTTCCTAGCCTCCTGCATATGCGACCTAGGGTTAGAGGCTGTTGAATGGACGCGTAAGTGGATCCGAGAGGTTGGAGAGGAAAGCCTCTAGGATTCGCGACCTTCGATTATTCATTGGAAAGAGGGGCTTAAACCTCCTCGGCGTATTTTTTAAGGAGGCTTAAGTAGAAGACGTAGTTTTCGTAAGGCACATCTGAGGGTACGGCGTGGTCAACGCTGGGTATGAAGCCTCCCTCCTTTATCAGGGGCGGAAACTTCAACTCTAACTCCTTCTCTATAGCTTCTTTACCGAGGTGTAGAACCCTTTTATCGATGTTCCCTATGAGGAGTAGCTGTCGCCCGTATTTCTTCCTTAGGGCTAAGGCGTCTACGTTTGCCTGAACCTCGAGGGGGAACATGCAGTTTACTCCGGCTTCGAGGAAAAGGGGAACGAGGAGGTTTACGTCACCATCGCTGTCCACTAGTATGACGTCGATGCCTTGCTTCCTTAGAAAAGCGGTTACCTTCTTATAATATGGGAGCATAAACTCGCGGAAGAGCCTCGGTGAGATGTGGGGTCCGGTTTTGTACGCCATATCCTCCCAGAAAGTGGCGTAGTCTACTCTAAGGTTTTCAACAGCGTTTCTTACAACCTCGATTTTAAAGTCGGCTAAGAACCTGAACATGTCATGGATCAGCTCAGGGTCCTTGTAGAACGTTATGAGAAGCCTCTCCAAACCCATCCATTCCCTTGCCGCCGCGAAGAACCCGTTAAGCCCTACCCCAATAGGGTGGTCGCTGGTCTCATAGTACCTGATAACGTCCTCGGGGTAGGTTCCATCGCTCCAAACGTTTGGGTATCGGCGGAGGTCCTTAGAGTCGAAGCGCCTCTTCATCTCCTCATAGTCTTCACGGTTTTTCACGGGGAACTCTATGAACTGAGGCATGGAGACGCCGGTTTTCAGAGTCTTTACAACCGTTTTCAGGCTGCCGGCTTCAGAGACCTCAACACTACACCGATCATCCTCTTGGACGATGCGCTTGGCGAAACCTGGGATAGCACCCCAGAGGTCTCCGGGTGCACGCTCCCATTTCTCAAGACCGAAGTAATCTCTGATGTTACCCGAGTTCACCCACGTGGGAAGTCCTTCACCGTGCCACCGGTTGATCGTTTCATCCCAGAACCCTAACCACTCGTGAAGTGGTAAGCGGTCAGGTTTCTGGAAATGCATGGTTCGTATGAAGCGTTCCCGAGCGTTCATGTACCCACAACCCTTCCAGTTAAGATCCTAATCCTAGCCTAAGTGTCACACTTGAATTTTAAGCCTTACCCAAAAATCCCTCATTGAAACCTACCCCAACCGACTTCCACCAGTTCTTTACATAAAGGAGTTTTTCACCGCGTGGGCTGGATCAAAGTTTTTAAGCCTAGTCTAGGCGTTGTTAAGCTTAAAGATACGCCTGAGACCCGTAGCCGCTTCGGAAGGATGCGTATTGCTTCAAAAAGATTCTTCTTCCTCTAAGGGTGGAAAAGCGGGACTTGTATTAGAGGAAGCGGAAACATATACGCAAACATTAGATGAACTCATACGCAGACTGAAGACAGACCTTAAGCAGGGGTTATCTCAGCGGGATGCAGAGGATAGAATCCGTATAATAGGTCCAAACCTTGTTCCAAGGGTTAGGCGTAGTCTTTTCAGGATATACATCGCGCCCTTTATGAACTGGCTTATCAGCATCTATTTAATTATCAGCACGATACTGGCATGCTTCGCCTTCCTGATTTTACCAGAGGTTTGGTTTCAAGTTTCTCAATGGCTAGCCGTGATCTCCATCAACGCGCTCATAGCCATGGTACAGCAGGAACGGGCGCAGATAAGGCTGACATCTCTTCAAAGGCTCTCCGCTCCGAAGAGCCATGTAATGCGCGAAGGTAAATCGATGGAGATCTCATCCGAGCAACTGGTTCCAGGAGACGTAATGACGCTGCGGGAGGGAGACCGAATTAACGCCGACGCCAGGATTGTACGGGCTTCAAGCCTCAGGGTGAATGAAGCTGCTTTAACAGGGGAATCCCAAGAGGTTATGAAGCT
>CAYNFI010000027.1:3423-24582 GCA_964396445.1 uncultured Candidatus Bathyarchaeia archaeon
GCCTCAGGGTGAATGAAGCTGCTTTAACAGGGGAATCCCAAGAGGTTATGAAGCTTGAGGAGGACGCGGTGATTGAAAGGGACACGGCGATACAGGGTAGGAAGAACATGGTTTTCCTCGGGACGTTTGTCACCGCTGGTTCCGCGCAGGCGCTTGTCGTGGCAACGGGACGCTGGACGCAGATCGGGAGGATGGCGAAGAGCTTAGAGGAACTCAACATCGGGGAGTTACCCCTACGCCGGAAACTTAACAGACTTGCACGAAATCTCGGGCTCACCGTCCTCGCGTACCTAAGCGTAGCGCTCACATACAACATGATTCAGTTATACATGAACGACGACCTGTTCACAGACGGGCTTCTGAACACGCGGTTAATCGCGTTGAACGTTGTCCGAAGCTTAACCACAGCGATGAGCGTCATGCCCATCAATATCCCACTGCTCGTAACGATCGTATTGATTACAGGAATTATAGCCATGGCTAAGTATCAAGTAATAATACGGAATGGGAACGCCGTTGAAAGCTTAGGCCGCGTATCCGTGGTCTGCTCCGACAAGACGGGTACGATTACGAAGAATGAGATGACGGTGAAATGGATTTACTGCCCAGAAACCGACGGCGGATATGCGTTATACGGCGTTACAGGCGTAGGGTTTCAACCCCACGGCGTGATCATCCGAGTCATACCCGACAGAGAGCTTGAAGAGGTTTTAGCGATGGAACCTAAGGTGCTGACCACGCAGTTCGCGGAGGTAAAACCAGATACCCCCCTCGAAACCCTTCTTGCATCTGGTTTACTTAACAACGACAGCTCCATCGTATTGGAAAAATTAAAGGATAAAGGTTGGGACGGGGAAAAAACCGTTTACAAGGTTATCGGCGACGCCACCGATGCATCGCTCCTATTCCTATTTCATAAAACGCGACTTGACGCCGGCTTCTACAAAGCACGGTTTGAAGAATTATGGGATTGCCCATTCGATTCAAAGCTTAAGCGCATGACGGCGTTCTTTAAGGACCATAGAGACAATAAATACGTCTTATTCACGAAAGGAGCCACAGACGTACTTTTAGCTCGGTGTAGTACGATTATTAGAGGTGGAAACCAAGCGGCAGCGTTGGATGATGAAGAAAAAGGCTTCATCGAAAACCAGGTTAGCCTGTTTTCACGCACGGGTTACAGAGTGATTTCATTCGCCTCCAAGAACTATAAAGGAGCCATGTCTAAGGATGAGAGGGAACTTCTTGAACAGGATCTGACATATCTAGGCTTTGTAGCGATAATGGATCCCCCGCGGGAAGGCGTCCGTGAATCTGTTTTCGAGGTGAAATGCGCAGGGATCAAACCCGTCATGATAACCGGTGACAGCGTTGAAACCGCGAAGAACGTTGCCCAACAGGTTGGGATCACTGAAGAAAACGATTTAGCTGTAGAGGGTCAGGTGATCCCGTTCTTAACCGATGAAGACTTTAACAGAACATCCGTGTTTGCGAGAACTGCTCCGAGGGATAAGATGGTCATAGTCGACCGATACAAGATGCAGAACCGTGTGGTGGCGATGACGGGTGACGGCGTCAACGATGCCCAGGCGATCTTAATGGCGGATGTGGGCGTAGCGATGGGCATAACGGGAACGGATGCTGCGAAGCAATCGGCCGACGTGATAATCGCCGACGATTCCTTCAACTCCATCGTTAGGGGAATCCGTCAAGGCCGAGGCGTCTTCCGTAAGATTCAAAACGTGGTTTTCTTCTACGTCGCCGTAAACCTAGCCGAAGCCGCGGTTTACTTCGGATCCTCGCTTATACCAAGTTTCTACCTCCTAAACACGTGGCAACAGATGTACATCTTCCTACTCGCGCATTCCATTCCACCCTTCGCCCTTATAATAGACTCCTTAAGCAAGGATGTTATGCGAGAGCAGCCACGTGATAACGAGGACCTCTTCGGCGAAGGAAGATACAAGGCTTTACTTATCTTCTCCGTTTCCTTGGCACTGATACTCTACACGGCGTATTACGGTGTTCAATACGGATTTATACCCGTTTTCCCACAGAACAAGCAGGGTTATGTCCCATCCTTCGACCCCACCGATTACTTAAATCCTGTAGACTGGGCGCAGGCTAAGGCGCGTACCATGCTACACACCGTCGCGTTTGTAGCGGAATGCGTGCTAGTGCTTTCCTTAAGACGGGTCGGTAAGTCGATGTGGAAAGCGTTACGTGAGGAAAATCATTGGCCTATCTGGCCCTTCATCATACTCGTCCCAATCATTCATCTAACCTTGATGTTTCTCCCCGGAACCCAGATGTTCCTATCAGCCTTCGGCATCAAACTTGAGGTGGTCCAGCTTAGCTTGATCGACTGGCTCATCGCATTAGCCCTCGGGGTTTTTCCAGTGGTGTTACTGGAACTCTACAAGGTAATAGGCGTCAAAGCGGACAGTGGAAACAAAACCCGCGCAGCGGCGCAGTTGAACACTATGACGGATTAACCCCTACTGTATTTGAAGACTGCTTACCCACTACCTGAAATTCCTAGGGTTTTACAGCTACCTATATAGACTAAACAACAATAAACTAGCCCCGATTAGCCAACAGTATAACGCGAAGAGATGGAACTTCTTATAGTCGATAATTCTCCAAAAAAGTTTCAAAGCGAAGTAACCTACAACCGTTGTGGTAGCTATTCCTATGACGACTTCAGGCCAACTCAACCCTAAAAAGGCGAAATCACTGAATCTTTGAAGGGAACTGTAGCCTAAGGCACCGATTACGGCTGGTATTGAAAGCAGGAAAGAAAATTTAAAGGCTTTTCCACGTTTTATCCCGAGGAGAAGGGCAACGGCGATCGTTACTCCGCTCCTTGAAACCCCTGGAATTACAGCTATCCCCTCAGCGATCCCGATAATAGCCGCCGCTGAGTAGCTTATGGTATCAGTGCTTTCATGCGAATACCTTACGGAGAAAAGAATTACCCCGCATAGAAGAAATCCTATGGCAGCGGGTAGAATGTCTTGGAAAATCAGGTTGACAGGCTCGTAAAGTAACACTCCGATGATGCCTGCTGGAATGGTTCCGACAACTATGAGGGGGATGAGTCTCCCATGCTCCGTTGTGAAATCCAAGTGTACCAAAGCCCGGAAGATACCCGCGATGTCTTTCCTGAAGAACAGCAGGGTAACGATGAGGGTTCCGAGGTGCAGGGTGAAATCGAAGAGTAACGAGATATGTTCGCCCAAGAAGTACTCGGCTACTTTAAGGTGTCCCGTACTTGAGACTGGAAACCACTCCGTTAAACCCTGGATAATCCCTAGAACCACGATTTCCATCAGGTCCAGTAGCGGTCACCGCTTTTTTCCTTTTTATACTCAGTTAGGTTAAATAACCTTTGATCCATAGGACGGGATGTGTATGAAGATCAAAGACATTGATACGATTCTCATGTCCTGCCCCATTCCAGAGGGGAAGACTTGGAGGCTGGGCGGGAGACTGGCTTCTGATGGAAGGACGTACCTAACAGGTCAGAAGGGTGTGAAGGTTGACCTCCTAATCCTTAAGGTCGTAACAGAAGACGGTCTCACAGGTTTAGGGGAGATCCAGGGCGGAGACTTAGCGATGGAGGCGCACGTTAAGCAGATGAAGCCGCGTTTCCTCGGCTTAGATGTCTTCGACGTAGACATGTTTACACGCCGACAACCATGGGGACTCAGCTGGGCTGAGGGAAGGGTGTTAGCGGCGGTTAACGTAGCCTGCTGGGACATCATGGGTAAAGCCGTTGGTAAACCGGTTTACCAGCTTCTAGGAAGTCGCTACGCAGACCGCGTAAGGGCTTATGCAAGCGGAGGCATCGACTGGGACTTCGTGAAGAACCCGGAGATCATAACCCGCGAAGCCGGAGGATACCTAGAGGAGGGATGGACGGCTTTCAAGTTCAGGATTCCTCCCGACGACCGCTGCCTGAACGTGATCAAGGCAGCGAGGGAAGCTGTAGGCGGGGAAATGGACTTGATGATCGAGGCGAATATGCGGTTCCGAACGGCTAAGCAAGCGATACGGATGGCGGAGAAGTTCGGTGAATACGATCCCCTTTGGTTTGAGGAACCCGTACCCGCCTTCTCCACTGCAGACATGCAGGCGTACATCGAGATCCGAAAAGCCCTGCCTAACATACCGATCTCAGGCGGGGAGGGAAAAACGAGTGTCGCCGAGTTTAAACCCTGGATTGACAGCCACGCCTACGACATCGTACAGCCGGACGCCTCCTATACAGGCTTATCCGAGGCGAAGAGAATCGCTTACCTAGCTGAGCTTCAGGGAATTCTCTGCTGTCCTCACGACTGGGGCATGGCGGTTGCCAACACAGCCAACCTACACCTAGTAGCCTCCATCCCAAACCACTTCCTCCTAGAGATCCAGACAACCTGGCACTCAAGCTGCCCACCCTTCAGGGCATTGGAAGGCACGGAGATCCTGAAGAAGCCGCTTGAGATGCATAAGGGTTACATAAACGTACCGACGGAGCACGGCCTCGGCATCGAGCTGGACGAGGATGCGTGCAAGAAGTTCCCATATAAGGAAGGCCCAACGGCGGTTCCATGGGAAACCATTTTCTAAGTGAAGAGGTTGAGGTGTGACCTAGGCAACCCTTATCTTGAGTGAATAAAGTCGAGTTCATTATACATATTATCTGTGAGAGGTCGAATTCTGAATTCTTGCCTTACTTCTTCCAAGCGTTAAAGGTTTTCCTGAAGTGGCTCGTTGAAGAATATTTTCTCAGTATCCATGACGTGCCTCTATTTTACCCATGTTTGATTAGGTGCCCTTCTCGATGAGAGGCTTCAGCTTCGAGTTTACAGCTTCAGGCTCAGGTGCTAGGTCTTCGACCTCGAGGATTCTCCAGGTTTCAGTGTGCATAATGGTCTCGGATGGGGCTACAGTTCTTAGGGGGCCTAGGGTTTCAAGCTCCAGTATAGCGGGGTTGGTGTACATTTCCACGTTGCATCCATAGTCGGGGTATTCCCCCGCTTCTAGTTGGAATTCCTTCACAAACGCGTATCCGTCGACCCAGTAAACCGTCCATGGTGGGTTAGCCATGGTGCCTATCTTAATGGGGTTCACGGCTTCCGTGTCCTGTTTCAAGAACAGGTACTCGTCGGAGAGCTTTAGCCTCTTATCTGTTAGATGCGTGTAAGGCCAGAGTGTTAAGTGTCTGTCGGGTAAGAGCCCATCCCCATCAGCCTTTGAGGCTTCTATAGGTGTTACGGCGAATCCCCTCGGTCTCATCACGGAGAGCGCCCAGCATGCAAGTTTAATCGGCCACCTCCCGATGTTCCTCACCGTATGCGTGACTTGGACGCTGTTTCTGGAAAGAGGCTTCACCGTTATCTCTTTCTGAGTCGCGTTTTCAGGCTCTGGGTTACCGTGGATCGTTACGCTTCTCGCGTTAACCGTAAGTTTCACGGACTTATTGTCCAGCGAGTATGAACGGGGTTTAGCCTCAGGTGCACACCATAGTCTATGCCCCCCGAAGATCCGCCAGAAACCATCGGATGTTTGAACTCCTAGGTCTGGAACAACGCCGAAGAGGTTAAACTCCGGCTTCTTCCCATGCGCAAGGGTGAGGATTCGCGGTCCTATCTCCGTTGATGCCCCTATAATAACATCGTTCAGGTAGAACAGCTTTGTTTTAAAACCGCTGATCTCGGTCTCATCTATCTTCATCCTTCCCTCCTCCTCAAACCTCCATCGATACGCTTCTGAATAACGTATGTTTTTATCTAGTTTACGATGGCTGCGATCCCTTCAACCCGGGAAGCTTTTCCATACACATGTGGAGAGTTAGTCAACGCGTGTTTCAAGGTTGTAGAAATGGAGAAACGGGTTCAACAACCCCGCATTAAAACTATGATGCGTTTTCCAGAGGGGCAGTGTGTTTTCATTCCTTTATTATCGATGGCTTCCTTACTCAGTCTTGGCGTTAGTTCTGATGTGTGGAATTGGCTGAGGGCTGAAGATCTTGAAGATCCGTTCCTTAAGCCGTGCCTCAACCTGCTTCCTCCAGGTGAGGTCTCTTGTAATGGTCGCAAAACCAACGTAGTTACCTGAAGGGTCTTTTAAAACACTCGCTGAAAGCTCCGCTGGGAATTCACGCCCATCTTTAGATCTGAAAGTGTATTCTACGTCTCTCATTAAACCTTGCTCCATAGTCTTCCTCAGGTTCTCCACGGCTCTTCTATGGTCTCTCCCAACGATAAGGTCCAGTAGACTCTTACCGATAACCTCCTCTTTCGATGAATACCCATGCATCTCCAGTAACGTTTCATTGCATTCAACTATCTTTCCATCCAGATCCGTCAACGCGATTCCGTCTTGAGACAAGGCAAAGACGCATCTAAGAACCTCCTCCAAGTTCCACTTCTCTTCCTCTATCTGATTTTGTTTGGTGATGACACTTGGAGTGTTGAGTACCCCTGTTATACGCCTCTCGGTGGCCCTCACAATACTGTTACGCTGAGTAATCAAGTGCTTCTCCAAAAACCCTGTCTTGGGACTGAATATCCGTAAACTGCGAGGAATTTGACGACACCTACTACAAGTTGAAGCTTGTGTATCTGTGTTAAACATAAATACACAACTCCCAAATAATACTTAAGGAACATAATTTAAGTTTTTCTGTCTTTAAGTGAATGTTATCAACATAAATTACAAGGCATCTCGTTCATCTAGTAAAGCTTCCCTATAATCGAGAAGCGACTTGATGCCTTCGCCGTTAACAATATTATGTAGAAGGATGGAATAAAGTAAGGTTCTAGGGTCCTCAACAAGGTTTACAGGTTTTTCTAAGTCTTCCTACCCTGCTCCCCGTGCATATCCTTAAAAATCCTCTGCGCGCTGATCAGTTCTTTCAAAGTGTTAATCGTTATCCAACGTCCTTTGTAGGGAACAGCTTTTAAGAAACCTTGGTCGGCTATCTTCTGCAAAGCCTCAGATTCAAAGTCTCCCTTGGCAGGGAAGAACCTTTCCACAACCTGCTTGGAGAAACAGTAATGCCCAATGCATACGCTTACGTTTGAAAGCAGCGGCTTTTGCTTAAACCCCACGATGAACCCTGCCTTATCAACGTCAACAACTCCGTAGGGTAGGGTTGGGCAACCAGTTACGATAGCTGAGGGAAACTCAAGTAAGGTCTTTGGGTCATAGCCGTCTAAGAGCAGGTCGTCAACGTTCATCACATAGGCTTTATCCCCAACAACCGCTTCGTTGAAGGCTTTAAACACAGCTCCCCCTGTGCCCAGCTTCTTTTCCTCAACGCTGTAGGTAACCGCCCTTTTAGTGAGATTGGTTTGGTTTGAAGCCAGAATGATCCTGTCGAATCCATAAGAGGTTAACCAGTCAATCTGCCAGTCAACCAAGGTCTTTCCGCCCAAGTCGATTAAAGGCTTAGGTGTATAGGTGTAAGGTTTCAGCCTCCAAGCATCCCCACCACAGAGAATAACTGCTTCCTTCACCAAACCACCTCGCACATCAGTGGTCAAGCCTTTAAATTACCCTTTACGCGTTTACTAACGCGCAATCTCTGCACTTATATGTATCGGTTGACTACTCCTCAACTTGAACCGACGTGATCTGTGATCTGCTTTTGGTTTGACTATGCGCCACAGGGATTCATGACGCCTCCGGTTTTTAGTTCACGTTTAAGTCTTACCATTCCTAAGTAAACGCTTAACGAAGGTATGGACTACGTAAGGTTCCTGTAGCTATTAGGTGTTCTCGTTGAATTGCTTAAGCTATCTGATACTTGAAGCTAGGCGGCAGCCGCTAAAATCAAGGCAGAAGTCTGTCACAAGGTTAAGCGGATATTGGCTTTAAAAGAAGTTGAAACCATGTTGACCATTCCCCTACAAGCGGCATGGTTATAAAGATGAACCACTTAACCTAAGCATGGAAGGATGGTGCTCAGCTTGAAAACCTGTATCAACGGCGCAACTACGATGCCTTACTCCCTCGATGTAGACGTAACGTCAGCTGCGAAAGCGGGGTTTCAAGGCGTCGAAATCTGGAGGGACAAGCTTGACAAATACCTCGCCGCTTACTCCTTGGAAGACCTTAGACGGCTTCTGAAGCGCCACGAGCTAGGCGTAGCCGCCATATGCCCTTTTGGAGGCTACATCTGGTGCCCTGAGGAAAGCTTCCAAGAGAAACTTAATGACGTTAATTCCTACCTCGAGGTAGCGGCTAAAATTGGATGTGAAAACCTCCTCGTCTGCGCGGAGACCCCCGGTGAAAAAACCTATGACGCGGTTGTAGCCGCGCATGTTGAGCGGCTTTCAAGGTTAGCTGATGAAGCAGGTAAGTACGATGTGAAGGTGGCTTTGGAGTGGTTTAGGAACATGAAGACACCTGTTGAGATTGTGAGGGAAGCGGGGCATAAGTATCTGGGACTTATGCTCGACACGTTTCACTGGTACCGCGGCGATGGGGAGCTAAGCAACGTCGCCTCAATCCCCGCTGAAAAGCTGCTGCTTATCCACATAAACGATTGTGAAGACCTTCCGAGGGAAAAGCTTACTGATAGGAATAGGTTGTACTGCGGGTTAGGCGTTATCCCTCTCATCCCGATCCTTAAGACCTTGAAGGGTCTTGGTTATGGAGGTTACTTATCCGTGGAGGTCTTCAGGGAGGAATACTGGCGAAGGGACGCCACGACGATCAGTGGAGAAGCCCTGGGAACCTTAAAAGACGTGATGGCGAAAGCTGGTTTATGACCTAGCTTCAACATGTGCCGAATATGTTGGCTTTGAGGAAAAGCTACGCTTAAATAATTACCGCTGGATAACCGTTTCAGGTGCCCTGTTTATGGAGGTTTTAGTTACTGGTGCAACGGGTCGCGTCGGCGGTAACATGGTGAAGGGCCTACGCGGTGAGGGTTACGATGTTAAAGCTTTAGTGATGCCTGGTGATAAGGCGGTGGCTAAGGTTGTCCAGCTAGGCGCTAAGGCCGTTGAAGGAAGCCTAACGAATTACCAGGACTGTGTGGCTGCGGTGAAAGGCGTCGACGCCGTCATCCACCTAGGCGCTTACATGCCGAACGTCCTCAACGTTGAGGACCGGAGGGGCTCAGAAGAGATGGTTCGAAACCTCTTCGAGGTAAACGTCGGCGGAACCTTCAACATCCTCGAAGCCGTAGCTCGATACGCGAAGGACTGTAAGCGGTTTATCTTCGCCAGTACAGGGGCCGTTTACCCGGAGGGCGGTCACCGGTATACCCCTATAGACGAGTGTCATCCCCGGTGCCCTGTGGGAATGTACGCTTACTCCAAGGTTGCCGGTGAAGAGCTCTGCTGGGCCTACCAGCGGGAGTACGGGATCCCGTCAGTTATCTGCAGGTTCGCGTATGTCTTAGGCGCAGGCGAGATCCTGAACAAGCTCTACTTCTCCTCCATATGGGCTAACAGGGTCCTTGAAAGGTTGAAGGGGGTGGGGGAGAAGACACCCGCTGTGCAGAGCTTGATTACGGAGATCGAGGGAAAAACGAAGGGGGAGGAGCATCTAATCATCGGCTACGACTGCGGGGGAACAGCGTTTAAGCTATCAGTTGTCGACGTTAGGGACCTTGTCCAAGGGATCCTCCTCGCTCTTAAGAAGGACTCAGCTGTAGGCGAAGCCTTCAACCTCGCAGCTCCAGCCCCGCTGTACGTGCCGGAGCTCGTTCCGTACATCTCAGAGAAGACAGGTATTCCCTACATCACCGCGACGTTGCCTTGGAAACAGGTAAGCTGCGAGCTGAGCATCGTGAAAGCCCGGGCTGTTCTAGGCTATAATCCCAGATACGATGTCTTTAAAATGGTCGACTCCGCCATCCTCTTTCAGCAGGGGAAGGATACATCCGTCGTTGACAGGCTTCAACCTAAGGTGTAGAAGAGAGTGAAAGCTTCCCGCAGCTAATAAACTAAGTCTGTGGAAAAAATGGTAGGCGGCTATTTTAAGCCAGAATGCATAGAAATGAGAGTAAGCTCACCATATGGATGAGTCGGCGGTGTGCATGTGTGCGCTTGTGGCTTAAGGTAGCCAATGCAGTCATCGCCTTACTATGCGTATGCGCTCTACTTTACACCTCCTTTGTTTACCTAGTCCTCGACAGCCTCACCGTGACGGGTGAGCAGCTCTGGTGGAGAACCTCCCCACCGGGATCCCTTTTCCCCATTCCCCAGCGTTCAGGTGTTCTCCAAGCCCTAAGCCAAGTCTCTGAGCTGGATAAGACCCTATACTATACCTTGATCGCGAACAACCTCCTCATCCTCATAAACCTAGCCTTAATCGTTACCTTGACAGCGATGGTTTTGTACACGCGTGGACACAGAGGCACTTAACCCTCTCAGACCCTGCATAAACCATTGGAAAAACCCGTTGACTGAGGGGTTAATAAACCGATGTTTCACAGCTGGCTTAAGGCAAAACTTCCTATAAATTATAGTAGAACCTTCGATTTATGCCGGGCACGGGTCTTTCAGGGGATTTAAACACGGCTTTCTAAATCCCCGTTCGAACCCGCGACTTCTGTGACCCCTCCAGTAGGGCTCTCCAGATCTCTTCTCATCTCGCTGATTATGAGTCTAACTCCCTTTACGGGTCTGGCGCTCCAACCAGTCTGAGCTAGCCCGGCTGCATCTACTTCCAATTCTGGGGGATAAAAAGTTATTGTGTTTCCATCTCCGCGTACTTCCGCCATCCAACCTGGGTTTCCCAGTAGTTGCTATGAGGTTTGAAACTTACCTTAACTTTTTTCAGGCGTTCCCCTAGGATCGTTATTTCCCTCAAGTCTCCTTTCCCAAGCCCCACTTTATCGGCTAGGTGTATGTAACCTATCTCTAATGGGTTGAACCCCATGATCTCAGCCATCACCGCGTCGGCGGCGACGAAGTCGGTGCTCGCTACGGCTGCGCGGAGTTTCACCGGGAAACCGCTGACAGGTCCGTTTCCTTCCATACCGATGAAGCCGTCGATGACACCGACGTCTGGTTTAACAACTTTGGTTAGAGCTACGAGGTTTCTGCTTAGAAGCCAGTTGCTCTTAAGGACCGTTTCTAGCGGTGCGCTGGGCTCCGCAGCGGCTCCATGAACCCATACGTGCTCACCCTTCGGCACGCAGCCTAGCATGTTCTTAGTCGTAAGCGTGCAACCGACGTGGTCGTGGGTTTTAGCCCTGGCTACGGAAAACCTGTAGTTGCTGTTCTTCGCTGTTCTCGCCACCCTCACGGTTTTCCCTAAACCGTCTAAGGTGCTGAAACCAACCGTGTCATACACATCGTTGTTCAAGTCTACAAGCTTCACGTTACTGTAATCTTTTTCAAGAGCCTTGTAACCGAAGCTTTCAAAGGCTTTCCATGTGTCAGTGGCTGAGCCCTCGGCTACGATGACCTTGCTTGGGTTGAAGGGTTGGATGAAGTCGATTACAGCCCTCACGGCGTCTACGTGCGTTGCGGCAAGCTCAACGGTGCACGAGACGAGGTTGGGTTTAACGAGGACCCTCCGCCCCCTTATCCTGTTGGGGTTAACGTCCTCCTTGATGAGTTGAAGCGCTTTAGCAACGGTTGAATACCTTTCATCGCCTTTAGCGACACCTACTCGACTCATGGATAAGCCTCCCATACTCGTACGGTGTTTACTCCACGAGGAGTAACCCGTAGTAGCTCGGTTTCTGGCTTGTGCTTCTCATAACCTCGATCTTGAAGCCTGCCCTACGGGCTGTGCTGAAAACGTCGATGCCGCAGGCTTCCATAGCTGGGCGTGCAAGGTCTGGGTGATCGCATTCCTTAAGGTTGCATTTATCACAGAAGGGGCATGGACCGGCGCCTAAGCCGAAGGCTGCGTGGTAGCCTGAGAGGAAGGCTTCCCGCTCCATCTTAGCCGTAACCTCGTGGACCGTAGGCGCTTCCTCCTCAAACCGCATCATTAATGCCCATTTAAACTCCTTAAGCAGTTTCCTAGTCTGATCAGGTGTTGGGCTGTACGGTGGGCATGTTAACCTCCGCCCGTATCCATCACATCCATACTGGCACTTAAGCCTCACCCAGTCGGCGACCACGATGTCGCCTACCTTCACAACTTTAGCTTCCTTAGCCCCCATCTCCAAAGCCTTACACGCAAGTTGCCTAATCCCCTGCGAAGGCTCAACCATCTCTGGAAACCCTCTATGAGCCTAGCCTTAACCCCCACATAACTGTTTCCCCGCATACCATAAATAGGAGCCAAAACGCGTGCATGACCAATGGGGATACTACATCCTAATCGGAATCAACTCTGCGTACTCAGTTGTTGAAGCGGGAATCCCCGCATCTTTTAACCCAGAGGGTTTACGGATTCATCCTAGTACCAGCCCACTCTCCGCATCGCGTCGAGGAGGTCGTCGGCTACACATTTTATCTTCCTAGCATCGATACGCTCAATCCCCGGTGTCCTCGCCTGCATGTCGGCGTAGTTTGGATGCGTATACTCAACCTCAACCGTGACGGGTGGGTTTACGGTGAAGGGTTTAAACTCGGTCAGCCGCTCAAGGGACTTCTTCGCCGCCGCACGGATACGCTCCCTAGCCTCAGCGGGTGCTAGGCACACGGCGAAGTTCCTGCTGAAACCCTCCTTCACAGCCACGGTTTCAACGTTTCCCAGAAGCGTCTGGGCTTCCTCTACAGCCTTCCTGCAGCCTGTAACCAGGGATACGGGGATGCCGAAGTATCCTAGGATCGCCGCTTCGATACCGATCTCACCGACTTTCACGCCGTTTATGTAAGCGTTATAGATGACCCTGGTCGACATCGTGTGGTCTAAGACCGCGTTCCGGGTTCCCGCCATGGCGTGGTAGCCGATGAGGAAGGCTGCGTTGAAGCCTCCGTTAAGCCCAGGTAATGCCACGGGACGGGGACCGCCTGTAATGTACCTCGCCGCCCTGTGAAGCTCCTCAGCCACAAGGTTGAAACCTCCTCTAGCGCCATGCCCATCGTTTACAAGAACCTCGGAGGCTCCGGCTTCCACAGCACCCTCCACAGCCGCGTTGACTTCCCGTGTTAAGAGGAGACAGGCTTCCTCATACTCCCTGTTTCCAGCCTGCGTCTGCTCCTCACGGATGACCCCGCTTACACCTTCGAGGTCAGTAATAACATAAACCTTCAATCAACCACCTATGCGGTAAAGGGTTGGTTTAACCATAAAAGCATGTCGTCCCTCTTCAAAGCCGTTTCGATGGAAAGATTTTTATTTTTCCTGTATAATATGGTTTCAACCTCTAGGAACGTTGAGGATAACCGAGAGGTCCAGAGATAGCGTAAGGAGGTGTGACTTCAATGTCCGAAAAACCCGCTGAAAACATCGTTTTAATCGGTAAGAAGCCTGTGATGAACTACGTCGTAGCCTGCATGACGTTGTTCAACTCGGGTGTCAAGCAGGTTTCGGTGAAGGCCCGTGGAAGAGCCATAGCGCGAGCCGTTGACACAATCGAGTTGATCCGCAGAGCTTTCATAAAGGACCTAGTGCTCACAGGGATTAACATCGGAACCCAGCAATTAACGGGACTGGAAGGACAAACATCAAACGTCTCCACCATAGAGATAATCATCGCAAAACCCTGACCGCGAAGAGTTGAACTAAGACCCCCCTTATTTCCCATTTTTTATAAGACACTAGGCACCCATACATGCCTTTGTAGACCATCTATGCACAGGTCTGACGGAACGTTCTCCATGGTTGCGCGGAGCCGCGGAGGCCTCGACCTCGGTGTCTGCGTAGCCACAGCGGTTCCAAACGTGGGGGAGAGGGTTCCCCACGTTGAAGCCTGTGTAGGCGCCGTCGCAACCCAAGCGCGTACAAGCGTGATCTACGGTGTTGAAGGCTTAAGGCTTCTGAGAAACGGGTTATCACCCATGGAAGCGTTGAAAACAATGCTCAGCCAAGACCCTGAAAGGGAGCATAGACAGGTAGCCATCATAGATGTGGATGGTAGGAAAGCCGCTTTCACGGGGAAGGAAACCCCCGCATGGAAGGGTCATATAATGGGTGAAAACTACGTCGCAGCCGGTAACATCCTCGCCGGCGAAGCTGTTTTAAAGAATATGGTAGAATCCTTCAAAGCCTCCGAGGGGATGGACTTAGCTGAGCGGCTTATGCGGGTTTTGGAAGCTGGGCAGTGTGCGGGTGGGGATAGACGTGGGAAAAGGTCTGCCGCCCTCTTAGTGAAGGGCGTTGAGCCTCCTAGAACCGTCGACTTAAGGGTTGACGACCATGAAGACCCAGTCGCAGAATTGAGGAAGCTGTTTGAGGCATATAGACCCCCTCAAGGAAAGCGTTGAAGGAATAAGGGCTTCTGTAAAAGTGGCGACGGTGGGTAAGCGGATATGGGTATCCAAATCCTCTTAGAGCTAGCGGTCTGAAGCTGGAAAGACTTTTGTCATCTCCACTGAGCGACCTAACGGGGGTTCCCCCTACCAGCTTAAAGCCCTTCAAGGCTTGGATACACCTTCTAATAGCTTCATACAGTCTCGGTGGATTGCCTTAGCATTCCCTAGGGCGTCCTCTGCGTCGGCTTTCTCGAAGAGCGTGGCGGCCGGGGCCATTCTCAGCTCATCACCGTACATCGCTGGTTCCCGCTTCTCAGCGAGAAGCCTACTGACCTCAGCGTAAGCCTCGACGTTGAACCATTTTGGAAACCGTTCTTTGAAGGTTAAGAGCACCCGGCTTACGTCATGTTGCTTCGGGTACTCCACCCCTACGAGCCTTAAAACGGCTTTTAGGCTTAACTCCACACATTCCTGCGCCGCCCTGACTGTGTAGGCGTAGTTCCCCCGCTCAATAACTCTCACGGAAGTTTCCAGTCTATCCGCACCCTGTTGGAGCATAGCCCTTGCCACATCAATGCTCTTCATAGCTCCAGAACCTCGCCGAAAATCAACCCAGGTTTTAGGTCCCAGTACCACTCCTCTGGGGTTAAGAAGACCCTTCTAGCGCCTATAACCCTTAAATGACTCCTCAGCTCTTCACCCCGCCATTGGAAGAAACCGTCATCGTAGATGGTTACCCCCTCATCTACTACATCCAGTAGGATGGGTGGGTGGCGCTCAAACTCCTCGGGTGTTAAGGGTAGGAAGGAAACGTGGGTTTCAACATCATGGGAGTTAAGCCAGTTTAATTCCGTTGAGACCTTCCAGCTCCACTCGACCTTCACCAAGTGCTCCAGCCTCTTGCCGAAGCTTTCCTTGAACGCTGCCACGACGAGGAGGTCGAGGTCACTGTTGAGGCGGGCGTTTCCACGCGCCACAGAACCGTAGACAACTAAGCTCCTTAAACCCTCCACTTCAAAGCTTAACTCTGAGGCGAGAAGCCCTATCAGCCGCGTATACCTTCCTTGCTTGAAGCGTCCTAGGCTTGCGAGTCTACCACCGATGAGGAGCGTGAGGGTTTCAGGGTCGCAGAGCCTGTAGAGCCTCTTATAACCCTCTCTTCTATGAACGTAAAGCGCCCCTCCCCGCCTTAACAGGCTTACGCCAACCTTCGCCATCGGCGCTGACTTTGAAAGGGAGAGGGCATCGCTAAAGGTGAAGACCTCCCCTCTATAGCCAGCGTACAGGTCGGCGTAAAGCCTGAGAGCCCACCTAGGAAACCACATAGGTAAACAATTTATTAACCTGATAAATAAAGGTAACTCTTTGAATAAACCCCTTAAGCCTCCACACCTCTAACCACAGGTTAAACAAACGATGTTTAAAATGATGAACAGAGCTACCCTTAAACTCATGTTCTGCTCGTTCTATCTTCAAGGAAAATCTTTATCGTCAGCGTCTCAATGAGTCTTATAACCAAGGTCTATAGGGAGAAGGGGTTAAGCTTGGCAGGTACGGGTGAAAAGTGGCCGAAGCTTGTGGTTACACCTCCAGGTCCGAGGGCTCGGGAGGTCCTGAGGAGGGATGAGAGCGTGGTCTCTCCTTCCTACAACCGTAGGTACGCCCTTGTAATCGACTCGGGTTCCGGCTGCATCCTTAGGGATGTGGATGGGAACGAGTACATCGACCTCGACGTGGCTTCGGGGTGCTTAGGCGTAGGAGCATCAAACCCGGAGGTTCTCACGGCTTTATCTGAGCAGAGTAGGAGGCTTCCAGCTTATCCAAGCTCAGATCTTTACTCCGAGGTTTCCGTAGGACTCGCCGTGGAGCTTGCTGGGCTGTTCACTTTCAGGCAGGGGAAGGTTTTCCTTGCTACAAGTGGGGTTGAAGGCTTTGAGGCAGCGTTGAAGCTTGCACGGTGGTATACGCGTAACCCATGGTTTATCGCTTTCACTGGGAGTTCTCACGGTGAGACCTATGGTGCCCTCAGCCTCTCCTCGGCGAAGCCGGTTCAGAGGAGGCACTTTACGCCCCTAATGCCGTGCGTCGCCTTCGCTCCCTACCCTTACTGTTTCCGATGCCCCTTCAAACTCAACCATCCAGAGTGTGACTACCAATGCCTTACCTTCATCGAGGAGCAGATGCTTGGGAAGTATGTAGCATCTGAGAACGTTGCCGCCGCGGTTTTTGAGCCTATCCAGAGGGAGGGCTGTGTTATCCCGCCTCCAGGTTACTTCCAGAGGCTGAGGAAGCTGGCTGATAGGCATGGCTTCACCCTCATCGACGATGAGCGGTGGACAGGTCTTGGAAGGACTGGGAAATGGAGTGCCCTGGAGCACTGGGAAACCCATGCTGAAATCCTATGCCTAGGGGAGGCTCTGACGGCTGGGATTCCGCTCGGAGCTGTTGTCGCGGAGGGCGAGGTGATGGACTGGGAGCCAGGTTCCCATACAAGCACATCCGGAGCCAACCTTATGGCATGCGTTTCCGCCCTTAAAGTCATCGAGATCGTGAAGCGCGATAGGCTGCTGATGCAGTCCACGCAGACGGGTAGGCACATCGTGAAGCGACTTGATGAACTGCGGGGAAAATACCCTATCCTAGGAGACGTACGGGGGAAGGGGCTTATGATTGGGGTTGAAATCCTAGATGACCCCAAGATGAAGAGCCCAGGCGAATTGGAAGCTAAGGAAATCCTGAAACGCTGCTGGAGAAGGGGCGTTGTCCTCGGTTTAGCGGGCTCTTCAACGATCCGCATAACACCCCCCCTGAACATCTCAACAGAGTTCCTAGACTCAGCTCTAAACGTAGTTGAAGGTGTGGTCGGAGAGGTTTACAGAGAAAAAACTGGTTGAAAACAGGCGTATTTTAAGCATGGATTAACCCGGGTTAACCTACTTTAGCTCCACCTTATATCCAATGGAAAATGTGGAGGCAAAACCCCCGTGATTTAAGATTACGCGGGTCCACTCTTGGAAACCAACGTCATTCTCCTTCAATCATTCGTCCCAATGAAAGGTTTAGAGGATGGGTGGTTGGTTCAAGCCCAAGAGGTCTTGGAGTTCAAATGCAGCATGCGGCGCCGCTTTATGGGTGACGCCGGAGACCATCATAAGCGTATGCAATTACTGTGGCTACCCTATGGCTGTGCCAAGCTTCGTATCCTTGGAAAAGATGTATGTTGTGCCTTCGAAGCCTTGGAATGCCGCCGTTTTTCCTCCAGCACCAACATAGAGGAGTTTAAGGTTGAGTACCGCGGTCTTGTACACTACCAAATCTGGGCCCTCTCCCACCAGTACCGGGAGAGGAATACCCAGCATACCTCGAAGGCGCTGACGGTAAGGTAACCGCCGTTGAGCATCCTCTATCCATCGAAGCCCGCGCCCTTCAAGTATCAACAGCCGCGGCTTTCATCGTAGCTGGTTTAGCGATATGGTTTGCTCTATCCTTCCTCACACCCCTCACCATCATAGGCGCCTTGATCCCCTGTGCGGCTTCAGCGATACCCCTTCTCACCCGCGGTGTTACACGGCGGGTCAAAGCCTCGGAGGTCAAGGAGTTCACGGAGAAGACTGAACCTATTACTGTGGAGAAAGCCTTCAAAGCCCTTAACGGACTGCGTCTACCCGTGAGACCATTCCCAGATATGCAAACCGGAGGAATTTAACGCCTACTCTCCCCACCCCTCCTCAACACGGCTAGGAGGATTAGGGTACCTAGTCCTATGGCGAGGAGGGCGACGGAGTATAGAACGTTAGCGACGATGCTGTAGACTGTAACGGATGCGGCGAGGAGGATGAGGAAGATGCCCCAGCCTCCGTAGTAGCCTTTCTCATCCATCTTATAGGCAAACCCGTAGACGAGTGTCCAAGCCCCTAGAACAGTGATTATGAAAGCGCCTAGCAATCCTAGGTTTGTGACGGCGCCGCTGGCGTAGAGGACGGCGCTGACGCCGATGGTTACCAGTGTTAACGCGAGGGCTGGTAACCCGTAGCTTGGAGTTGCCATGGATGGTCACGGGAACTTAAACCCGCAGTTGAGGCAGAACTTGGACTCCGCGGGAACTGTTTGGTTACAGTTGGTGCAGGTTTTAGTCTGGGCGACTGCTGGCTGAGGTTGCACGCTTATCGGTGAACCGCAGTTTGAGCAGAACTTGGAGCCTTGAGCCATAGCTGTGCCGCATTTCGGGCAGGTAATCATAGGTGTGGGTTGAGCGGGTTGGGCTTGTTGAGGAGGTGGATATAGGAGCGGGGGTACTAACACGACGCCGGCGCCTACGGCGGCTCCAGGGGACTTCCCAAGCTCCTTAGCCGTTTCCTTAACGGTTTCCATTCTGAGGACTTCGCTGGGCGCCACACCGGTTCCTCGGATGTAGAAGATACGGTCGCGCCACTCTGGGACGGTGTCCACGCCTTCAAACCGTAGGTCGGTGAGGTCCATCCCGAACCTTGTAAGGTCCTCAGCGATCTTCACCTTCACCTCGGTGGAAACCGTTGGGAGGCTTAGGAAGACGTTGAAGATGCTGTAGGTTGCCAGCTGCTTCATAGTGGCTTCGTTGACGTAGCCGCGGATGTACTCGTTCACATCGGATGTTGTGAAGAGGGATTGCCTACCTACGACTTCCATGACGAAGAGGCTGGGGTCCTTAACTTGGAACCAGTAGCCGCCGTTGAACATCAGCGGCGCGATCTCTACGGTTTGGGTGCGGCCTCCAAACTTACCCGCGAAGCGCTTCGTCGAAACGTAGATGATCATGCATTTGAAGGGGGTTTGGTCGAAGCCTGCGATACGTGAGAGCACCCCTGTGAGAAGCGGCAGGTTCAGGGTTGTCAAGGTGTGGCGTCCAGGTCCGAAAACCTCGTAGACCTTCCCGTCTCGGAAGAAGACGGCGGCTTCCATCTCGTGAACGATGAGCTGAGCGCCCCACGTGATGTTCTCAACCGGGTACCTCCAAACCACGTCCTCCGCCATCGGGTTTACCCATTCTATAACCTGTGGCATAGCGTTTCCCTACCTCCTAGGTGGTTAAACCTAGTATTACGTTTTTCCTCTCGTTGAAGATGGCTTCAAGCTCCCTGAGGGAGCCGATTAAGGCGTCGAGCTTCGCCTTCACTCCTGCCGCCGCCTCAGCGTCCGCAGCGGTCTTGAGTTGAAGGCTTTTATCCTCAACATCCTGCACGGTTTTCAAGAGGTTAGCATCAAAGTTAAGCATTCTATCCAAAGCCCCCTCCTTAACCTTAACAGCGTCGAAGAACCCGGCGTACCCGTACTCAGCGTGGTTAATCCGTTCGGAGACCCTGTCCATAACCGCGTTTAACCGGTTCACATCCCCGTAGAGGGTTGAGTGACCCCGATCCACGATAGATGCGGAAGCTGCCTTAACCCCGTCCCTGGCTTGGCTCAGCTTTCCGTATAGAATGTTTCTCACTAAACGGTCTGTTTCCCGCCGTATCTCCCGTTCCTTATAACCCCTATAGCCTGGGATGACGGATTCAAGGACCTCTAAAGCAGCTCTTCCCCGCCTAATTTCATTCAAGATTGAGCTGTAATCCACCGAAGCCATGGAACAACCCTCGATACACATTTCCCAGTGGATACCAGCATACAGCCCTTATTTAAAGTCTTAGTCTGAGGTCGGCTTACCAACGGTTTTACGCGCCTAGTGACGGCATCACGGAACTACCTTAAAAGGTGGAAGCATCGAGTTGATAGGCGATCACGTTGAGTTCGCGTACCGCAGTCAGTCAGGGAGAAAGTGCTCTGTTAGCGCTGTCGGTCTTCGCCTTCTCAGAGATGCTCAGCGTAATCATTAGGTACTTTACATGGGGATCATACTCCTCCTGGCTTGCCATGATAGTTGTGGAGACGCTGACCGTGTGGTGGATGCTGCCCTTCCTGATAGCGTACAAGGTGGAACGGCGGGACGCGAGGTCGCTAGGCTTAGTCGTAGACCGGGAGAGATACCTCCGCTACTCCGCGTACGCAGCCGTCGGCTTGGTTCTACCCGTTTTCCTCGTTCAGGCTGACGCATCCCTGCTCATCGAGTTCGCTGAGCAGGTTGTCTACATCGGGTTGGCTGAGGAGTTCTTCTACAGGGGGTACCTGCTGAGCCGGTTCTGCAGATGGCTTGGAGACTTGAGAGGACTGTTCCTAACCTCCCTCACGTTCGGGTTAGGCCACTTCGTCTCTAGGCTTTCCGAGAAGGGCTTAGGGTACATTGATGTGGCAGGCCTAGTTGCTCTCCAAACGTTCCTCGGAGGGCTTCTACTGGGCTACATCTTCCTGCGAGCTAGAAACATATGGCCTGGTGCCATACTTCACGTTTCCGGCAACATGTACTCCACCAGGATAATCGAGCTTTTCAGCGGGCTCGGAATCTGAGAAAAAGATCACCTGGCTGTCTAGCTCCGTCACCCCAAAAACCCCGTAAGGAATGCTCGCATTCTATTATGTAGACTTACCTCGAACCAGCCATATCATACTATCGTGTATGGGTAAAGGCAGAGCCGTGGGCTTTGGGTTAGAGAAAAAGGAGAAACGGGTTGAGGGAGGCGAATATCTGTAGTAGAGGTTGAATGGGTGCTTCTCGTCGAGAAGAGAGTCCGTAGGTTTCTTGCGTTATCGTGTTGACGGCGACTAGGAGCCATCTCTATTCCTTTACTTAAACCTCTGCTGTGTTGGTAAATAGTTTTTGAAGCAGTTATCGAAGAGATAAGATGGGGGAGCCTCGGATAAATATGGTCTAATGGGTTTTTCGCACGCGGACGGCTTCCTGAGGTTCAAGCCTAGG
>CAYNFI010000028.1:0-23467 GCA_964396445.1 uncultured Candidatus Bathyarchaeia archaeon
AAACCAGCGATGATTCGGAGAATCGTGGTCTTCCCACAACCTGAAGGCCCGAGTAGCGTATAGAATTCACCGTCCTCAACCTTTAAGTCTACGTGGTTCACAGCCACAGTTTCACCATAACGTTTCACAACATCTTTTAACCGAACTTCTACCATCCGTGCCACTCCGCTGAAGGTCTTTAAAATACATTTTTATATCCATAATATAAGGAAAGACCCTAACATACCATAGTGTACGGCATCCGTCATGGATGGAACTATAAGGTCAGGGATAACCATAACCACATAGGAACTGAGTACTTCTCCGCCGAAACCACATTCCAACAAAGGAGGATTATTTTTATTACTCAGTAGGTTATCACGTTACGTCGAGTAGGAAACACAATGTAGCAGTGAGTACAATTTACTGATTTCTAGGTGAAGTCATGGCTATCGGAGTCGTTAGTATCATGGTTAAGTGGTAATATAAGAGAGGAAACCTAAGGAGGGTCAACATTCTTACAAAATTCAAGGTATTAATACATTATTGTCATTAAAGTTTTCGAAGAGAACCCTTATCTCCTCTACGACAACCCTAGGATTGTGGGAAAAGAGGGAATGAAGCCTCAGGAGATCACGGCCACAGTTCTATGCGGAGCCCTCTACGCAGCTTTAGGCTACCTCACCTACGGAGGTGTATTTGCCCCAGTAATCGGAGTTGTAAGGTTCTGGCCCGTAGTAATCATTCCCAGCGTTTTCGCCGTGCTTTTCGGTCCAATGGTAGGCGCCACAGGCGCAGCGATCGGAATCTTCATCAGCGACATCCTCATTCACGGAGACCCCCTACTCAGCTTAACCGTGGGCGTAACATCAAACTTCATAGGCTTCTACATCTTAGGTTATCTCGCCCGAAGGAACATCGGCTGGAGGTCTGTGGGTGTTTTTCTCCTGTCAGGAATATCCATGGCTGGCTTAGTCCTCTACCTCCAGTTTTCAAGTTTGATGACGACCGCAGTCGGCGGTGACCCAACCATCGCCGCCCTAACCTCAATGCTTTGCCTAGGCGTCGATGTCGCGAGCATGCTTATCGTCGTCTTAATCAGCTATTTTTGGCCGGAGTGGAGAAGCTTCGGCATCGCGGCTGTTGTTGGACTCAGTATCGGAAGCACGATTGTAGGCTTCGGTATATGGGGATACAGCCAATTCTTTATCCTCCCCCTCGGTTGGGGGACTAAGTACCCCTTATATGTAGGGCTCGGCTTGTTAACCTGGACCTTCTCCAGCGAAATACCCTTCATGGTCATGCTCGTGCCGCCGATTCTTAAAGCGACTTTTCATATGGTACCTCGGTTAACTCCACCACATATAGTTAAGAAGAGTCGCTGACGCTAGAAACCGTTTTTAGGCTGCAACTCAATAGAAACGATCGGTGACCTAAGTGATCATCGGGATAGATGTCGGTGGGAGCTCAACGAAGGCTGTGGCCCTCCAAGGCGACCAAGTCGTTAAGCTCACTTTGATCCAGACAACCGACCCCTTGGCGGCGGCTTCAGGGGTCCTAGGAAAACTCCTCACGGAAGCGGGGAGAAACCTTAGGGAAGTTGAGGTGCTGGCGGTTTCAGGTGGTGGCGCGCGTTGTATTGGAGCCCAGCTCCTCGATATCCCAGTGAGGAAAGTTGACGAGATCGCGGCTATAGGCCTCGGTGGTTTAGCACTAACGGGGAAAGCCCAAGCCTTGGTCGTTAGCATGGGCACTGGAACCGCTCTCGTAGCTGTTTACGACTGTGGTAAGAAGATTGTGCACGTAGGTGGAACCGGTGTGGGGGGAGGGACACTACAAGGGCTTTCACGGTGTCTCTTAAGGAAATACAGCTTTGAGGCTTTAGAGAAAATGGCTGAGGTAGGAGATGCGCGTAAGGTGGATCTCACTGTATCTGACATCGCCGGTGGACCAGTAGGCGTGGTTCCAGCTGAAGCTACGGCTTCAAACTTCGGTAAGGTCAGTGATGATGCGGGTGAGAATGACATCGCAGCGGCAATAGTCAACCTCGTCGGTCAAGTCATAGGTATGGTTTCAGTCTTCGCCGCGAAGGCATACAGCCTTGAAAACGACGTTGTCCTCGTTGGGAAACTCGCTAACTCACGTAGAGTTATTGAAGCTATCATAAGGGTCTATGACATGTTTCACATCAAGGTTGTGGTCCCTGAAAACTGCGATTTCTGCACAGCGCTTGGCGCGGCTATGCGGGTTCAAGCAAAACCGTAAAACCATACTGGGTATGAGTTGTGGTAGCTTGGAGGAGTTTAAACTCGTGGCCGTTGGGGGTACCTTCGACCTTCTCCATAAAGGACATAGAGAGCTCATCCTAACAGCGCTCAAAGCTGGAGAGAAGGTCCTTATAGGACTGACTACGGATACTCTTGTGCATAAGCTTCATAAACCCCACAGGGTTAAGGGGTTTGATGAGCGTAGAAAGGATTTATTCAAGTTCCTTGAAGACGTAAACGCCTCTTTGAGAGCTGAGATTATCCCCTTGAACGATCCTTATGGTCCAACGGTTACAAACGGGAACATCGAAGCCCTCGTTGTAAGCTCGGAAACCGTGGGTAAGGCTAGTAAAATCAACGCGTTGAGAAGGGAGCGTGGCTATAAGCTGTTAAAGGTCATCGTCGTTCCATGGGTTACTGCTGAAGATGGAAAGCCCATTTCGACAACGAGGATCAGGATCGGACGCATCGACGGTGAAGGAAGGGTTATAACCCCATCCTGTTAAGTGATGGATGTAAGTTTCAAAGAGGAGGGGATGCGAATTTACGACCTTGTCATCGTCGGCGCTGGAACTGGAGGCTGCCTCACAGCTAAAACAGCTGCAAAACAAGGGTTAAAGGTTTGCCTTATAGACGCTAAAGACACCGCGACCGTGGGGGAAAAAGCCTGCGGAGACGCTGTGGGGAAACACCACTTCGATAACCTCGGGTTGACCTATCCGAAGGGCGGCGAACTCGCTTGGGAGCTGAAGGGTTCAAGAGTTTTCTCGCCAGACCTCCAAACCGTGTTCAAGATCGAGGGATTGGGAGCCTCAGCTTTCATGGTTAACAGACTTATGTTTGGGCAGAGGCTTTTAAGGGAAGCCATGGACGCGGGGGCTGCTTTCTTCGACCGAACTTTAGCCCTTAAACCCATTATCGAGAAGGGGTTTATAAGAGGGGTTTTAGCCCGGAATTCATCGAATGAAAAAACCGCGTTTCACGCCCAAGTCACCGTAGACGCCTCAGGCGTTCAGGCAGTTTTGAGAAAGCAACTACCTGTTAGCTTCGGCGTTGAGGTCCAAGTGAAAGACCGAGATATGGAGCTTGCTTACCGCGAGTTGAGAAAGCTGAAAAATCCCTTGGCAACCCCGGAATACGGAGATATATGCGTTAGTCAGGAGATCGCGCCTGGTGGCTACGCTTGGGTCTTCCCTGAGGGAGACTACATTGTTAACACGGGTTTGGGTGTACAGATGAAGCCAGGGCATCCCCATCCTAGGGAGCAGTTCTACAGATTCCTAAAGCAACATCCGGATCTACAGGACTCCACGATACTCGACGGGCGTGGTGCCTTGGTTCCAACGAGGAGGCCGCTTCTATGCCTTGTAGCCAACGGCTTTATGGCCGTCGGCGACGCCGCCTGTCAGGTTAACCCAATACACGGTGGGGGTATCGGGCCATCGATGACGGCTGGGAAGTTCGCGGCTGAGACGGCTGTAAAGGCAATAGCGGTTGGTGATGTAAGTAGGGAGGGCCTGTGGGGCTACAACATCGCCTACATGCGCGGGTATGGGGCAAAGCAGGCAACTCTCGACATCTTTAGGTCTTTCCTCCAGCGCGCGGGGGATGAGGAGTTACGCTATGGGATGAGCCATTACATAATTAAGGAAGAGGATGTCTTAAGGGCAAGCCTCTATGGGGAGGTTAGGTTGAACATCACTGAGAAGGCGCGGAGGTTCTTTAGAGCCCGTGGTAAGCTTCGCTTCCTCCTTGAACTTAGAAACACGGCTAAACGCATGAGTAGGGTGAAGGCGCACTACTTAAGGTTCCCAGAGCCTACAGGATACTCGGCGTGGCTTAAGGAAAACCTAAGGCTCTTTCGAGTCCTTAGCGATTAACGCTTACGTTAATCGCGACTCATCGCGACTCCGTGTAAACACAGCTTCATGTAACCCCGCTGTTCCCGGCTGAATCTATGCTCTTCACTGGTGCAAAGCTTTACATGTCTTCCAGGTTATCTAGTGGCTGGAGAGGGGCTTGAGCCGGAAGGTGGTTGATGGCAAGGAGAGGCTGATCCAAGCCTACATCAGAGGAGGTATCCTCAAGACCCCAGCCGTGATCGAAGCCTTCAGAAGGACGCCTAGAGAAGGATTCCTACCGCATGACCTTAGGCAGCACGCCTACGTGGACACGCCGCTTCCCGTGGGGTGGGGCCAAACCATATCTGCGCCTCTTAACCAGCCCTTAGGCGACTGGTTAGGTGAAACATGGTCTGTATAATGGATGAGGCCCTAGAGCTTGCACTAGGTCAACGCGTCTTAGAGGTTGGGGCTGGAACAGGGTACCACGCATGCACGATAGCTGAGGTCATCGCCCCTATGGATGCCCAACGTGAAAGATGGGGGCACATCTGGACCGTTGAGTTTGTGCCTCAGCTCGCGGAGTTTGCGAAGAAGAACGTTGAAAGCCTCGGCTACGTCGAGAGAGTTACAGTTGTACAGGGTGACGGCTCCAAAGGCCTTTCAGACTATGCCCCTTACGACCGTATCCTCGTAACAGCTTCAGCCCCAGATGTACCTGAGCCCCTTCTTGAGCAACTGCGCCTTGGAGGAACCCTCCTGATACCTGTTGGTGACATCCACTTTTACCAAGAGCTTATCCGTGTCAGAAAGGCGTTGGACGGGTCGATATCAACAGAAAGCCTTGGAGGCGTCGCCTTTGTCCCCCTACGCGGCGAGAAGGGTTGGAGGTTTCCAGCGCAGGGTTAAGCCTCTACGAACATGTTCAGCGGGGAATCACCATGGCTCTAAGGGCTAAGACGGTCGTCGAGTCTCTTGAGGCCTTTGGACACCTGAACGTCACAGCAACGCATACATCAACCTTCGAGGTCACGAAGGCTTTAACACTCACCCGCCGCGGTAACTGCGTCATAGCCGTCAATGCGACTAAGGGCTTAGAAGCCTTCGATCCTAGATTCAAAGCCATGTTGAAGGATGACTGTGCCACTATCGTGTTTAAACTGTGGGTTGCCGGGAGAAGCTTTACCGCCCATGGTTACGGGTGTAAAGCGTTAATCCTAACTCATCCAACAGACATCGTCTGCAGGAAGAGTGGCTACGTATGTGAAAGAACCCTTATGATAGGTTCAGATAAAGCCGCCAGCGATATCCCAAGGTATATAGTAAGTCTACTACGAGACCCCAAGCATAAAATACGGATTACCTTAAAAGCTAGAGTTGAACGACCTTGAGGCTTTTTTAATGCATGGATACCCGTATTCCTCATAACCATTGTATGAGCTCTATGGATACGCCGTCGGGGTCGAGGAGAAAAGCGTTCATGATCCTCCCAGGCACCACTTCCATCGGGGCTCTTGTAAACGTTAACCCCTTCCCCCTCAACTCCTCATATACCCCGTTGAGGTTTTCAACACGCAGTGTGAAATGGCGTAGTCCAAGGGGGTTTTCTGGTGGACGCAGGAGTTTCCCCTGACCACGGTAATCTAGAAGCTCGACCGTACAGTTACCAGCCTTAAGGAAGACGATGTGGAGGTTAAACGCGGGCACTTCGAATTCCTCAACGATGGGTAACCCTAATTGGTGGTGGTAGAAGCGAATGGATTTAGCGAGGTCGCTTACAGCTATTCCAACATGGTCCATACCACAAATCATCGGAGTCACCCCTGAAACCCGCTCATCCACATCTGGCTTTTATAAATTTTGCTAAACGCCGCTAAACCATTCACGTCTCAGGAACTTAACTAAGCCTTAACCGTATATTTGAAGTGTTAGAGGCTATGGTAAAATCGTTGGCTGGTTTTCTTCAGTGAGAGCGAATGAGTGGGTAAGGCTTAAGTTGCGTTTTCTAAAAGATAAAGGGGAGGCGGTGTGATGAATGCTAGGGAACGCTTTCTTAGTACGCTACATTATCAGAAACCAGACCGGTTGCCCCTATATGAATGGATTGGCTTCTGGAGTGACACTGTTAACCGATGGCATGGGGAAGGTTTACCGATAGGCGTGAATCTCGGGAACATCAACGATTACTTCGGATTCGACAGGCGGGAGCGTGTCCCCGTTGGACTTTGGAGCCCTATACCCGGTTTTAAAACGAGGACAATCGAGGAGAATGAAAGAGTTAAGCTTGAGGTTGCTGAGGCTGGAAGCCTTAGGGCGGTTACGAAGACTTTGAAGACAAGCATGTCTATGCCCCAGTTCCTAGAGTTCCCAGTGAAAAACCGTATGGACTATGAGGAGATGAAGAGACGGCTTGATCCCCATGACCTCCGTAGGTACCCTGATGTTTGGAGTGATGGGACGTATCCTGAAGAGGTTATCAGGTACTACGAGTCTGTTGACTACCCTATTGGAATCGGGATGTACGGCTTCTTCGGCAAGGCTAGGGACTGGATGGGTTTAGAGCGGCTTCTCATAACCTTTTACAAGGACCCAGATTGGGTCCACGATATGTTCAAATTCTTCGCAGACTTTAAGATCGAAGTGGCGCGCAACGCTGTTGAACAGCTTAAAATCGACTACGCAGTCTTCTGGGAAGACATGGCGTATAAAAACGGACCGCACATTTCACCGAGGTTGTTTCAGGAGTTCATGCAGCCATACTATAAGCGGGTAACGGAGTTCCTCAGACGCAACGACGTTGATATCATTATGGTCGACAGCGACGGAGATATCAACCTACTTGCCCCGCTCTTCCTAGAAGCCGGAGTGAACTGTATCTATCCACTTGAAGCTCAAGCGAACGTGGACGGCGTTACCTTAAGGAAACGCCATGGACGTCAGCTCCTCCTCATAGGAAATATCGATAAAAGGGTTCTGCCCATGGGGAAGGAAGCCATAGAGAAGGAGCTTGAAAGGGTACTGCCGTTGATGATGGAGGGAGGCTACATACCGAGCATCGACCATAACGTGCCCTCAGACGTACCATACGATAACTATCTATACTATGTTAACGCCCTCAAAAGGTATGCTCACGAAGTCTAACCGTTGCCAGACTAGGATACTATAGAAGGGATGTCTTAATATTCGCCATATGGTAGGGTTTACTCTACGGATAATCCTTGGAAATCATGGTTTTCACGTTTTCTTGGACAAACCTCTTATGGAAATGAGAAGAATACTTAATTCCTTAAACGTCATAGCTCTTAACCACGTATCCAAACCAGCAGGTGATTGTATGCCTGATAACGTTAGGGTTGGGTTTGCTAAAATTGGGAACATCGCCTCGGCGCCACTTATCGAGTTTCTCCTCGATGAGAGAGCTGATAGGGAAGACCTTGAAGTGAGGATTATCTCTTCAGGGGCTAAAATGAGTCCTGAACATGCGGTTGAAGTCGCTTCGAAGCTCCTAGAGCTTAAACCAGCTTTCACGGTGACTACAAGTCCAAACGCCTCACTACCCGGACCGGCTAAACTCCGTGAACTCATAGCCAATGGTGGAGTACCACTAATCGTTGTCTCAGATGCACCAACCAGAAAGATCGTAAAAGACTTGGAGGACGCTGGCTTCGGCTACATCATCGTCTTAGCCGACTCTATGCTCGGTGCGCGGAGGGAGTTCCTAGACCCCGTTGAGATGAGCCTTTTCAACACGGACCTAATAAAGGTTCTAGCGGTTACAGGGGTTCTTAACATTCTTCAAACAGAATTGGATAAAGTGATTGATTCCATCAAGAAGGGTGAGAAACCTGTCCTACCGAAGATCGTGGTCGATAAAGACGCAGCCGTGGCAGCGGCAGGATTTGAAAACCCCTACGCCAAGGCAAAGGCCATAGCCGCTTACGAGATAGCGCGACGTGTAGCTGACCTAACAACAGAAGGCTGCTTCATACTCAAGGAATGGGAGAAATACACGCAGGTAGTGGCTGCGGCACATGAAATGATGTTAACAGCTGCTAAATTAGCTGAAGAAGCTAGGGAGATGGAGAAGGCTGGAGACACAGTGTTCAGAAGTCCACACCACCGAGATGGAACTACCTTAAAAAAGCATAAACTCATTGAAAAACCCCAGAAACTCATTTAATGGGTATCTATCAATAACTAGATAAGAACAGTCAATATGAATCTTTTAACACTTGCCTTTATCATTTTTTAACGTATCTTCTCTCATAGCCCAGATCTCTATCTCCATCCTACCTTAACCAGTCTCTTTGGGAAATGAATTAAAGGATGTAGTGGGCACTTCTAGGTACGACCACGGATGAAAAGTCATTGGAGCGCGAAGAGGAGGCTAAGGAAAAACTACGCCGTATCAGCCTCGATTTATAACCTCATGTATTCACTTGAACAGCGAATAAAGTATGAAGCCGCGTTGTCCATGGTGAAGCTTAAGGAGGGTGATATCGTATTGGATAACGGATGTGGCTCGGGGCTTCTAACACAAAGGATTGCAAGTGAAAAGGTTTACGTCGTCGCGGTTGATCTTTGCATGAGCCTCCTTAGAATAGCTGGAAAATCAAAAGTAAGAAAGGTGGATAGGGACTTTATCTGCTGTGACGTTGAAAACCTTCCCTTTCGAAATAGGGTCTTCCATAAAGTCTTTGCCATCACGGTTCTACAGAACCTTCCATGCACAGCTTTATCGTTGAAAGAGATGGTTAGGGTTGGAACGAACGGATGCCGTTTCATCGTCACATTCCTTAAGAGGCGCTTCCCCCTTAAAACCTCGGAAAAACTTCTCCAAAACGCTAGACTTAACGTTCTTGATTTAAAGGATACAACGGATTTGAGGGACTACGTCTTTGTCTGTATTAAAGCTAATGATATGGAAACATCTTAATCTTTTCCACGATATTAGGAGTAAAAGTGTATTGACGTTAAACAGCAAGACATAAATCTTTTAAGCCCCTACCTACCAGAGAAAGCCCATGGAGCCGAGTAAAAAACCTATCAACGTTCTCACAAGATGCAGGAATAACAAGATAAGAGTTAGGCTGAAAAACGAATGTGAATACGTAGGGAAAGTTGTGGTCTCCGATGGCTACATGAACCTTCTCCTAACCGAGGCTGAGGAGCTTAGGGGAAACGAACCTATTGCCAACTACGGAAATGTCTTCATACGCGGCAACAACATCTTATATATCAAAATTGATGGAACATAGATTATTTTTCTAGCTCCCAGTCTTAGAATCAGCAAAATAGTTCATGGTGTATGGACGTAGTAAGCCTCCCTTTAAAAGCAGATATATGGGTTCTTACCAGCATCGAAGGAAGCATTCTGAGATTACTTGTGGTAATTTATTTTTAATAAATATGCAAATCTTTAAATTCTTTCCGGCTAACCCTTGCGATGCTGGGTAATAAACAGATTATGCTTGGGTTAGGTGGTTGTATGGAAAGTTTCGTTGTTGAAGAGCTGAAACGTACACCTGTGGGTAGACAGAGGGTGGAGATCGTCGAGAGGAAAACCGGTAGGTAGACCCTTCGGTCCTCAAAGGACTAGGCCACCCTGACTACATGTGCGACTCCATCATGGACGCCGTCTCTGTAGCTCTTAGCCAAGAGTACCTAAAGAGATTCGGGGTTGTAGCTCATCATAACATCGATAAGGCTCTACTGGCTGCTGGTGAAGTTGAGCATAGGTTTGGAGGTGGTGCTGTAAGAAAACCTATGACTCTAATCTTTGGAGACAGAGCAACATTTGAGGTTGAGGGACAGGAGATACCCGTATCCGATATAGCTGTGGAAACAGCGAAGAAATGGTTTAGGGATAATCTCAGGTTTGTTAACCCTGAGGAACATGTGAGGTATCAGGTGGAGCTAAGAAGAGGGGCTGCATCCCTTAGAGATATTTTCAAACGAGGCGGAGATGTCCTCGGCGCAAACGACACATCGGCTGCAGTGGGCTATGCACCTTTCTCAGCTACGGAGAAGACTGTTCTTGAAACTGAGAGATTTCTAAACTCAAGGAGCTTCAAGAAGAGGTTCCCAGAATCGGGTGAGGATGTGAAGGTTATGGGGTTAAGAGAAGGGGAAGAACTTCAGCTTACAGTCTCAATGGCTTTCGTAGACAGGTTTATCGACAGTGAATCTACATACTTCAAGCGTAGAGAAGAGATCGTCGCGGAGATCCTGAACTTCGTTGAGCGGAACAATGACTTCATGAAGGTAACAGTGGACCTTAACACTCTCGACCAAAAGGGTAGGGGGACAGACGGCCTCTACCTCACAGTACTAGGAACAAGCGCCGACGATGCTGACTCAGGTCAGGTAGGTAGGGGTAATAGGGTTAACGGCATCATACCCTTAAATAGGCCTCTAAGCTCAGAAGCCGCTGCTGGAAAAAACCCCGTCTCTCACATAGGGAAGATCTACAACGTCCTAACCCATAGAATAGCGGAGAAGGTGTATGAGAAGGTGGCTGGCATAGAGGAAACATATGTCTGGTTGCTAAGCCAAATCGGTAAGTCAATCAACAATCCAAAGATCGCGGCTGTCCAACTTGTCCTTCAGGAAGGGGTTACATTAGATTCAGTTGCTGAGGATGTTGAGGCTATTCTAAAGTCAGAGCTTGAACTCAACAACCTTCGACGCTTCTGCATGGAACTAGCCAACGGTAAGATCCCTGTCTACTGACACCTCACAAACCCTTTTCCTCGGATACGTGTTCACCTTTAACAAGTATCAGAACCTTTTCAATGTCCACGTTGATCCTGAACTTTCTATTAAAGTATCTAACCACATTCTCCACATCTCTTCTTAGGTAGAAGTCAGATTCAGGTTGATTTTTCTCAACACACTGTGGCCAATCGATGAGTAGGATGTGCCCATCCGGTTTTATTAATACATTGTACGCACTTAGATCGGCATGAATAATTTTAGCCTTCGTGTAGGCGAGATGAATGTTTTCAACGATTTCATCAAACACCTTTTCTGGGTTGGGAATCTCATAGTAATCAGCTAGCTCTGTGCCCATGATGACCTCCATCACGAGCACATGTCTATTCCATGCTAGAGGTTTGGGCACTCTAACGCCGGCTTTGTGTAGGAGTGCTAGAACCTTAAACTCCCGTTCAGCCGCTAAACGAGATTGGTAAATCCATGATATATGCCTCCGTCCCGCAATGTAAAGCCGCGTCTTCCTTGTCTGTCGAAAGCTTGTCCTTCCGACCCTCATGAACTTCACAGCAACCCTCTCATCGTTTGGAGCTAAAGCGTCGTAGACATCGGATTCCTTTCCAATTCCAAGGGGTTTTCCAAGAGCTTCAAGGTATCCACCCTTGACCAAGGCGTTCAGGGCTAGACAGTCGTAACCTAAGGCGTTGAGTGTGTAGCCAAGGAACGGCTTTGAACGCCTTTTTATTAGGTTGAATCTATGGAGCTTCCTAAGCCTGAACGTTGTCTCCTCCAGTGTTAGGCTTGAATACTTGAGGATGTGCTCCACCGGTGTGAATGCATGGCTTACCATTCCAAGCTCGATCCCTATTAGAACCCTAAAATCCTGTCTCTCAAGTTTCTTTAAGACACATCCAAGTAACTCTGCTGACATATCTACCTGCTCTAACCGTGGTCCATGATTTAAATCTGGTATTCCCCTAGAGTTCTCTGATCCTTAGGCAAAGCTTTCACATAGGGTTCAAAAACTACATCCTGAGTGAAACCGTAAACCTCCTCCGTTCTCTTCATGACGCTAAGAAGTTTATTCTTCTCATGAGTACGCATGGATATAAGCACGTACGTAACCGCCTGTTCCTTACCACCAGGCTGCCGAAGGATTCTCCCAAACCTCTGAATCCACTTTCTCGGGTTACTCGGTGGGTCAAGCCAAACCTCTATATCAGCGGAAGGGATGTCTAAACCTTCCTCAGCCACGGAAGTGGCTGAGAGCACTCGAGCCCTCTCCTTGAACTGCAGCAGAGCCGATGCCTGTTGCTCCATTGACATGGCTCCCTTCCCAACGAGGACCGCAACATCATCCAAGCCATGTCTTTGCTGAAGCTGGCCACCAAGTTGCTTCGCAGCCTGAACGGATTCCATGAAAACAATGGCTTTCTCAAACATCCTCTCTTCAAGAATCCGTAAAGCCGCCTTAACTTTGTGGTTAAATTCTTCCCTGAGGTTTTCCTGATAGGTTTTATAAAGACTTTTCCACCCTAACTCCTTAAGAGGTTGGTGGAGTTCTCTGAGCTTCCAAACCCCGTATTTCAGGATGCTACTGGCTCCATCTTCAACGCATCTGACGCGCATTATCCTTAAAGCCTTAAGCCATATGCAAGTTATATGCTCGTCACAGTCTTGTCTCAGATGCTCGGCGCCGAACTCCTTTTTAACCCTCTCGGTGTAAGTGTTGATCACGGTGCCCAAGATGCTGTAGATTCGTAAAAGCTTCTCAGGTGTAGGGACACGCACAACCCTCAGAACCCTCTTTGGCATATGCTTCTTTATCTCGGGCTCCTCAATGGAGATGATTTCCACACGGTCGAAGACGACCTTCAGCTGCTTCAGACGCTCGGGAGCGTGAAGCTGCGGAGTGGCGCTTAGGGCTAGGACATGTTTTTCGCAGGCTTTAGCCGTTAGTAGTATAGCGTACCCATCTGTTTCACCAACGTACCTCTGGCATTCATCAGCGATAACGTGGGTAAAGGGGAATCTGAATGAAGCGTCGTTGAAAACCTTAGATAGATAGGAGATTGGTTCGTTAACCCTACGCGCCTCCTCTAGGAAAGGCATGAATGGGGTTAGGAAATCGTTAGAAAAGGTTTGAGGAGTGGAAATGACTACGCTTGGGTTCCAAACCTTCAATAAAGCCCTCTTCATAGGGGGTGTCTCACCTGAAACGAAGTAAGCATCCTCCACGTTCATCATACGTCTAACGAAGAGGGTCTGCTGAACGCCGAGTGGGATTGAAGGCACCATGAAGAGGACGCGGATAGGCTCTTTAAAGGACTCGCTTTTGAGAAATGCACCTGCTACAAAGGTTTTACCTAGACCCGTTGGAAGTCCGAGGATTAACGTGTCTCCGCTGATCCTTTCGAGAACCCTTTCTTGGAAGGGCCAAAGGGTGTAGTTTAATGCCTTAACCTGCACTGTACGAGTGGCCTCTATAGTGTTCTCAGGGGAGAGATTTGACACTAACTTCCGGACAGCGTAGGGGCTTTCATCTAAGTATTGTAAGTAATCTTCCCATCTCCCCAGAGGAACCGCCTCGTTAAAACGTTAGACAGCTACCTTTACACTCTTGTCGGTTAAAAGCATGATTGGAAAAAACAATAACCATCAACTGACGAGGTTAGGACGTTGAAACAGTGTTATGGGGGATAAAGAGATGGTTAATATTTATCTAACCCGTCGCTGTTCTTTGGCGAGGTGTCTACACTGACTTTACAGTTAAAAGCGGCTGAGCGTGGTGCAGTTACAGAGGAGATGAAGAGGGTTGCAGAAGATGAAGGATGCTCAGCTGAGACCTTAAGGGAAAGGGTTAGGGATGGAACCGTCGTCATCGCGCGGAGTAGTGTTAACGAGGAAATTCCTCCTATAGGGATCGGTGAGGGTTTACGGATTAAGGTGAACGCCAATGTGGGAACGTCTATGGATGTGTGTGACCCTAGTTTAGAGCTTAGAAAAGCCAAGGTTGCCGTGAGATTCGGCGCTGAAACCGTTATGGACCTGTCAACAGCGGGAGACCTCAACGACATCAGATGGAGCCTACTCAAGGCTGTAACCGTTCCTCTAGGAACTGTTCCGATTTATCAAGCGGCGATCGATGCCATTAACAGTCGAGGAAGTATTGTTGACATGAAAGACGACGATGTCTTCAACGTCATCAAGAGGCATGCTAAGGATGGAGTTGCATTCATGACTGTCCACTGTGGCGTCACGAAACCAATCATCGAACACTTGAAACGACACCCGAGAGTGACGGGTATAGTGAGCCGCGGTGGTACGTTTCTAGCCGCATGGATTCTGCATAACGATAGGGAAAACCCGTTATACAAGGACTTCGACTACCTCCTTGAAATAGCCCGTGAATTCGACTTCTGTATAAGCCTAGGGGACGGGCTTAGACCAGGGTGCCTGACAGACTCCTCTGATTGGGCTCAAGTCCAAGAACTCCTAACCATAGGAGAGTTAGTCGAGCGCGCTCGCAAAGCAGGTGTTCAATGCATTGTTGAGGGACCAGGGCATATGCCGCTTAACCAAATAGCGTCCCATGTGGCCTTGGAAAAAGCTGTATGTAAAGGCGCTCCCTACTACCTCCTAGGACCCTTGGTTACGGACATAGGCGCTCCTTACGATCATATAGTGGGTGCTATAGGCGGTGCTTTGGCATCTATGGCTGGAGCGGACTACCTCTGCGTCGTAACACCTGCTGAGCATTTATCGCTTCCAAGCGTTGATGATGTTAAGGAGGGGGTTATCGCGGCTAAGCTGGCAGCCCACGCCTGTGACATCGTTAGACTTGGGAAAAACGCTGGAAAGCTCGACATGGATATGGCTAGAGCCCGTGCGAAGCTGGATTGGAAGACTCAGTTAAGGCTTTCAATAAACCCTGAAAAAGCACGGGTTATTCATGGTAACGTAGGGACTTCGACGACCGCGTGTAGCATGTGCGGTCCCTTCTGCACGTATAAAATCATCGCAAAATACTTCGGTGATAGGGAAGTTGTCGCTGAGAAGTGCATGTAAAGCCTCCAAAACCGGGACGGCTGCAACCCTGATGCCATGTGCCTTAACAATTGCTGGTTCAGACCCTAGTGGGGGAGCGGGGATTCAGGGAGACCTGAAAACATTCGCTTCACTTAAAGTATACGGGGTAGCAGCCCTTACAGCCCTTACCATTCAGAATACAATAGGGGTTAAAGAAATCGTTAACATCCCTACTGAAGTTGTTAGGAAACAGGTAGACGTTGTCGTTGAGGATATAGGCGTCGACGCCGCGAAGACAGGGATGCTATACACAGCTGGCATAGTTAAGGTTGTAGCTGAGGAAATCGAGGAGCATGGCTTTCCCCTCGTAGTTGACCCTGTCCTTGTATCAACAACCGGTACCCCATTGCTTAAACCTGAAGCCATAGAAACCCTTGTCAGGTTTTTACTCCCTCTTGCAACAATCGTAACTCCAAACGCGCCTGAAGCCAGTGTCTTAGCGCACTTGCAGGTTACTTCTTTGAAGGATGTGCGGAAAGCGGCTGAACGGATAGCGGCCTACGGTCCAAAGGCAGTTGTTGTTAAAGGAGGGCATATAAGCCATGATAGAGCCGTGGACATCCTTTACGTAAACGGGGAGTTCAAGGAACTCGAAGCCGAGTGGGTGGATACAAAGACCTCGCATGGAGCAGGATGCTGCTTCTCCGCGGCGATAACAGCTCAATTAGCCAAAGGCATGGATGTATTTGAAGCAGTTGAGGTTGCTAAAGTCTTTGTAACGAGAGCGTTGAAACATGGGTTACTCCTGGGGAAGGGAAATAGCCCTGTAAACCCCATGGCACATCTCTACCAGGAATCTGAGAAGTGGTTTGTCGTACAGAACATCCGTAAAGCTTTAAGGATCCTTGAAAGCCATCCTACTGTCACCAAGCTTATACCTGAGGTTCAATCGAACCTAGTGATGGCGCCAAACTATACCGTGGACTACCTTGAATTCGCGGGTGTACCCGGGCGGATAGTAAGACTTCGTGAAGGCGTTAAGGCTTCCGCTGACCCAGAATTCGGGGTTTCAACACACGTTGCATCCACCCTAGCCGTAGCAATAACCTTCAACCCCGAGATAAGGGCTGGGATGAACATACGCTACACCGACCAGATCTTGAGCATATGTAAGGAACTGGGTTATACAACCTCATCCTACGATCGAGGGCTTGAACCTGAGGATGTGAAAAAGGCTGAGGGGGCTTCTACGCATTGGGGAGCTAAGCAGGCGATAAGACGCCTAGGTAAAGTACCCGATATAATATATCACGAAGGCGATTGGGGTAAGGAACCGTTGATCACCGTACTCGGTAGAACCGCGGTAGATGTTGTTGATAAAGTTTTAAGGATCGCTGAGAAGCTATAGTCGAGCTTATTTCAATGATCGGAAACGCCTCTAGGTGATGAGACGAGTAAAAACTCTATTCTATCAAGCTAGTCCTATACGAAGGCTGAGACAAGTTATATCCTCTAGTAAGTACTTATGAAGCGACTGCGTGATTATCGTTGGAGGGTGTTCATTTTTGGGAAAAGCTGAGGTCTACTTCGCCGGCATAAGGTCTAGAAGTGCAGGAGAAGGGCTTCTTGAAAAACTAGGCAGACTCTTCGACATTTCGGGGATAAACACTATTGTAGACCCTGAGGATCAGGTCGCGGTTAAGGTTCATGTTGGTGAGAGAGGATGTACCCGCTTCATCAGACATATCTACACTCGGAGACTTGTTGCGAAGATAAGGGAGGTAGGTGGACACCCATTTATCGGGGAATCGTGTTCATGGGGGATTAAGGGGGTGAGGTCGACGGCTCAGGGACTTATCCAAGTAGCTGCTGAGAACGGGTTTACAGCCGAGACCCTTGGAGCTCCCTTCGTGGTAGCCGATGGAGAGATAGGATTAGACGATGTCCTCGTAAAGGTCGATGGGAACAGGTTGAAGGAAGCTTATGTGGCTAAGGCTTTTGCAGATGCTGATGCCATGGTCGTCGTCACACACTTTAAGGTGGGGGTTATCATGGGTTTCAGCGGTGTTCTGAAAAACCTTGGAGTTGGTTGTGCGAGTAAGACTGGAAAATGGGCGTCTCACGCCTACTCGAAGCCAAAGGTTGTTGAAAAACGGTGTAACGGATGCGGTGTCTGCGTTGTGTACTGTCCCGTCAAAGCCATAGTTCTACACAGCGGTAAAGCGTTCATCGGTGAAGAGCTTTGCCGCGGATGTAACCACTGCCGTGAGGTTTGCCCTCTAAATGCTGTGTCCATGGAGACGACGAGTTTCCCGGAGATTGCCACGCGGATAGTTGACGTTGCAGCGGCGGTGGTTAATAGTATTGGGAGTGGGAAGATCGGGTACTTCAACTTTGTAATGGATGTAACCCCTAGATGCGACTGTAACCCCTTCTCAGACCTACCGATCATCCCAGACATCGGCATCCTAGCGTCAAAAGACCCCGTAGCCGTGGATAAAGCCTCAGCTGACCTCGTTATCAGAGCTCCTGGAGTGCCTGGTTCAGCCGTCGACGAGGTTGATGCAACAGGCTCGGGTGTGGATAAGTTCACGGCGTTGAACAAGCAGGACTGGCGGCTACAATTGATGTGCGCTGAGAAACTAGGGCTTGGAACCATGGACTACACTCTTGTTCCGCTCTAGCCTTACACAAGGTGTATCTGAATGGTTTTGATGGGCTATGAGGATCATCGTAATCCATTTTAGGCAATGTAACCCGTTTAAGTGCACTGGTTTAAAACTTGCTAAGAAGGGGTTAGCAAAGGTCTTCTTCAGTAGAAAGTACATTCCAGGAAGGAGTGTCCTCCTCAGCCCCTTCAGCATCCAAGCCTTATCCCCTACTGATCGGGAAACAGTGGAGAAATGGGGTGTAGTTGCTGTAGACTGCAGTTGGGCGGACATCGATGAAACCTTCAAACTTAGTCTGCCCGGTGTTCAGCGTTGCCTACCGTACCTAATCGCCGCCAACCCTACAAACTATGGAAAACCGACCAAACTATCCACAGTTGAAGCCCTAGCGGCGGCTCTGTACATTGTTGGGTTTAAAAAAGAGGGTGTGAGGCTTCTATCGGTTTTTAAATGGGGGCCTTCCTTCTTAAGCCTTAACCGCGAAGCCCTCGAAGCCTACAGCAAAGCGGAAAGCAGCCTTGAAGTTGCGAGGCTGCAGAGGCTATTCATACCAGTTACATGAGCTTTTTCCGTTCTTCAGGTGTTAAGCTGTTGAGCAGTTGTTTGATAGCCTCCATCGTTTCAGCGTCTTTCCCCTTGATGAGGCGCTCCCTTATCTTCGGGAAAAGCTTGCTTGACGGAACCAGACTTAGCACATCGTCTTCGTTGAGTAAGCCAAGTTCTAGGCTTTCTTGGAGGGCGTTCAAGAGCTTGAACACCTTCAACCTGACACTCCTTATGACGCTTGCGACAGCACTGTTCACGACGCCAAGCTTTGCAGCAACCTTTGTCTGGGACCCCAACTCGAGGTAGAGTTTAAAGGTCTGGATTTCCCGGTCGGTAAAGAAGCTCAACCGCCTTAACCTACCACTCTTATCCATCGCTTCACCACCAATCATTGTTAGAACGCCTTTGAAGTGAAGTTGTAGTATATATGCTTTTCTAAACCTAAAGAGGCTAAGTCATAGCTCGATGTGAGAAAGCTCAATTTACTAGTTCTATAATCAGATTCATCGATGGCTCAGGTTTTCCAAGGCAAACACGTAGGTGCTACGAGAAAAGATAAATCTCCAGATAGGTTGATTATCAATAATGTTCCCTTAACTTACTATTTCAGACACCTTAAAGACATTTTCACAGGAGCAGGCATTTTAGGGATTGAAGAGAACAAGGTGGCGGTGGATAAGGCGATCCATAAGATCGTGGGAGTAAACTACCAGAACTGTCCTTTAGTATGGAGGAAGGCTAAGGAATCTTTAGTGAAGAGTGTGGAAGTGAGTACCTTCATCTCTGAATTGAAGAAGATGGTCTATTCGACGTAACATGTTATAGTTAATGTTTACAATTCCCGCTCTTTCCTTACTGGGAAGAGGCTAACCGATGTACTCAGTATGGACTCTAAACTTCCAAGGCGTGCATCCTCCTACTAAGATAAGTCTCCTTCTTTCTCAAAGGTATTTCTATACGTTAAGTCGGTAGCTTTCTCAGAGCAGCCGTCAGCCTCAAATAGACTTGAGCCTAGTTATGAAATGCCTAAAGGTGTGTGTTTATGGGTAAAGCAAAGGAGATTCTGCACAACCTTATCCGGAGAAAGCCGGGGGTGACTCACTTTGAGATAGCGCGGGAATTGGGTTGGCCTTTGAGAAGGGTAAAGCTCTTAACGACGAGGCTTGAAGGTGATAAGGTCGTCGTCGTGAAGGTTTACCCGACTAAACTCATGGATTTGGAGGAGGCGCTCATCTACCTGAATCAAAGCCTTGAAAACCTCAGGGGTTTAAGGGAGAGGATGCAACTCCGTGAGAGAAAGCTTTTCGAGGAGGTTGTTAAGGCGAAGCAGCTTGGGCTGGAGGAAAAGGCTAAGGCGTATGCCGTTGAGGTCGCCAACATCAGGGCTTTGATGAAGTTCATGGAACGCAATGAGAAGCACGTCGAAAACCTCGTTGGAAGAGTTAAAACCACCCTTTCTGGTGGGTCTATCATAGGAGATTGAGTATTCGTGAAGCGTTAATGAAATATACCATGTTCATACGCGGGGTCGATGAATTTTCCTCGCTTTTTAATCCACGGGTTAGCCTAGCCCTTCTTATTATGTGCTTCAACTTTCTCTAAGGCTGCGACTGTGTCTTCAACCTCCTTATCCGTACAGTTTTCGTGAAGGCTGAGGGTTAAGACCCGTTTCAACGCTTCGGCTGCGTTTGGACAGGAGTCTTTGTAGTCAATAGTTTTCCCGTAGAAGCGGCATGTCCATGGACACTTGGACAGCCCATAGGTCTGCCTGCTTGCGATGAACTCGTACTCGTACATTGGTACCACGGTGTACCGGGCTGCAACAGGGATTCCCTCCATGCGAAGAGCCTCAGCGAAATCGTCTATACCCACTTTTATAGAGTCCGTGTCCACGTGGAGCATGCAGAACCAGAAGGTTGGCTGGGTGTGCTCTAAAACCTTGGAGAACCGGACGGTTTCAAGGTGCGTCATAGAACTCGCAAGCTTTTCACACAGCCTCCTCCGCGCAGCCACGATCCCCGGCAGCTTTGGAAGCTGAGCTAAGCCTATGGCTGCTTGAAGCTCCGTCATCCTGTAGTTGAGAACTGGGAAGCGGATGTCGAAGTGAACCTGAGCCCATGGGGTGAATATGTTCCGTGCGAAGAGCATGGTGTCTCGCCAAAGCCCCTCATTATCCGTGATGGTCATCCCACCCTCGCCGCCGCTGGTTATATGTTTCCCCGCCATCAAGCTGAAGCAGCCCAGGTCACCTATTGTACCAGCCATCCTACCCTTGTAAACCGCGGCGTGAGCCTGGGCGCAGTCCTCTATGACCACGAGTCCATGTTGCTCCGCGATCTCCATAATGGGGTCCATGTCGCATAGGAGCCCTGAGAGGTGGACTGGGATTACAGCCCTCGTTTTCTCCGTAACCCTTTCAGCAACTGAATCTGGGTCGATGTTCAATGTTTCAGGGTCAACATCTGCGAAGACTGGGATGAGGTTTTGAAATAAAATGGGTGTAACTGTGCCCACGTCGGTTATAGGAGACGTGATAACCTCGCTTCCAGGCTCGAATCTACACGCGGCTAATGCGAGGTGTATGGAAGCCGTCCCTGAGCTTGAAGCCGCCGCGAAACTTGAACCGTAGAACTCAGCGAAGCGTTTTTCAAACTCAGCGGTTTCTAACCCGCCCATTCTCCATAGTTTGCCAGGATCTTCAACGGCGTTTTTTAAAACTTCCATTACGGCGTTAACCTCGGCTTCTCCGATGTGAACTCTCCGTGGCCAAGGCTCCCCGCGGACAGGAGTTCCACCTTCAACAGCTAGTTTCTCAACCATAAAGGGTGATAGGGGATGTGCCTAATATAACAACTGCGACGTTGAGCTTTATACAGTGACATCTTACTTCCTTAACCTTGATAGATAACGATGTTAGGCTCCGTAAACCTAAGGCGCTACACGATCATCTTAAAAAGAAGCGTCTTATTGATTTATAGGCGCTTATGTATCTGATGTATTGGGGTAGGTCGACCGTAACCCTCCTTCTGTTTTAGGTGGGATTCGACTAACGCGGCTTACCCGAACCTCAGACGGACGTTCATGGGTTCCGTTTAGCCTTGACGCCCATAAGACGGCAGTTTCAATCCCTCTTCCACCATCGTCGACGGATCCGCCGAGTCATCCACATCCGGTGGGGAGGATGGCTTTTCTATTCCGGAGCTGGAGTTTTCACCCCCCACCTCACGGTGGTATGGCTCCGCCAGCGTGGAGGAGTTTCCCCCAGGTGTGTTGAAACACCCGGAAACCCACTCGTCGACCTACCTGGTTTAAATGAAATTAACGGTGGATAAAAACATTTGTCGCCGGAAGTTAAAGTCTATGTGACTTGCTTAGGGTTGATGAATAAATTCCTTAAGTAATGCTGGAGGGGAAGATGTGTGTATGTCTTTCGCTTCAATGAGAAAGGATGGGGATGTGTTTAAAAACTCTAGGTAAATCCTTGCATGTAGGTAATATGCGATCAGTTCTCTGGAGGAGTGTTCCGTGTACGGGATGACATCCAGGGATAGGGTTAACCTAGTGTTCAAACATGAGGAACCCGATAAGGTTCCATTTTTTGAACAGGAAGTCGCGTCGAATGTGGCTTCGGAGCTTCTCGGTCGGTATGCTTACACTGGAGGAGGGGGTGTTGGTTGGCGTGATGTTGCAGAGCTTGTCTATCAAGGGAAACGCGACTTCCTCGTCGACAGGCTCTGCGCTGACGTTGTGGAGCTTCATGTGAAGCTGAACCTTGACATCGTGAGACCCCCCATGGTACCCGCTAGGGACGCTACAGGACCGAAGAGGAAGCTGGATGATTACACGTACTACTACGAGGATGACTGGGGGTTCTGGAGTGTCTCACGATATGACCCTGGGTCAAGGATGTTTATGCGTGTAGATTCGAGGCTTCGAAGGGAAGGAATTTCATCGGTTGATAGATTCGTGCAATGTTTCCTGGATGAACCTGTAGAAGTTGATGAGAGCGAGTTTGAAGCCTTCGACTACATCGTTGAAAGGCTTGGCTCTGAGAGATTCATAGCCGGAGGCGGGGGAATAGCAGTACCTGTAGAAGCCCCATGGATGCAAGCCCTGTTCCAGAAGCCTGATGTGGTTGAGAAGTATCTAGACCATGCGCTGGAGCGCACGCTGAGGGTTGTTGAACTCATGAAAGCCCACGGCGCGGACTTCATACTGGGTGGAGGAGACCTGGCGGACAACCATGGCCCAATGTATTCACCCAGGCTCTTCAGGAGGCTTATACTCCCTCGGTTGAAGAAGCTTACGAGCTTCTGCCACAGCCTCGGTCTACCATACGTATTCCGAACTGATGGGAACACGTGGCCAATATCTCAGGAGCTTTTCATGGAGTCTGGTGTTGACGGTTACGGAGAGATCGACGCCCAAGCAGGTATGCGTATAGGTGACCTGAAGCGAAGGCTTCCCAAGCTTGTACTCTGGGGTAACGTTGACTGCGCTAAAACCCTTGTTTACGGAACGGGGGACGATGTGGCAAGGGAGACGCTGAGATGCCTGGAGGAAGGTGCGCCTGGAAGCGGCTACATCCTAGGCTCATCAAACACCATACACCCAAACGTACCTACGGGAAACCTCCTAGCTATGATAAAGACCGCGCATAAGTACGCCTCATACCCGGTTAAAGCCCCTTGGAGAACATGACCACACTGGGATTAGAACGGTTTCGGGGCTGAGCTGGCTGCGCATAGGCTTCCATTTCGCATGGGCGCTGGGCTCCTTTTTCAACCCGGACCTTGGGCGATTGGGGGTGGCAGGCTGAACCGGTCGCCCGAAGGCTTCCGGCGTACACCTCCACTCCATCAACGGGGTCTTCCACCCCGACCCTCGTCCCAGAAAGACGCTTGTTACCAAGCATCGGCTCTGGGATCAGCCGTCTCTTTTCGGGAAAGGCTTCGAGCTTAGATGCCTTCAGCTCTTATCCTCAACAGCGTGGCTGCCCAGCATGCCTTGCCAGACAGCTGGTAGACTAGAGGCTGCGTCGCCCCGTTCCTTTCGTACTGAGGACGACTTCCCCTCAGGCAACTAGCACCCCCAACAGGTAGAATCCGACCTGTCTCGCGACGGTCTAAACCCATCTCGCATTCCCCTTTAATAGGCGAGCAGACTCACCCTTGGCGGCTTATGCACCGCCAGGATGGGAAGGGACGACGACGAAGTGCCAAGCCGCGGGGTCGATGTGAACTCTCGCCCGCGACTAGCCAATTATTCCCGGGGTAACTTTTCTGTCACCTCCAACCCTCACTAATAGGGGTTTGAAGGATCGCTAGGCCCGGCTTTCGCCTCTTGGTTCCTTACCTTGGAGAACCAAGTCAGGCCGGCTTTTGGCCTTGCCCTCAACGGCGGGTTTCTGTCCCGCCTGAGC
>CAYNFI010000029.1:0-22248 GCA_964396445.1 uncultured Candidatus Bathyarchaeia archaeon
GGAGATACGCGAAAATCCATGATGGGCGGGTTGAAGTGACTGTTGAAGGTTTCCAGGTGGATGTTCTGAAGGGTAATGTCGTTGTAGAGGTTCAGGTCGGTAAACTCGGCGCTTTAAGGCGTAAACTGCAAACGCTTACAGACCACGGCTACTCGGTCCACGTGGTTTTACCCATCCAAGCCATGGTTACCACACCTGTCAGAGCCAAGGATTCGAAGAGAAGCCATCTTCGTACGTACAGGAGAAAAGCATCGCTCCTCGACGTTTTCCGCGAGCTTGTTTACTTCCCAGACCTTCTCTCCATCCCAGGTGTGAAACTGGAGATACTCCTGCTCCACGAGCAACGCCTCTCCCACGCTTTAAGGGAGACGGTTTGGAGAGGAGGACGCCCGAGGTCAAGGCTTCTCGAGGGATTTAACAGAGACACTATGATCGTAGAGGCCCTCGCACGAGAGGTGATCGAGACCAAATGGGAATTACTGAAGCTTTTACCGGCAAGTCTTCCCAGCTTCTTCACAAACCATGACTTAGCCAAGGCGGCGAAGATATCATACTCCTTGGCTTCGAGAACCACCTACACCCTAACCCGAGCTGGCGTCCTACGTAGAACCGGAAGGGAGGGGAGAAGAGACGTGTACACAGCTCAATCACCCTCCTAGGATCTGCGCCGCGAGACATGCTTAGGTACGGTGCCCGTCGAATGACCCAGGTTGGGTTATGGGAGCAGGGTGTGCCAATGGATCCTTGGAAGATTGTTTCATCGTTTGCCGTTAAGGCTGGAACAGTTTCTCCGCGCTTTCCTTTACCCCTCCATCAACTACCTTACGGAAGAAGCATGACCTGTAACCCATATGACATGCGGCAACCGTCTGTTTAACCTTCAGGAGCACGGCGTCTCCGTCGCAGTCTACGAAGACTTCCTGAACTTCCTGTACGTGCCCCGATTCCTCTCCCTTCCTCCAAAGCCTTCCACGGCTGAGGCTCCAGTAGTGGGCTTCCCCCGTGGTTAAAGTTTTTATGAAGGCTTCTCGGTTCATGAAAGCCGTCATAAGAACCTCAGCGTTTAAAGCGTCTTGGGTTATAGCTACGATGAAACCGTTATGCCTGTAATTAAGGCTTTGAGCGATTGCATCAGCCTCCTCCGCTAACAGCTTCTTCAAGTGCTTACATCCCTCCTCTAAGCCTCGCTTTAACGGCTTCACCGTGACCCGGTAAACCCTCAGCCTCAGCTAAGGCAAAGATGATGTCTGAGAGCCCAGCCAACCCTTCACGCGTTATTGATTGAACGGTTACACGCTTCATGAAGTCCGTGACTGAAAGGTTTGAAAGGAACCTCGCAGCGCCTCCTGTGGGCAGGATGTGGTTGGCCCCAGTTGCGTAGTCACCAGCAGCCACAGGTGCGTAGGGACCTAGGAAGATTGAGCCCGCGTTTCTCACACCCTTCAACACGCGGGCTGGGTCCTGCGTTAAGACCTCGAGGTGCTCGGGAGCGTACGTGTTTAGAAAAGAAAGGGCTTCGTCCAGGCTTTCCACGATGAGTATAGCCCCGTTCGCCTGAAGGGAACGCGTGACAAACCCAGCTCTTGGACTTTGTTGAATAACCTGTTCAAGGCATTTATCCACAGCCCGAGCTAAGGGTTCAGAAGTGGTTACCAGAACAGCTACAGAGTCAATCCCATGCTCAGCTTGGGAAACCATGTCTAAGGCGATAAACAAGGGGTCATCTGTTTCATCGGCGACGATGAGAACCTCGCTTGGCCCCCGTGGAAGGTCTGTGCCAACCAAGCCTTGAACCAAGAGCTTAGCCGCGGTTACGTAGATGTTCCCTGGAGCCACGATTCTATCAACCCTATCTACGGTCTCCGTTCCATAAGTCATCGCCGCTACGGCTTGAGCTCCCCCAATCCTGTAAACCTCATCTACACCCGCCATGTCCAAGGCTGCAAGAACCACTGGTTCCACGGAGCCCCTGGGGTTGGGAGGCGTGCAGGCTATCACCCGGTCTACACCTGCCAAGCGTGCGGGGATAACCGTCATGAGAGCCGACGAAGCCAGCCCTCTGGGGACATAGGCGCCTACGGACTCAGCTGGTAACCACACCTCCATGAGCGAAACGCCTGCTGTGGTCTCCACAGCTTCAACAGGGTGTGGTAGCTGTGTTTGATGGAAGACCCTTATGTTTTCAGCCGTCTTCTTTAGGGCATTTAGCACTCCCTGAGGCACGGCGCAGTACGCGGCCTTCCTATCATCAACGGATACCCTGATCTCTTCAGGCTTAAGGTGTACTCCGTCGAAGAGGGTGGTGTACTCAAGAAGCGCTGCGTCTCCCCTCTCTCGGACGTTTCTAAGGATCTCCTCAACCTTGGCCTTGACGGTTTCTACTTCTAGCCTCGACCTTTCAAGGATTCTCTTCCTACGACCTGCATCGAGTTCTTTTAGGTTCACGGGTTTTAGCAAACCTCTCCTCACCACCTAGAGCCGAACAGTGACACCTCGCTCCTTGAGGTACGTCTTTACGTCGCGGATGGTTAAGACGCCGAAGTGGAAGATGGAAGCCGCTAAGGCAGCGTCGGCTTTTCCCTCGGTGAGAACTCTGTGGATATGCTCAACGGTTCCCGCGCCTCCAGATGCGATGACAGGTATGTTAGCGGTCTCAGCGATACCCCTTGTCAGCTCAATGTCGTAGCCTTCCCGTGTACCGTCGGCGTCTATACTTGTTAATAGAATCTCTCCCGCGCCGAGCTCCGCGGCTTTCACAGCCCATGCGATGGCATCGATGCCCGTAGGCTTACGTCCGCCGTAGATGTAGACTTCCCAGCGCCCTGACTTGAGTTTCTTACCGTCTATGGCAACGATAAGCCGATCGGCTCCAAAGGTTTTCGATGCTTCTCCGATGAGTCCAGGCTCATTCACCGCGGCTGTCCCAATAGAGACCTTATCCGCGCCTGCGCTGAGAAGCCGCCTAATGTCGTCTAAGTCTCGGATTCCCCCGCCTACGATGAAGGGGATGCTGATGCTCGCTGCTGTTCGTTGAACCACATCGACCATCGTTCTCCTTCCCTCAGCTGAAGCCGCTATGTCTAGGAAGGCGACCTCGTCGGCGCCCTGCCGCTCATAGGTTTCAGCGAGTTCCGGTGGGCTTCCCGCTTTTATCAACTGCTGGAACCTGACGCCTTTGACCACTTGGCCACGGAACATGTCAAGACACGGTATTATACGTTTAATCCTCTGTCCACTCATTCTAAAACCCCCTTCTGGCTTAGAACCGCGTCCTTCAGCCTAGGCTCCGGTGCTATGGCTTGGCTTAATGCGACTGCGAGGGCTTTAAACAGGGCTTCAGCCTTATGATGGTCGTCTTCCCCGTAGAGGCTGGCTACATGTAGCGTAAACCTCCCATTCTGGGTGAGGCTTCTAAGGAAGTGGGTTACAAGCCCTGTTTCAAGGTCGCCGATTCTCATGCCTTTGAAGGAGCCTTGGAAGACCAAGTAGCTCCTACCGCTGAGGTCTACAGCAACCTCAGCTAAGGCTTCATCCATTGGAACCATGGCGTAGCCAAACCTTCTTATTCCCTTCTTATCCCCTAGGGTTTTAGCAAGCGCTTGACCTAACGTAATGGCTGTGTCCTCAACTACATGGTGTTCATCGGGTGCGGTTAGGCTTCGGGCTTCAACTTCAAGGTCGAAGAGCCCGTGTTTTGTTAAGGCGCCAAGCAGGTGGTTGAGGAAGTTTACGCCTGTATCGATGCTCATCCGCCCTGAACCGTCGAGGTTCAGCCTCACCCTGACAACGGTTTCAGAGGTCTTCCTTTCAAGCTCTGCGACGCGCATTCTCCGCCAACTCCTGAGCCTCTTTAAGGCTAAACCTTCCCTCGTAAAGGGCCATGCCGACGACGACACCGTGTACACCGGTCTCCGCGAGACGTGCGAGGTCGTCTAAGGATGAAATGCCTCCCGCGTAGAGCACCGGTATCCGCGTGGCGTTAACGAGTTCCTTGATGTAGTTAAGCCTTATCCCCTCCATCGTCCCCTCAACCTTAACATCTGTGAAGAGGAAACCTGCAAGGCCGAGGTTTTCAAACGTCCGCGCCCACTGGATCAATGAACCCCCAGCCTCAACTCTCCAACCGTGTTTAAGCACCCTACCCCTCCTCGAGTCTAGGGATACGATCACCCTTTCAGGACCTGCTGCTCTCGCTAACTCCTTCACGAAGTCCCTGTTCTCCACCGCAGCCGTGCCTAGAATAACCCATGAGGCCCCCTCTGAAAGAACGGTTAAAGCGTCTTCAACAGTCCTTATGCCTCCGCCTACCTGAACTGGGATTGAGACTTCCTTTAGGATCTGGGAGACAATGGGGCTGTTCCTTCTCTCCCCGTAGATGGCGCCGTCCAAGTCCACCACGTGCAGGACCTCCGCCCCCTCGCTTATCCAGTGTTCCGCTACCTTCACAGGGTCGTCTGATACGACTATACCCGTTCCAGGTTTACCCTGTACGAGCTTAACACATCTACCATCCTTGATGTCAACCGAGGGTACAACTATCAAGGCCTCAGCCTCCAGTGATGAAAGCTTTCAAAGCAGTTAGGAAACACTCGTTCTCAGAAGGTGTTCCCACGGTTACACGGAAGTAGCTTCCACGAAAGCCTCTGAGGTTTCCGAAGCCGCGTACTGCTACACCGCGTTTAAGTAGGGCTTCTACAACCACGTCTGATGCAAGCCCTGTCTCCGCGGTGTCTACGAAGATGAAGTTTGCCTCCGAGGGGTAGGGTTTCAACCCTTTAATTTCTCTAAGCCGCTTATAGAGACGGCTTCGAGCCCCCTTCACCTGGGTGGTTACACGTTTAACATGTTCGACATCCTCTAAGGCTGCTTCAGCAGCCGCTATGGCTAACCTGTTCACGTTGTATGGAACCTTAACCCGGTACATGTATGCGACTACGTCAGGGTTTCCAAGACCGTATCCAATCCTTAAACCTGCTAAGCCGAATGCCTTCGAAAACGTTCTAAGGAAGATGAGGTTACTCCTTTTCAGAAGAGCAGGTGTTAACGGTTTCTGAGCGAACTCAACGTAGGCTTCATCCACTATGACGAGAGCTTCCTTCTCCGCTATGGCGATAACATCGTCTTCAGCGACCGTGTTTCCAGTAGGGTTGTTGGGGCTGCAGAGGAATATAAGCTTAGTCTTCGGCGTAACTGCCTTGAGGATTCCGTTAACATCGAGTTTAAACCCTTCAAGCATTTTCACGGTTCTAACCCTAGCTCCGGCGATGGATGCTGCAACATCGTACATCTGGAAGGTTGGGTAGGGGATTACCACCTCGTCGCCTGAGTCTACGAACGTCTTGGTTAGAAGGTTGATGACTTCATCTGAGCCGTTACCGATGATGACGTTCTCAGGTTTCAAGAGGGTGTAATCAGCGATGAGGCTTCTCAGCCTTGACGGGTTTACGGGATAACGGTTTATACTCGGCAGTTTCTCTACGATGGCTGAGAAAACCTTCCGCGATGGCTCATAGGGATTTTCGTTGGCGTTAAGTTTCACAAACCCCCGCGGCAGCTCCTCTGGGTCTGGGTATGTTGCTATCTGGCTTATTATTGAACGTGTAAGGTTTGTCAAGAAGGGTTCCTCCCTTTCAGAGACTGGATTTTAAGCCTTGTACACCTCGTGTACTTCGGGTTTCTTGATTTGTACTGTTCATGCGGATCACTTGTGGGAATTTTGTGGGACAAATCCTATCCAAAAGACAGACTTAAAAAGTTTGCGGAAACAGGTTCTGTTAACTTGCCCGGAAACACTTAAACCTATCATCAGCAAAATCTGTAAAGGACGTTCCTAACACAAACGCTTCAGGTGGTAAGTCTTTGAAGTCGTGGGTGCCTGATTTCATGTTAAACGTACCCGAGGCTCAGCCCCGTGTTACACAGCGGACGCGTATGAGAAGGGTTGGCATCGTTCACTGCCGACCTACTGACGACATCTCCACGGCCACTCGGAAGGCGGCTGGGTTGATCGGTGGGCTGCAGGAAGTGGTGAAGCCCGGGGATACCGTATTTATAAAGACAAACGCAGACCCGAAGGTAGCCCACGTTGAGCCCATGTTCATCGTTGAAGTTGCCAAGATGGCTTTTGAATGTGAAGCCAAGAGGGTTATGATGAACAGGGACCGTGGCTACACAGCTGAGAAATATGGGGTGGAGCCTATCAACATAGATGCGCCTCCTTATGTGCGGGTAAACGTCCCCGGTGGTGGATCAGCACACAGCGACTACGTGTTCAACGAAACGCTCCTAGAAGCCGACGTTCTGGTAACGGTTCAGAGGATGAAAACCCACCCGACAACCGAGGTAACCCTTGGAATGAAGAACCTCCTAGGCCTCCTCCCGTCAAAGCCTGCGAGGCTTCATACCCGAGGCCTCATCCACTACCGTGAACTCGACTGGGAGAAGGTTCGGGCGCTGAACCCTGAGGAAAAGGGCTTCATGAGCGTCTTAGAGGGGAAGGGGATGCTGATATGGGATGACGAGGTATGCCGCAGGAGGATCGTTGACGTAAACACCGCGTTCCCAGCGTCCTTCACAGTCCTCGACGGCGTAATCGCCATGGAGAAGAGTGGACCCTGGGATGGAGTCCCAGTTGAGTCAAACCTCGTGGTTGTAGGCTACAACGCGCTTACCACAGACGCCGTGGGAGCGGCTTTAATGGGCTTCAACCCCATACCCATGCCGCTTTTCAAGATGGCTGAGGAAGGGGGGTTAGGCATCCGCGACCCCAGGATGATCGATGTGCTCGGGGAAACCATCGCTGAGGCAATGTTCCCATGCCAACCTGCGCCTTTAATCATAGCCCTAGCCGCTGAGATCGGGTGTATCTACGAGGACAAAACGGCTTTCACCACGGCAGCCAGAGAAGCTGTTTTAACCCATCCCTCAAGTCAACCAGAGTTAAGACGCTTTGTTGAACACCCAGACATGACCAACGTGTGGTTCGACAACTCAACCATCAACACTGGAATGTTAAAGGCAACGGAGGTAGGATTGGGGTATAATGGAAAAACGATCCCCGTTGTCAAAGTCGCCTTCACCCGAGAATACCGATGGGTTGAAGTCTGGCTTCACCCAGGAACACAGAAAGTGTTAGGCGTATTAACCCCTAACGGGATAAACTCGTGAGGATTAAAAACGATTCGAGCATTGGTACAATAGCTTTCAACGACTCCCTTATCCCTGGTTTCTAAAAGCTGTTACCAGCTTCTCCACCGGTGAGCTGAGGTGAACAACGCCTCAGTGATAAGTGTTATACCCACAAACTGAAATACTAAATCCAGATAAAACTTAAACTGCTGACGAATAGCTTTACCGGTGGATTAATCCATGCGTGTTGTAGAGATCATTAAATTAGACGCTAAGGGGAGGGTCTTCCTCCCAATCCGCATGCGGGAAGCGATTGGGCTTAAGGAAGGAATGTACGTCATGGTTATCGCAGACTTGGAAACTCGAGACATCAGGGTGACAGCCTTCGCCGACCCCGAAGCCAAGTTGATCGAGTTCCACATAGGTTTAGCGGATGTACCGGGTGCCCTCGCCCATGTCGCACGGGTTCTAGCCGAGGCGAACATCGACCTCCTCTCAACTTCCTCAACGACCATCAGGAGGGGGGAGCACGCGGAGTGGGTTGCCATCGCCGACGCTTCGAAATGCACCTTAAGCCTTGAAACTCTAAAGGAAAACGTGCTAAGAGAAGGCTCTGCAAAAACCATTGAAATCAAGGAGCTATCGTAACTCCATCACGTTACTCGACCTTTCTTTAAGGCCTTCACCGAGGTAAACCTCTAAGCGTCTCACAGAGATACCACGGTGGAGGTCGAGAAACCTTTATCCACTCCTCTCCCATGGTATCGGTGAAGGAAGGGGTATGCGCGAGAAGCTGGTTGTCTCGGTTTCAGGTAAAGGCGGCTCAGGTAAGACGACGGTCGCCGCGTTGATACTGAAACACCTCCTAGAGCACAGTGATAGGACAATCCTCGTCGTCGACGCTGATCCTTCAACAAACCTACCCGATGTACTCGGAGTGCATGTGGAAAAAACAGTCGGCATGGTTGAGTCAGAATTTAGAAGGAAGCTCGATGAAGGTGTTATCCCCCCGAACGTGACGAAGAAGGAGCTTCTTGAAGCCTGGGTCTACAACGTCCTCGTTGAAAACCCACGCTTCGACCTCCTAGCCATGGGGAGGTCTGAGGGTGAAGGATGCTACTGCAGCGTAAACTACCTCTTAACGATGATCGTTGACACGCTTTCCAAGAACTATGACGTGACGTTGATGGATATGGAAGCTGGGCTTGAGCATCTAAGCCGTAGGACAGACCGAGACGTTGACATAATGCTCATCGTCACTGATCCCTCGAAGATGGGACTGCAAACAGTTGCGAGGATAAAGGAGTTAACTAAGGAAGTGAACATCCAGTTTAAGAAGATGTACGTAATCGGTAATCAGTTCCCAGAGGATATGGTAAACACTTTGCAGAAACAGGTTGAGGTACTTGGGCTGAAACTCGCCGGGGTAATTCCCGTAGACGCAAACGTGATGCGTTACAACATCGCTGGACAACCGCTTCTTGAACTTCCAGAAGACGCACCGTCTGTGAAGGCTATGACTAGAATCGTCGCAGAGATCGGTCTACTCCCAACGTAATCGACTGGTCTTCAGGAAAACTGGGATCCCAGCTGAGTCCATAGGACCTAAAATAACTTCCCAACCCGTTAGGTCTTCAACTTCACCCCGCAGCCTCGCCGCTGAACCCGGTATGATGACGGTCCTATGCCTTACTCTACATGAGCGCTCGAGCTGTTTCAGGGCTTGAGCCATAAGCTGCGCGTTCAACTGACCACCAGCTAGAGCGTTCAGTACGGACATGCCGCCCGTGTCGAGCACGAGGATATGGCAGTTAACCCCAGCTTTTTCCAAGTCCCTCATCACCGTGTAATAGGTTAGGGTGTAATTCGTTGTAGCCAGAACCGGTGAAGTCTCATCGGGAACGCCTACGGAGTACAACCCGGGCTTAACGGAGGCGGGGACCCGTGGGTCTGTGTAAATACCATGCCGCGCCGCGTAGACTGGTAGGAGCCAACATGTTTCCAGCGAGCGGAGGATCAAGATATCAGCGTATCTTAGGATGAGCATCGAAGCCAGCAGGGATTCCCGCCAACGGGCGTCGGTTGGGTCTACCTCGGATGACCAAGCTAAAGCTGGGTAGGCGAGAAGTGGGGAACCAAACTCGCTGTACCCATGCTCTACAGCCGCGCGGCGAACGGTTACAAAGTTATGTAATGTTCCCCTTAAAGCAGCCTTAAGGTATGTGCAGGGGTCTAAAACAACGCTGACCCCTTCTTTCACGGCTATTGAGGCCATGTACCTGAGTGTGTTAAGGTCATGCGACTTGAGCACCAGAGGGCATCTATACCTCTTGGAAAGCTCCATGAAACCAGTTAAGGTATCGGGCTGCGCGGCGTAGATGAGTGGACGTTTCTTGTCGACAACTGTTAAGCCTGCTTCGACCACACGGGGGTCATCAGCACATAGGGCTAATGGTAGCTGTGTCTCCGCGTGGACGACTGAGACAGCTTCCCTGAATCGTCGGGGTTCCTTTGAAGTCCCTACCACAGCGACTAAGTCAACGCCTAACGCCTGTCCAACCCTTTCAACCCTGAACCCGTTAATGTCCATGAGCCTTTTACGGATGGCCTCGTCGCACGCTGAGTCAGCGACTTCTATGCCTATAGCCGTTGGGTTTGTAAACCTCAACTCATGTCTGTGAAGAACCCGTTTCCCACCGATGACGACCTGCTTCTCAACGCCGATGGAAACCCTCTTCACAGGTGGTGAAACCGTACGCTCCAGCTGCGTCTTCGCCTCATCGGTGAGGAAGGGGCAGGCTTCAGGGTTTAGGCTTCCCTCGAAGAGCTTGAAGGCGAAGGCCATGCACGTTGGAACCCCGCATACGCCACAGTTCTTCCTGGGTAGAAGCCCGTAGATGCCTAGAGGTGTCGGCTTCGCAGACATCGTGGTCACCAGATTAATCCGATGTTCTGGGGTGTGGCTCCCCGGTTAACAGCATGTCGGCCACTACTTCCCTAAACCTAACCACAGCCTCTGGGTGGAGCATGATGAAGAGCTCAGCCCCAGCGAGGAAAAGGTGAACCGCGGTGTGGACTTCCCAAAGTGGGCCGCGTATGCTTAAAGGACCTAGCACAAGGTCATCGGTTAAGGCCTCACGGGCTGTCCAGCTCTGTGACGTTATGGCAGCGATAGGCATTTGGAGACACTCATCACCCTTCAAGGCGTTAAGGCGGATCTGCTCAATGATCGAGATTGAGTACTCAAGCCCATACCCTAGAGCTGCCGTAGTCGGGTCCATCACCAGCTGGCTTGGCTTCAAACCAAGGCTGAGAAGATGCATGTTTAATGTTCTCTGTGAGACCGGGTCGCAGTCCGTGGAGGCTAGGACAACGTGTCCATTCTCTATAGCCGCTTCGGCAACCCTTCGATAATCGCTGCTTAAGGTCGCCGACGCGATGAGACATCGCTCACCCACCGTAGCTTCAGCAACCTTCTCCAGAACCAGGGGATCCTTCCCAGCATCACCTGACCCGATGATTATAAGTGGTACATCAACCGCTTCGATGACTTGTTCAACCAATTTTGCAGCTTCCTCAGGCGACCGATCCTGCCCAGCTGGCGCCGTGCTGGTAAGTGTGAGGGCAACAGCTTCAGCCTTAAACCCTTCAACACATACTTTACACCAGTGGACTGGGTCTTCGACGATGTCACCCAATATTCTACACACCTCTGGGGGTATACCTGCTGGGGTATCGAACACCTGCATCGCGAGGATAGGTTTAGTTACAGTAGGTTCAGTGGTTGAGAAGAAAGGTAGCCAACGCTGACCCCCAAGCCTTAAACGGTATCTCCTCGTCCCCTTCTCATCCCTAGTAGCCCCGATGTAGACTTCTGAAACAGAGCCGGTGTAGTTTGGAGGAGGAAGCTCGAACTGTGGCTTTAGGAGTCTGTAAATGTCTTCCAAGGAGCACCGACCTCAGCTCGGCTTCTTCCCTTTCGAAAACGTTTTGAGAAAGCTTCGCACCTGGCTGGACTTAATGGGACCGGCAACGACTTCCCAGCCTGTCAGCTCTTCCAGTTCACCTCTAAGCTTTGACGCTAAGCCGTGTATGATAAGTGTCCTATGTTTCACCTTATCCTCGACCCCTAAGTTCCTCGATACACCGATCTTCACATCGGCAATCGTGGAATACTCAAGGCTTCTAGAAACGTTACTCAAGCCTCGTCTACCAACCCTACGACATTAAAGACGGCAGCTCTAAAACCGGGTGATGAACCCTCCTAATCCAAGCCGTAAGGTCATCCAATGTTTTCACAACGGTTTCATCCGCGACCTTGTCGTATAGGTTGGGTACACCCTCTTCCACGCATCGTCTTTTGAAGTCTTGCTTAAGAGATCCCTTAAGCTCATGGGGCATCCACACGATCCTCTTGATTCCACCGTCGGCTCTAAAGAATTTCCGGCTTACAATCCATCTCTTGGAATGTCCAAGCATGCCGGGGGTTTGTCCCCTTATGATCCCTGCTTGGGTTGAGAACCTCATACCTAGAGGTGTTTCCCCAGGGTAGTCCCGGCTGAGGATGATGAGACCGTTGCAGTCAGGCATGTAAACGGATATGCATTCGAAGCATCCGCAGGACGTTGTGGGATAGCCGATGATACTGTAAAGGTGCACTCGAGGCACGGCCATATGTGACTCCTTGTTTACGAAATCATTGACTGACTTCCATTCACCCTTTAGGGCGTTTAATGGCTCCCCCTTTTTAATGAGCCTGTTTGGACCAGCCGCGCCCTGGAGCCTGTACCCCGTCTTCGCGTCTAGGTAGTTTTGGGCGCCGCAGAGCCCATCACGTTCAGGCGTGATGATGCAGACATGGTTTGAGGCGAAGCTTTGGCATAGTAGACAGCTGTAGAATTCCTCCACCTGCTCATCCGTGAGGTTCATCAACCGCGTATCCCTAGACGCGTAAATCCTCCGCGCCGTCTCAAGCATCTCAACAACCTTCTCCTCATCGCTGAGGAGCGTTACCTGAACCTTGTCAAGGATTTCCCCGTAGTCTCTCCTTAGGGCCGTGTAGATCATCAGCCCCAGGTGGTGAAGCCTGAAGCCCTTTCTGAAGCCTTCCTTGGTTATCCTAAGCCAACCAGCATCCCTTTGAGCGATATGCCAGGTTTCCTCCCCGTAGTTTATGATCTCATGTATGCGGCGTTCAAGGACAGGTTCATAGTCTTTCTCCATCCCGTGCCCAGCGACTTCAACGAGGACTCCGAGAGGGTAAGCTCCACCTTCAGGCAGGGCGTCGAGTTCAGCTCCGATTACACGGACCTTACCATCCTCAACTTCATCGAGGCCCCGCGCCAATATGAGTTCGAAGTATGGAGCCCTCCCACCGCCGAACTCAACGTACATCTGCTCCTTCCTAACCCTCTTTCCCTCGAAGGCTGGGCTGAAGCCTATGGGCAACGCGACATCAACCTTTCTAGCCTTGATGCCGCGGATTTCACACGCTTTATCCACGACCCTCCCGTAGTCAGGTTCGTAGGCGAGGATGTCTGATACTCTTGGAACCCACTGATCGCTTAGGAGAGGAATGCCTAAAGCTATTGCTCCGAAGCCTAATGAAACCGTGGTTTCATCCAATGGACCTAAAGAGATGACGACGACGGGAACCTTCAGCTTGACATATTCCAGAACCTTTTCTTTCTCCCCGGGTTTTACCCCTCCGAAGGAGAGGGCAACCCTGACTGCGAGGTTGGCGGCGTGTGCGATCGAGGTGAGCCTATCCCCTAAAGGGACTGTGAGGTAGTCGGGACCAAGCTTCACCTCGGCCTTAAAAACCTGTTCCACAATGGGCCCTGAGAGTAGGCATAGGAGTCCTTTCGCCCGTAGCTCCTCACATATTTTCCTCGCAGTTTCCACTTCGGGGGCTTTTCCAAGGATAACTGCGATGCCTACAACAGCACCTGAAACCAGTTTAACCCCAAGCTCTCTAAGGGTATGATCCTGTATGAAACCTAGGGATGGAGCCGTTGATGGGACTATACGCCGCGTGTGCCCTATAACCTCGATAACCTCGGAGGCAATGAGTGCGGTTAAACCCGCCTCTAGAGCGTTTTCCAAGCTTGGTTGAGGCTTAATACAAGACCTCAAACCCTCTATTATATGGTGAAGGTCGCGGAGCTTCTCAGCCCTCTTCCCAGTCAGCCCGTAGTAGGTTGGGAGGTTGTACGCTGTGCCGGTGTAGCCTATATCAAAATCTGAGCCTAGACCTTTGACCGCCTTCGAAAGCATCTCCTCAGCAAGGTTCAGAGTCTTCACAGCGCCTTCAACCGCTTGTGTGAAAACGTCATCAGCCTCGCGTTTAGAATCGTTTTGACACGGCATGGTTTTCCCTACCTTCCCATTACCCTCAATCCGACTGAGTGTAGGTTTTCAATCAATGTTACCGCCTGTTCCTTCAGCCATCGCTAGATTCCCACACTGAAGCCTCTATTTTAACCTTTAAGCGGACCTCAGCTTTTCCTCGATGACAGCCTTTAATTAACTGAATGCAGCCCCTAGGATAGTGAGGCTTGAGGAACAGGGATACAGCTTGAAAGTGGCAGTGGCAGGTAAAGGCGGGGTTGGTAAGACTTTCATCGCGGGAACCCTAGCTCGGTTATTTGCACGCGGTGGGTACCGGGTTTTAGCTATCGACGCTGACCCTGCTATGAACCTCGCCTACGCCCTCGGCGTCCCCCCTGATGTTGCTGAAAACATCGTTCCGATCGCTGAGAACGATGAGCTTGTGGAGGAAAGAACCGGTGCCAGAACGGGTTCATCAGGAGCCATCTTCAGCTTAACGCCGAGGGTTAGCGACATCGCTGAGAGATACGGGGTACATGGCCCTGAAGGAACGCGGCTGCTGGTCATGGGAACCGTTAAATCTGGCGGTACTGGCTGTATGTGCCCGGCTAACGCGCTTCTCAGGGCGCTTCTAGGGCATCTGTTGATCCAGGAAAGAGAACTAGTCGTTATGGACATGGAGGCTGGACTTGAACACCTTGGACGTGGTGTTGCGAAAGGTTTTGAGGAACTCCTCAACGTCGTAGAACCCAGCGCCCAATCCGTTGTAACCGCGCTGAGGATCCGTAAACTCGCCTTAGACCTTGGAGTCCAAAGGATGCTCATCGTTGCGAATAAGGTCAGGAATGAGGGGGATGAGTGTTTCCTAAAGAACGCTTTAAAACCTATGGGCATGCCGCTCTTCGCGGTCATTCCCTTTGATGACATGGTCGCTGAAGCGGATATGAAGAGAGTGGCACCGATAGACTACGCTCCCTCCTGTCCAGCAGTTAAAGCCGTTGAAAACATGGCTGAGGCGTTGAAGAAGGCGTAATCGTCTAATTTTTTTATACACGGGGTTCAGATGGGGGTGTTAAATGAGTTACTCATTTACGAGTAGAAATAGATAAATAAGTAGCTCTACCTCATGTCAGAGATGTCTTATGTCAAACGCGGTTAAAGGTAGTAACTCAGGAGGTCAAGTTGCTAGCTCAGTGGCGAGGGTTAAAGCAGTTTCCTTCTTCACCGTGTTAGGTGCTCTGGGAAATGTCCTATCCCTCCTCAGCATAATGGTTGCGCCGATAAGTGAGCAGGTTAACCTCGACTTCAGCCACGCTGCAACGTTCATCGCCGCCATCTACGGCGGCCCCGTTATAGGCGCCTTAACAGGGTTCATAGGCGGCTTCACTCCAGCGATCATGTTTGGCTATGTAACGGGACAGCTTGGTGTATTCGGCTTCACGATACCGGTAGGGAAAGCTTTTACAGGTCTATGCACGGGTCTCCTCGTGAAGTGGCTTAAACCAGCTAAACGCCGGTATGGATCCTTAGCTCTTATACTCATGGTGGTTATAGGGTACGTGCCAGAGGCCGCTTGGACGGTTTTCGTATTCCAAACACTGATCCCACTCTTCGCTCCGAACATGGCTTTCCTCGCCATGTTCCTCTCAGCGATACTGGTTAAGGCGTTTGCGGAGATGGTGATCCTAGGTTTCCTGATGGCTGCCCTACTCGGAAACCAAGGCTTCACGATCTTCCTTGAGAGGTACTTTATACGCCCCCCGATCGCGAGTTCCAAATCCTGATTAAAACGCCCTTAACCTCGATGAATGCTGTAACGTGTGAAAACCCTCAGCATAAGTTTCTATCGTAAAGAGATTTACGGAAAGCTTGAGGTCCTCATAAACGCTGGTAAGGTTTCAACGATACGTAGTTTCACTTAAACACCTTTACTCGACCGTTATTTCCCCTTTATCCGCATCTACGCTGATTTTCTGACCGTTTTTAAACTCAAAGCGCTCTGGTTTATCCACCATAGGTATGTTTGCTATGATGGCGCCTACGGCGATTATGGGCTCGGCTTCAAGGCAGATGATGGCTTTAGGAGCCTTACCTTCCTTTGCGAGTTGATAGAGGACATACGAGCCTACCGTTGAGCCTCTGCCGTAGGGAAACACGAGAATTGTTCCAGCAACGTTTTTCATATAGAGTTCGTGGGTTTTATCGACAACGAGTCCGGTCTTAACGTCGACCATGCCGAAGAGGCTAAGGGGTGTCTTAGCCATGAGGGCCACGCCAGAAGCGGAGCCCTTTGAGATCTTCCTACATCTCAGCTTCAACACGTTGACCTCTTGATCCCTTAATGGTTACCTGTGGCGAAGTCTATGCATTCCCTGAGCGTTCCAAAGAAGACTTCAACCTTCGACGTTGTAGGCATGTAGGCAGCTGCCTTAGCCGAGTTCACAGCGACTGTGTTGAAGCCTATCTGTTCCAGAGGAGCGACGACCATGCACGTGTCCGCGTAGACCTCGCCGCCTGCGCGCTTTATGCGTTCTAGGTATCCGCACCTCTCAGCTACTTTCCTTACCCCGATTGATGTGAAAACCCAAAGCCTCGTACCATGTCTAACCACCTTTCCGTTAAGGAACTCGGAGATACGCTTTATCTCATCGATGGAAGCGTGGGGGCAACCGAAGCATACGAGGTCGACTTGCCGCGGCTTTACCGTGGTTAATCGCGTGTAGGAATCGCGTAACTCGGCTTCCCCGAACTGCAGGGCTTCCTCTGGAGGATGCTTAAGGGTGAGCATGGCCTCGGGGGTTATGTTCTCCACATGGTATAGGGCTATGCCACTGGATGTGGCTAAAGCCGCACCTAGGGCTTTCAGTTCATCGTTTCCCGCTTCCTCGACACCTTGGAAATATGGAACACCCTTCTCCACAGCCCTCCCAACCCAGTATCCGAGAGCGCTGAAGTCGCTTTCCTCACTCAGCGGGGTTGAAACTTTTACGCTTAATGAAGCCTCCCTGTTTTCCCGTATGTGACACCCGTAACACGCTGTTTTACCGACGAGGGCTGACGCTAAGGCTGACGGACCGCCCTCCCTGTTCGTTCTAGCTCCGAGGACGGCGTTTGCGTAGCAGACAGCGGAGGATTCGGACCAGGCGATGTGCTCACCGAGTCTCGGGGAATTCCCGATGAGGTAGGGTGTGCAGGTGCAGAGGGGGGGTATACCGAGCTTACCGAAGGCGTCGATAACCCTAACCTGTTTCTCAGCGAAGCCATGTGGAACCCCCATTTTCTGCCAGAGCTCGAGATCCATACCCGCTGGGTTTAGAGTTGTTTTTACGCAAACTTTTTCGCCGGCTAGGGATTCAACCCAGTCGAGACCGGCTTCACCTAGGGTTTTATAGCTTACGCCCGAGACCTGGGTTGAGGAAACGGGGATAAGCTTCTCAGCGTCGTAGATTTCTCCTAGAGCAACAAGGATTTCCATAGCCTTCTGCTTAACTAAGCCCCTTTCACCATTCAGTACAGCTTCTTCTTCACGTGTGAGGAACATACCTATCAGTTTTAACTTCCTTAGAAGGAGACATCCTCGGCTTTCATAAATCCTTTTCTATCCAAGTCAGTGGGTATGGTTGCGTCCACGAGCCATTTCGTTGTTAGCCCAGTTTTACTCCCGGATGGGTCGACGGAGGACCCGTGGGCTTCAGGTATGAGTATAACTCCCTTGGAAGGCTGCAGCCTCGTCGCTATAGCCCATTCGACCAGCTCTTGATCGTGGACATCGATATCATCGTCTACGACTACGACCCGCTTCAGGCTTGGATGCGCCGCTAAGGCGGCTAGACCCGCGTTCTTTCCCTCACCCTCAACTCTCTTCTTTATGGAGACCACGGCGTGAAGCCAGTGGCAGCCCCCGGGCGTAAGGACTACGTTCCTAACCGAGGGCACAGCGTTCCTGACTACTTTAAGGATGCGCGGTTCCTGTGGCAGCCCCATTAGAAGCCTGTGCTCAGCGCCTCCGGGTAGGATTACCTGCCACATAGGGTCGTCCTGTGTGTAAATTTCTTCAACCTCGATTACAGGCTCCTTCCTTTGGATGTCCCATGTCCCCGTGATGTCGACGAACGGTCCCTCATCAACGGTTTCGTCGTGTAGGATTCTCCCAGCCATGACAACCTCGGAGGCTACGGGCACGTGGATTCCGCGGATGGAAACGCATTGGAACTCGTGGAAAACCCTTGCCAGCTCGAGTTCGTTGAGGTTGGGGTATGAGGTTGCCGCCGCCAGGGAGATGGCGGGATGGGACCCGCAGATGACAACGATGTCTAGGTCTCGCCTCATCTCCTTGCTTTTCTGGAGGAAGCTGTAGAGGTCTCTGGGCACGATCCTTACGGCGAAACGGTTCCCTTCAAGGTACATCATCCGGTGGAAAGACGCGTTCTGCCTCCCTGTCTCCGGGTCCCGGGCGAGGACGATCGTGGCTGAGGTGTAATACCGCTCCTTGGGTTTATAATACATGAGCAGGGGGATGTGGGCTTTCACATCGGGTTCCTCAACCTTGTTCTTGAGAAAACCCGCCTTCTCCACAACCTGGTACTTCATCGGTTTATCCAGGGCTCCTTCCATTGTGAAGATAAGGTTTGCCACGGTGGTGTTCAACGACTTGGCGAAGGCTTCCCGTGATGAGCAGAGGTTGCCGACGATCCTGAAGCCGGGATAATTCTTCACGTTTTCGAAAACGATCGGTTGAGTGTGTTTCCTAAGATACGCCGCGACTTCCAGTCTCGTAGAAACCTGCTCCTTAACCACGATTGGGTTCAGCTCCTTGAGAAACGCCCGCATAGCCTTAGACACCTTTCCGCTACTTCCTTTAAACTAAGGACTATACAAAGGTTATTCCTAGGTATATATGAAATGTTCCAATCCTGCCGAGTTTACGCTTGGATTATTTGCTGCAGACCTGATTTGTAGGGGGTAAAGTCGAAGTTGTCGGAAAAAAATGGAGTGATGAAAAAGAGGAGGGTTCTAGTTCGTCGCTGCATAGGTTGTTAAGGTGAGTTCCAGGCTTTGTTTAGGGTAGTTCGAGGGTTTTAATCTCCTGCAGGTTGTTCAAGTCATTCATTTTAATCATTTTATCGGATAGGGTGTATAGCACATCGTCGATGTAGAGGCTTCGTTTAACGGAGTATTGGGAGTCGAAGTAGTATCCGCTCTTCATCAACTCTTCAACGTTCTTGATGTGGGTGATTCTCCCCTTAAGGGTTAACCCGTGTTGTATTGATACCTGGAACACGTAGGCGCCTTGCCAGACGTAGTCACCGTAGGTGTTGGGAGGAACCCCCTTCGGGTACTTGGCTTCATCGACCTCGGCTACCAGAACGGGGATCACCAGGATTCCCCTCACATTGTCGTAGAGGAAGGCTTTATGGTCTCTTAGAACGGGGGAGTCAGTGCCACGGTCGCCGATCTCGTATTTATCGATTTCCTTGGGCTTGGCGACGTCGCTGATGTCGAAGAGTGATATCTTCACACCCTGGTACCAGGCGAAGTCCCCTTCCTCAGCCTCCACGGTTTCCTTACCGATGCCTATGACATGGTTCTGGTCGATGGGGTGGAGGTAGTCTGAGTACCCGGTGACCTTAAGCTGCCCGAGAAGCCTTGGGCTGAAGGGGTCCTTTAAATCGATTACGAAGAGGGGGTCGACTTTTTTAAAGGTTACGAGGTATCCTCTTTCACCCATGAACCGGGCGGAGTAGATCCTCTCCCCTCGTGCAAGGTCTTCAAGTCTCCCGACGATGGTGAGGTTCATGTTAAGGATGTAAACGTTGTTCTGCGACGGGGTTTCGCTGCTCCAGACCTGTCCCCTAGTCGTAGCGATTCTGAAGTACCCGTTGTACTCATCCATGCTGAATTGATTCAGCACCCAGCCTGGTACTTCCCCGCTTGCCTTTGATACAATTGTTGCCTTATCTAAGGAGATTCTGTACACGATTGTGGTCTCCCCCTGCTCAGGTACTATGCGAACGGTGGGTGCGCTTAGAGATCCAGTGAGGGTTTTCACAGGGGAAGTCTGCCAGTTGGGGATCGCCAGGTACACGTTGTCCTTGGAGACGTACATGGTGCTGGTCGCGCCCATCATGATGGTTTTAGAGCTGGGTTCTTCCCCGTCTTTGAACACGTTGAGCGCCACTATGGTGGTGAAGGTATAGGCATAGTCTGGAACCTCTGAGTAGTAGATCTTTGTGGCAGGGATTTCCTTAACACCGTTCGCCGCGGAGACTTTGGGAAGAACCACTGTTGTCCCGTTCCCAGTTGGTCGGGTAACGGACTGCGTGATCACCGCGTACACGTAATCCCCGATGAGCCTTGAGTTGAAGTACCAACCGTCTAAACCCACTTCTCTCTTTAAGGTTGGACTACGTCTGTTGGTTACATCGTAGACTTTAATGATGGTTTCTAAGGTCTCGGAGATGGTTTTCTCGGGAATGGTTCTATATAGTATGTAGTAGTTAGGCTGTTCGAAGACGATGAGCCGGTCTTTGGCGATGAAGATCCCCGCTACGCTTCCGTTCAACGTGATCTTGGTAAGCACCTCCGCTGCCTTAGCTGGGTAAGCCTTCACAATTGTAACATTGTTGCCTGACACGATGTAGAGGTATTCGCCGTCGGTTTTCACAACATCTGCTTCATCCACTCCCTCAACCTGGACGTTCGTCTTCGAGTAGCTAAGGTCCTGTGAGGTTTCTTTACCACTAGCCGTCTGGAGTGTTATCCTTGTGCCCCCGTAGTAGTAGGGGTAGGATTTCGCGTTTTTCTTCACGAAGTCTTGAAGCTCCTCGTATGAAGTGAAGCTTTTCAGCTGCGGATGCTCCGCTGCGCCTATAGGGTTCAGGATCAACAGGACGAATGTGTTAGTCACTAACGCTAGGAAGACGAGGCTTATCAGGAGTAAAGGGGTGTGTCGCCGCATTCTAGCCACCGATGTAGATACTAAGCCTATAGATGAAAAGGCTATTCTTTAGAACGAGTGTTCTAAAAAGTAGAACAGTCTATGTGGCGGAGATCTGTTAGCTGGAGGGATTATGGATTTTCTATGTTGAGTCGCGTAGACAGCTTTTCCTTGGGGAAGCCTTTAGTTTTACGTAAATGCTCTTACGGGAACTCCTTGGATGTGGACTGAATCCGTTGGAGAAGTATAGGGCGGTGTCTGTGCGAAATTTAGGCTCGATTGTGTTTCTGTAGAGGCTGAACGGGTAAAACGCGAATATTCTGCGGCGTGTTTGCGGAAAGCCCAAATAACCTGTTTTTCCTACCTAATAAGGGTTATAATCTCGGAGATACGATTTATTCCTGCTTTGACAACCCTTCAGACAGAGGAATACACGTTACACGACCTGGCGGCTCAGTACTTTCAGCGGTGGAAATGCCGTGTGGAGAAAGCGGTTACGCTGGAGGGGCAGAGTGGGACAAGCCACATCTTCGACTTGGTCGTGACGGATCGAGGCGGGTTGAAGAGAGTTGTTCGGGTTAAGGACTGGAAGAGGTCTGTGGGAATTAACGTCGCCATAGGCTTGGATGTGGCTTCATCCGATGTGAGGTTGCCGAACCCACTCATGGTGGCGAGGGAGTTCAGCGAAGATGCCAAGTCTTACGCCAAACGTAGAAGGGTGACGCTGCTTAGAAGACGTGAGATCGTGGATTTCCTGGATTCCCATGCCTTCTAGCGCGTACTTGAGCCTTTCAAGAGGCTTCCTAAGAAGCCTTCACAGCCCAGACGCCGTTCACGTACTTGAAACGTTCTTCAGGGTCGAACTTCAGCGCGGCGACAAGATGTCTCACAGAGGGGGTTTCATAGCCTAGAAAAGCCAGTTCCATATAAATCTCGCTGCTTCCAAGCCCCCCTCTTTCTTCAAGCATCACCGCCACTGCTTTTCTGATATCCTCGATGACTCGGAGGTAGGATGGACGTCTCAACTTTAATTCAGGTTTTCTCCACTCCCTCATAAGCCCATCGTAAACATCGTCTGTTTCCTTTATCAAGCTGAAGCGGGTTGTGGCTTCCGCCAGCCTCTGAGCGATGACGTGGTAGCAGAGGGAAACCTTCCCTTCGACGACCTTGAAGTAGAAGTCTTCACAGCTGCAGAAGGCGGCTTCAGGGAGAACCTCGTAGTCCTTCTCCCTCCCGACGACAACCCAGACAACCCGTCCGCTCGGGTTGAAGACGTACCTCTTAACCCTACCCTCCTCCAAAGCCTTGTAGGCTGTTTGAAAACGCTTACCAAAGAGCTCTGAAAGCCGCTTAAACTGCTCAGGTCCTAGGAAACCAAGGCGCGCAACCTCTTCACATGCCTTTTTGAAAACCTCAGGCTCCCTCTGAGCAGGCATTCAAACCATACGAAGAATGAATCTCAAGCTTTTAAGGTCTTTCCGAAAGTAGAGGGAAATACTGGAAATACCCTTCACGTAAGATTTAATAAAGCCCCAACCTGACTGATCCGCTGTGCCCAGGTAGCTCAGCGTGGGAGAGCGTCCGACTCACCAGATTTGTGAGGGCGAAGCTGAAGACCGGATTGTCGCTGGTTCAAGTCCGGCCCTGGGCACCACAGACCAACTCGCGACACATCACATTTCTTTAAAGATAGCTTCTTCGAGTTGGATGTATTTTAACATGTTCTTTATGTTCCTGTGTCCAAGCGTGTTCATCACATGAAGTATGTCCTTGGTTTTGTGGTACTCTATCGTGGCTTTCCAGTGTCGAAGTGTATGAAGCGTGATATTTAATAACCGTGGATTTCCGAGTTT
>CAYNFI010000030.1:0-1832 GCA_964396445.1 uncultured Candidatus Bathyarchaeia archaeon
GCTGAGCTGCCGATTTGTAGACAGACACGTCGAGGTGTGACGCTTTATGTCTCTAAACTCGGTGATAACTTAGATGGCTCATCGTGGGCAAGGGCGTTCACAACCATCCAAGCGGCTCTTAACGCCATCCCTGATGAAAACGGTGGTCACCGAGTTATCATACGTCCTGATACATACATGGAAGCCAATCTAGCCCCCGCATTCAAGGGAATAGCTGGCGCCTATAACGCGTTGTTAGGTGACGTGGATAATTGCTACGGTTCCGGCACCACGGGACACGTTATCATCGACTGTAGCGACCCCCGAAGGGGGTTTAAGAGCTATGACTGGTGGGGTATCATGCGCGCTTACAAACATGGTTGGTCGGAAGCGCATACTGAACCCACCTTCTCAGGCATAGTCTGGGACCGTTGGTTATTCAGGGGTTTGTATGCTACAGGCGGGGACGGAGGGTTGGTCTGGGACCTCACCGATGAGGTTAAACCATTCACGGTCATCGTAGAAAACTCTGTTGGGATTGGGCGGGCTTTCGGAGGCGGAGTGGCCAGTTGCCTCTCACGCTCAGATGAACCTATCTTGTTCCGCCGATGTAAATTCTGGGCTTTGGATTGGTGGGGTGACACCGCCGGAGGCTATGTGCGTGTGGAAAACCCTTCAATGCCCGAGGTCCCGGATGTTATCTTCGAGGATTGCGTGTTGGTCAGTCCCCAATGTGCGCTTAAAGGCGGTAACTACGGGTTCCATACATACACGCGGGTTAGGCTGAACCAGTGTCGGCTTGTAACGTTGAATTTCTCGCAGCCCATCGGCACCCCCACCGATGGCATAATCCAGAGCGTTCAGAACGGTAGATACCTTCACGTTGACCTAGAGGACACCACGGTGATGGGGTATAAAGTCTTCGGCGTAGCCGTGGACAAAGGCTCTGAGAAAGATATTGGATACACAACCAAAGGCGCAGTTCAAGCATACGTGCAGTTTCAACAAGATGTTCCCAAGGGTTTCCACCGACTGCAACAGTGGCCGGTTGACGTGTTCCAAACCATTATGCCACCTCAAACACCGGTTCGCGGATTTGATATGACTAAGCGGGAGTTAATCCGCAGGAACATGTGTGAACTTTCAGGTGTCATGTGGCGTAATCGCTTATACCATATGGCATGTGTCCGACCTCCAAGCGGCGGCACCCCTGAGGATTACTATCTCGAACTGATGGATGCTGAAAAAGGCGGAGAACGGGTACGTTTCGCCCAAGGCTATGGTCTCGCCTGCGCCCATGTATTCGACGATATTTTCTACGCCTACGCTTCCCGATGGGATAACGACACTTGGAACGATGTGACTTTATTTAAATCATCGGACCTTAAGCACTGGGAGCAGAAATTGGTGCTTAAGCAGGAGAGGGAGCATATTTTCAACACTTCGGTATGCGATGCACCCGATGGTTTTGTAATGGCTTATGAATCCGATGACCCTCGCTATCCTCCATTCACCGTTAAATTCGCCGTTTCGGATGACTTGGAAACTTGGTCCAAGGTTCCAGACGCCATCTTCGGAACCAATCGCTACGCCGCCTGCCCATGCATCCGGTATGTTAACGGCTACTACTACGTACTCTACCTCGAGCATAGAACCCCGCGTCACTACTTCGAGACCTACATTACACGGTCAAAAGACCTGAAGCACTGGGAGCTCAGCAGCGCCAACCCTGTTCTACGCCCTATGGAAATCGATGACGGCATCAACGCTTCCGACCCAGAGGTAGTCGAAAACGAGGGCAAGACCTACGTATACTATGCCGTAGGCGACCAACTCACCTGGTCAAACCTTAA
>CAYNFI010000030.1:1932-21718 GCA_964396445.1 uncultured Candidatus Bathyarchaeia archaeon
AGAGAGGTAATAGTTGTGTTCTGAGAGGCAACGATCTGGGTTAGTGATGATACATTCGACTGCAAGGAGGCTATCGTTTGTTTGGACGCCTCAATCGTTGCGTTCTGTAAGGTGATCGTCGCTTTCTGTAAGGTGATCGTCGCGTTCTGTAAGGTGATCGTTATAACTAGTGATGAAATGTTGGACTGTAAGGAGGCTACTTGGTCTCGAAGGACATACGGGTTTGGGAGTACGATGAACCAGCTCTCATACGTTATAGCTCTTCCAGTAGACCACGCAGTCCCAGTCCAATATCTCCAGTTACTCGTCAGCACGAAACTCACATTGCCCGGCTTTTGGTCTTCAGGTATCGTAACATTGAAGACTACTGCAAAATGTTGCCCAGGGTAGAACACGACTGGGAGTCCTGTCGCTACGTACGTTTTCCAAGGCAACGTCAGGACGGTTGTGTCAATAGATTCCACGAAGGATGAGATATTCGTCCCAGCGTTTGTGAAATCCACCACGAAATGGATTGTTCCGCTAGGGTAGCAGTCTGATCCGACGATCCGAGTCAATATCAATAGGTTATAGGGTCCCGTGGTTTCAGTGACTTGAGCAAGAATCGGCTGAGCATGAAGTCCCATAAGTAACAAAACTGTAATGACCGCTATTCTTGCCGATTTCATCAACGTTATCATTCACCTCCTTTACTCTATTATCTGACTTATAACAGTGATTCTATTATCCGACTTATAAATATGACTCTTCACAATATATATTTAGTTTATGTTTGTATTTTATAACGTTCACCCCGGACGCGAAGAGGTGGTAGTTCGGCAGCTCTCTTTAAAGTGAGGTCGTGGCTGCGGATTCGGGTGATTGAGTAGCGGATGGCTTCCCGTAGATAGGCTAAGGCATCGGGTAAAAGCTGCTCTTTTTCTCGCGAAGAGGGGGGATAGGGGGGAGTAGTCGAATAAGCTTGTTTCAAGCCCCGTTTCCCGATCTGATACTGTTTCCATGCTCCGTTTAGCTTTTTTCAAGTGTCGATCAGATGGAGTAAAGGTGTCTATCTACATAAGGGCTTTTAAATAACTGTGAGGTAATCTAAAGTTGCTATCTCGTTATAGTTTGCTCTTCCATCAATTACTCTTATCAATACACTTTTCACAGTCGCCAGTGAAATCGAAGAGGCCCTTCCGCATTTCCCAGTATTTTCGGGTTATTTTAGCTCCGGCTTGCCTGTAATAGCTTACTGCAAATGTGTCGCCGAGATCGCATGTGGTTTCACCCCTTTCCTTCATGTCGTTTAAATACTTGAACATGAGCACTTTACCTATGCCCTTTCTCCTGAGAGGTTTTTTAACGAGGATGCCTGCGCCGAACGTGCCGACTACCTCATTCCCCTTCAGGGCGAACCATGCTTTACTGATATCAGTCTTTTCCTTGTTTACTTCACGCTTCACAGGGTCTATAGTGCCGCTTTGAACCATTCCCGTGTACCAACCAGGGGCCTCCTCCTCCATAAACGCGATGTAACTCGCGTGATGTCTCTTCTCTATACCCCTACGGAAGAGTATGCCCTCTTCAACCAGTTTCTTCTCAAGTTCATCCACCCACGGCGGATAGTTGAAATCCTTCAACTCTACGACCATATCTAAAGGGTCTGGGGACTCCCATGAGTATTTCTCACCTTCCGGTGTTAGGCGTTTATCGACCTTTGTGAACCCATTCTTCATGAGCAAGTTTGCAAGGTAGGTGTTTTCATGATCTATTCTTACCCCCACCGTTTCCACCTGCCTCCTCACAAAATCTACAACCGCTGTGAGCAGTCTTTCTCCGATGTCGCTATCCCTGTGGGTTGGGTGAACGAGGAGATGCTGAACCCTAAGTGGGTATCCGAGGTGGACAGCGGCAAAACCTACGATAACACCGTTCAACCTGGCAACCAGTATACCCTCGACAGGGTATTCCGCCCTCGAGCCTTTGTGTATGTCCCAAACCGCTTGCTCAGGGCTCTTGTAAGATGGCCGCTCACTTGGCTCGCAGACTTTCCAAAGCTGTATCACGGCTTCAACATCGTCTCTCCTCATTACGGTGATTCGATCCCGATTCCCCATAAGATCGCCTCGTTACCGCGAATAACAATACATGCACATAAGCCTTTTTCACCAAATGAAACGCTGTCTGCTCTTCATCTTCTACACTGAAAGCCTTCATACGCCTTCAATTCCTACGATCTTATCGGTCAGCTCCTCAAACCTAAGGTAGACAGGTTTCAACATTAATCCTTACCATTACCCTGTACCATTTTTTCACGAACATGGAAAAATCACCCTTACAACCAACCTAATGCTACTCGATGATTCCTGACTGTCGCTTAAGGAAGCGTATGGAGGACGTTAGCGTAGGGGGCTGGAAAGAGATAAATACGTGGCTCATTGAGTGAAAACCTGAGTGGTGTGGTTGGAGGTTCTTGACAGAGGTAGAGCTGAGCTTTTAGCTTGGTCCGATCCTGAGGAGCATCGGGATTGGGTTCGCAGGAACAAATCGTCGAGCTTAGAAAGCAAGCTTATGGATGTCCGTGAGGCTGTATCGAGGTTTGTACAAGATGGGTGTTATGTGGCATTAGGTGGTTTCGGCCACGTTCGAGTCTCAATGGCCACGATCTACGAGGTAATCAGGCAGAGGAAGAGGGGCTTAGTGGTTTCAGGTAAGACCGCTGTGCACGACCTCGATGTCCTGATCGCGGCTGGATGCGTTGGGAAGGTGGAGGTGGCCTACTCCTTCGGCCATGAGCTACGCGGCTTGTCTCCGGCTTCGAGGAGGGCTGTTGAAACGGGTCGGGTTAAGGTTGCTTCAGAGTGGAGTAACGCTGCGTTGCAGTGGAGGTTTAAAGCCGCGGCTTCAGGTCTACCGTGGATTCCAGCCTACGTTATGATCGGCACGGAGACATTCGAACACAGCTCAGCTCGCATCGTTAAGGACCCCTTCACGGGTAGACCTATATGCCTCATCCCCGCATGCTTCCCCGACGTCGCCGTCATCCACGTCCACCGGTGTGACGAGTACGGTAACACACAGGTTGATGGGATACTGGCTGAGGACTTCGAGCTTGCAAGGGCGGCTAGGAGGCTTGTACTGACAACGGAAGAGGTTGTTCCCAACGAGAGAATAAGGGAGGCTCCTTGGAGAACAGTCATACCGTATTTCTACGTAGACGCCGTCGTTGAGGTTCCATACGGCTGCCATCCCTGCAACATGCCTACGCTCTACTACTTCGATGAAGAACACATCGCGGAGTACCTGAAACTAACCCGTAGCGTTGAAGGCACAAAAGAATACCTGGATAAATACGTGTACAGCGTAGACGATTTCAAACAGTATCTAGGGCTTATAGGTGGAGCTGAGAAGCTTAACTACCTTAAAGAGCTTGAGCAGGGACGTGTACGCTTCATCTACCCATGGGCACAACCTGGGTAAAGGCTGAGAGGAGGCGGGTGGCATGATTAGTCTCATATATAGCTCGACTGAGGCGATGATCGTCGCAGCGGCTAGGCTTCTCGAAGATGGGAAGACTGTTTTCACGGGAACAGGTATGCCCGTGCTCGCGGCGCTCTTGGCGCAGAGGACGCATGCACCGGGACTCGCGATCATCTTTGAAGCAGGGGGTATGTGCCCTGTTCAACCCCCTACGATACCCCTCTCAGTCGGCGACTCGATGACGGCGAAGAAAGCCGTGATGGCGGCGAGCATGGACTACACCATGTCCTTCATCCAAGCCGGATATGGTGAATACGCGTTTCTAGGGGCAGCCCAGATAGATATTCACGGGAACATAAACACCACGGTCATAGGGCCGTATGAGAAGCCTAAGGTTAGGCTTCCGGGAAGCGGGGGAGCCAACGACTTCGGCTCCCTCTGCTGGAAGACCATTATCATAATGAAGCAGGACACGCGGAGATTCGTTGAGAAACTTGACTTCCTCACAACCCCTGGATACCTCACAGGACCGGGAGCCAGAGAAAAGGCGGGTCTCCCATGTAACACTGGTCCTTGGAGAGTGGTTACGCAACTTGGGCTGTACGGCTTCGATGATAACAAGGAGATGAACTTACTCGCTTTATACCCTGGCGTGGACATCGAGGATATCCGGGGGAACAGCGGATTTACGTTAAAGATCCCGGAAAAAGTAAAAGTTATGGTTGAACCTACTGGGAAGGAGTTAGGGACACTTAGAGAACTCGACCCCTACGGCATAGTGATACGTGGATAGAGCACAGGAACATTCATGGAAAAACAGTTACGACGTAAAAATTGACTAGGCGTAGACTGGTGAAATAGAGCTTTCAGAGGGAAGCCTTATGAGGTCCCAACCCTAAGCGTATTTTACCCTCTTAAGATTAGGGATGAACGTAATGTCTATTGTTTTGGTAACGGCTGGTTGGTTGAGGCTGGTGGCTGAGCCATGAGGATAGCCTGTGTGGGAACAGGGGTTATCGGCCGTAGCTGGGCGCTTCTCTTCGCCCTACGTGGACATGAAGTGAACCTCTACGATGTAAGCGAGGAGGTGCTTAGGAATGCCCGTGTTTACGCGAGGAGTTGGCTGGAAGCCTTCACATTGAAGGAGAAATGGGAGAAGAAGAAACTGGAAGAGACTATGGCTAGGCTGAGGCCTACCACGAATCTAAGAGCAGCGGTTGAAGGCGTGGATTACGTTCAGGAGTCAACACCCGAGGATTTAGGGTTAAAGAAGAATGCATTCCGCGAAGTCAGCCTGATCGCTAAGCCCTCCACCATACTAGCCAGTAGCACATCGGGTTTATCGATGAGCGAGATACAGAAGGCGTCTTTAAGACCTGAGAGATGCATCACCGTACATCCCATAAACCCACCCCATCTCATCCCACTCGTAGAGATCGTACGTGGAAGAGAGACCTCGGAGGATTCGGTCAGAAGGGTCTACGACTTTATGTCAGCGTTGGGGAAGACACCGGTAGTGTTGAGGAGGGAGGTGCCGGGCTTTATATTCAACAGGTTGTCGGCGGTTTTATGGCGTGAAGCCCTAGACCTGCTCGATAAAGGCGTTGCCACAGCGGAAGACATAGACAAGGTCGTCTCATCCGCTCTGGGGTTGAGGTTCGCGGTGATGGGTCCCTTCCTAACCTACCATCTAGGAGGCGGGGAGAAAGGCTTGGAATATTTCATCGAACATCTTGGACCAGCCTTCTCCGATTGGTGGAGGTCGATGGCGACCTGGACCACCATACCCTCCTCAGCAGCGGAGAAAGCTGTGGAAGGCGTCGAGCAGATGGAGTCGGTTAAGGAGAAGCCCTATAATACGCTCGTCGCACACAGGGATGAGAGACTGATGGAGTTACTTAAACTCCTTCATGGCTGGAGCCTTTGAGGCTAAGGTATTTATTCACCATTCTCATGCATCGCAACCTAAACACTACCAAGCTAGCTTAGGCGGTTGAAGCTGAAGTTCACCATGTCAGCCTAGAGGCGCCAGTTCTTATCGCGAAGTAGTATAGGAAAGGTTGAGTGGGAAGTAGTAACACATTCTTAACGGAACCGAAGTGTGAGGAATTACTGAAGAATGGTTTGAGGTACGCAAGGTAGGTTTTCACCTGATTAATAGCCTTTTTAACCGCAATGTTTAATGCATCCTTATAAAAGAACAGGCTATGGAAGGGGATGATGAGCAATGAACGGTGTGGTGACCCCAGAGGAGATAGTAGGCGGTGAAGAAGTGGATTTCGATGCGATGAAGGAAGAGTGGAATGAGTATAAGCTGAAGGATGGTACAACGTTAAAGGTGAAGCTTGTACTGACCGGTGTGAGGAGACTCCAGAAATTTAACCCAGACGGAAGCCCGGTCTACATGATCTACAGCCAGAACATTGTCAGGGCTGTGAACGTGCCGAAACAGTTAAGGATACAACCGAGGCCTCCAACAACACCTAGAGTTTGATAGACGGAAACATAGAACTAGATCAAAAAGTTTGAGAGGAGTATATTCTCCCCTCGAACATATTTTTAACAACGCTTAGGCTATGGGGGTTAAGGCACTCGCGTAAACGAGTATAATTTCAGCGACATCGTTGCAGCTGTTTCGAATAACCCTAGTAGGTCTACGAGAGAGTTATATGAGAGTTAGCGAGAAGCCTATCAGGGAGGGAAATAGATTCAATATGGTCTCACCTGAGGTTTATGAAACAATTGCCTGCCCAGCCACATGGTGGTGTAAAAGGAATACTGAGGCGTCCATCATAGCACTTAGTGACGGTCAACTTCTACTTGCTTATTCACAGTTTTATGGACCTCCATACCGATGGGATGTAGACGACGACTTCTGGGTTTCAAGGATCTCCGGTAAAATCTCCAAGGACTTGGGTAGAACATGGAGTAGTGACTTCACCATCCAAGAAAACGATGCGGAAGTGAACACTATGTCCCCAAGCCTCATACGCTTACGGTCAGGCGAGATCGCGGTCTTCTACATGAAAAACCGCTCATTCGTAGGTAACGATGGCATAAGGATGTACATGAGGAAGTCCTTCGATGAGGGAGTAAGTTGGGAAACTGAAGACTGCGTAACATCAACTCCTGGAATGGCTGCGGCTAACGACCGTGCCCTCCAGTTATCCAGTGGGAGAATCGTATTACCTGTGTCTCTCGTCATAGAGGGTAGACCAGACCCAACCGGTGTCACATGGCCTACGCGAATCCAAGCGACGTGTATATACTCTGATGACAATGGAGAGACCTGGTATAAGGCTGAGGGGGAAGTTGATGCCCCTAAGAGAGGAGCTATGGAGCCGGCTGTGGTTGAACTTAAGGATGGGCGGTTACTTATGGTGATGAGGACGCAGATGGGCAGAGTGTATCAAGCCTACTCCGACGACCAGGGTGGACACTGGACAAAATCGGAGCCCATGTCTCTTGTAGCCCCTGAGTCGTGTCCACACGTAAAGAGGATACCTACCACTGGAGACCTACTCATCGTTTTCAACCACGGCTTCCAACCCGAAGCTGACCACTGTGGGAGACGTAACCCCATTTCCTCCGCCATATCCAAGGATGAGGGTGGAACATGGGAGAACATCAAGAACGTTGAAGAGCTGCCCTACGGGTGCTGGGAGGACAGGAAGGGAAACAGGCGTGAATGGTCGTGGAGCCTAAGCATGCCGAGCATAACCTTCGTGGAGAATAAAACGGTGCTATCTTACTGGATGGGTCTTCACAGCCCAGGCGCACTGAGAATCGGATGTGACTATGCCATAAAGGTCAAGGTTTTAGACACTGAATGGTTCTACACGGAATAACATCGATACGCTTACTGATAAAATACCCTAAAAATCTACTCTTAACTGATAGTGTAGGCAAGGTCTAAGGTCTATGGAAGCCTTAGGGGGTAAATTGCCTGAGAACCCTTAGTCGATATGCGAAGCGAATGGTGAACGCATCTCAAGGGGCAGTTGCTCCAACCCATCCATCTGTAGCCATGTACGATAATGTGTACCAGCGGCACCCGCGGTGGCAAAGTCGCAGAGTATAAGGTCGCGACCATCCGCGGCTTGGAAGTGTACCAGCATCCAAGGCGTGGGGTTATCATCGCGTTCCTCCATGATGTACGATAGATTATTTACGTCGAGTGTAGGAACATCATCATAATCCATAGCGTTAAACCTTTGGTCATAAGCGAGCAGGATTGGTCCGTGATAGATCGAAGTCCTACCCGCCTTCTCACGTTCGCCAACCCAGACGTGAAGCGGTATGTTAAAAATGAGCTTAACGGTGTCGCCGCTCATCCACTCACGGTTCAGAACCAAGTATGCCCCTGAACGCACATCCCTGACACCGTGACCGTTAACAGAAGCCTGCGCTTTACGCGACCATGATGGTATGCGTAGGCGCAGAGCGAATTCAGTAGGCTTTTTAACAGCAACGCTCAACCTGACCTTCCCATGGCGGGGATAATCAGTTGCCTGCTTCAAGGTAACCTCTACACCTTGCGTTAAAAGGAACCGAGATGTGCAGGGACCGTAGAAATTAACGGCTACCCCATCATCGGTGAGCATGTACGCCCAATCGGAAAGCATCCCGATACCCCGTGGACCGTTGACTGAGCAGCAGTTTAGCTCCGGCGCCCCTTGATGTGCTTGAAAAACGATCTCATGCGCTGAAGCTAGGCGTATACCATCCATCGGAGTGTTGTAGGTCCACCAGCGCCCTGAAGGATGCTGGGCGCCTAAGACGGCGTTAAACGTTGAAAGCTCAACCTCGTCAACAACGGTTGAATCACCCGTAATCCTCAGCATATCGAGGGAAAGCGCCATCCATGCTACTACGCAGCATGTTTCAACCGCTCGTGAGTCGTAGGGGTTGCCAACCGCCTGCTCAGCGGAGGAGAAGGCCCCGCTGTTATGGCGGTCGTAGCGTTGAATACTCCGCCAGGTATGCGTAAAGGCTTCTCGGTAACGTTCATCGCCCGTGATAAAGTAGAGTTCGGCGATAGCCTGTATGTCATGAAGGCTCTCCCAACGTGGTTTAGGGGTTTGGAAGAATTCAAGTCCATGCAAGGCTGTGCGGACATAGTCTCCAGCTGGCGGTGTTTCCCAGTCATGCTCGACCTCACGGACCATCCGCAGGTAACGCTCGTCTCCCGTAGCCTCATAGAGGAGTGTGAATGCATGGCTTACAGCCAGGTTCATCTCCTCCGCACCCGCGTTGATCATGCGTTGACCGGTTTCTAGGAAGCGGAGGCAGATCAAGTCCGCTGCTTTACATGCCGCGTTCAACGCCGCTTCATCGCCGACCTCCCGCCACCATAGGAGAAGCCCGAGTATGGCGTGGTAGTGCCCCCAAAGATCCCAAAGCGGATTCTTACCGTCGCAAGTCCTACCGATGAGACGCTCGTTTACAGGATGGGGACCTAGATAGCCGTCAACATCCTGCACCGATATTAGAGCGTGCACAAACCCGTCCAGAAGACGGCGTAACCTTTCATCGTATGTAAGGCGGTAACCCTGCACCGCGGAGATGAGGTACTTCCCCGCGAATTCCCCCGCCCAGGGTACAAGCATGCGTCTAGGCTTCCTGTCGCGGTCTCGGAACATCTGAAGCATCGCAGGGTTGCTGTAAGGAGCTTGAAGCAACCAGTTCCCCTGGTTAGCCGCGATACGCTGACCGACGAAGCCGCCGAACCGGATACGCATGTTCCGCGGCGGGTTCATCAACGGCTTCACGGTAAGCTTTACCGCAGATTGTTCTAACATAGGTATACCTCAAGGTACTACATGATGGATATCGGTGTTGGTTCAACAAAGCTCCGTTCTTTATTTAAGGCTTAACGTAGAAGTATTCAGCCTCCAGCGTTGCCAAGCCTACCTGTGATTTTCCTCCCTTAAGGTAGGAACCGTATGGTATGGTTCTAGCGTAACCTCCTCCATAGCCTTCGTACCACATATAGTAGACTCCCCTAATCTTCTCCACCGTTGTAAACCAGATAGCTCCCTCATCCCACTCACCCTTCCTTCCACGGGAGAAAACAGGGTTACATGGGTATTTCACCCAGTGCACAAGGTCACGGGATGTAGCTAATCCTGCGTACCAAGGATAGTCATCGTAGCGGTCTGAGCCACAGTACATCATGTAATACAACCCATCTTCCTCGAAGACCCTAGGAGTCTCAACTGTGCGGCTGTCCCAGCTCCCCTCGGAACCCGTAGGTAAAACTGGCTCGGTGTAAGGCTCCTCGAAGCGGAATCCATCGTGTGACGTTGCTAGATGAATCTGGAAACCCCCTTCATTCCTTGGCTTCCAATAGTATAGGTGAAGCACTCCGTTTCGGGACACTATCTCTGGACCACCTCCGATCGCCACGGGGTTTCCAGCATACTTGCTGAAATGAAGCCCATCCTTTGAGGTGGCTAGGCATACGGAGCGGTGGCATGTAGGGCTGACCGCTGAATAGTATAAGAACACAGTCCCGTTGAACAGTATGGAGGCTGGGTCTAAAACGTGGGTTTCATCCCAGTCACCGGGTCGACCCACATCGATGACAGGCTCCTCTAGAACTGCCCAGGTTCTCCCATCAAACTCATCGACGTTAACCGTGGCTAAACCAACCCTGTCATGTCCACCCCGCTGCCCCCGAAAATACATGCAATAAACGTCACCGATGCGGAGAAGGTCGGGGTTAGCTGTCTGAGATTCCATCCATGTTCCCGGGACAGCGGGAAAAACTGGGTTTCCCCTAAACCGCCTCCAGCTAAACTCCATTATACATCACGCTGGTGAAAACTCGCAGCCCGAGAGTTTAAAAATTACCAGCGTTAAGTATAGATTATACGTGAATACGTAGGAGTGTCGTTGATATGCCTGAGATACCCTACTCAAAAATGGAGCTCTACAGACGCGGTCCTCAACCGGCTTTGAGTGGGCGAAGCCTCGACGAGGTAGCGTTTCCACTAGGCGGCGTAGGCACTGGCTCCGTAAGCCTTGGAGGATGGGGACAGCTCCGCGACTGGGAGGTTATGAACAGGCCGATGAAGGGCTTCACCATCCCCAGATCCTTCTTCACATTGAAGGTGAGGTTTCCAAGTAAGCCGCCTGTTGTGAAGGTACTGCAAGGTCAGGTTGAGGGCTCCTACGCCGGCGACGGCTTCTCACTTACACATGGATCCGGGCGGAGAGACACTGGGCAGGGGCTCCCACACTTCCGTATCGTAAACTTCACGGGTGCCTACCCAATCGCGACAGTAGCCTTAAGCGACCCGGACGTCCCGGTTGAGGTAACTCTTGAAGCGTTCAACCCCTTCATACCACTCAACGATAGGGATTCAAGCATCCCAGCAGCCGTATTCCTCTATCGAGTGATGAACCTCAGCGGCGAAAACGTCTCAGCCACGATATTCGGTAACCTTACAAACCTCGTCGGCTACCCAGATGAGGCTCAAGGCGACGTCAACGAGGTAAAGGAAGCCCCGGGAATTAAAGGGTTATACCTGTCAACAACCAAGGTCCACGCCGACTCCCCACGCTACGGCTCCATGGCACTCGCGACCATAAGCCCCGATGCAACCGTTTGGACTCGCTGGCATAGACGCGGAGTGGAAAAGTTCTGGGAAGCCTTAACGCTCATCGACGCTTTCCCCCCTGAGCCAGGGGAATCGAACACGGGAACGGTAGCCGCCACTTACACCGTGAAGCCCGGTGAATGCGTGACCATACCCTTCATTCTCTCCTGGTATTTCCCCGTTTTTGAACGCTACTGGGGGAAGGAAGATCCTAAGCAAGCTTGGAGGAACTACTACGCCACTGTGTGGAAGGACGCTTGGGACGTCGCGCTTTACGTAGCGCTGAATCTTAACCGTCTTTGGAGGGAAACGAAGCTTTTCCACGACGCACTCTGCACCTCCACACTTCCAACACACGTTCTCGACGCCGTAACCTCCCAGCTTTCAACGCTGAAGACGCATACATGTGTCCGCCTTGAGGATGGAACCTTCTACGGCTTCGAAGGCTGCTCCAACGAAGCCGGGTGCTGCGAGGGCTCATGCACCCACGTATGGAACTACGCTCAAGCCCTCCAATACCTTTTCCCAAACCTGCAACGCTCCATGCTCGACGCCCACTTCACCAACTCAGTTGAAGAAGACGGCTTCATGACCTTCCGCATGCCCCTACCACTAGGGGTTAAGGCGAAGCCCACGTTCCACCCAGCCGCCGATGGCCAGATGGGAATCGTTCTCCAAGTCTACCGCCAATGGCTTATCTCCGGCGACGAGGCTTGGCTTCGACAAGCCTGGCCCACTGTGAAGCGGATACTGGAATTCGCCTGGAAATACTGGGACGCCGACAAGGACGGCGTCATGGAGGGGATGCAGCATAACACCTACGACATAGAGTTCTACGGACCAAACACCATGACTGGAAGCCTGTACCTCGCAGCCCTCAGAGCAGCTGCAGAGGTTGCTCATCACGTAGGTGAAGAGGAGAAGGCTGAGGAATACCTCGAACTCTCAGCGAAGGGTTCACGATGGTATGACGCCAACCTCTTCAACGGCGAATACTATGAGCAGAAAGTCAAACCAGATGCGTATAAGACGTGGCCTGACCATTATCAGCAGCTAACCCTCAGGCATGGCAGGGATGATGTGTTTAAGGAATGGCCTAGTTGGCAGTATGGGAGGGGATGCCTCTCCGACCAGATGATCGGGCAGTGGTACAGCCACATGCTCGGGTTAGGATACCTATTCGACGAGGAGAAGGTCCGCGTCGCGATGCAATCGATCTTCAAATACAACTGGAAGCCAACTCTATTCAACCATCCAGGTCTTCAAAGGATCTACGCGGTTAGTAATGAAGCGGGTCTCATCATATGCACGTGGCCGAGGGGGGGACGCCCAGGCTGCCCAGTCATGTACTCCGACGAGGTTTGGTGCGGCGTGGAATACCAGGTGGCGAGCCACCTGATCTACGAAGGCATGGTTGAAGAAGGCTTAGCAACGGTGATGGGAACGAGGAGGAGGCATAGAGGCGACAGACGGAATCCCTGGGATGAGTTTGAGTGCGGGCATCACTACGCCCGCTCCATGGCGAGCTACGCCCTACTACTGGCTCTTACAGGGTTCAGCTACTCCGCTCCTGAGAGACGATTACGATTCGCGCCTAAAATCTTCCAAGACGATTTCCAAACCTTCTTCTCATCAGCCTCAGGATGGGGAGTTTATACGCAGAAACGTCGGGAAGACGGAGCAGACTTCGGTTTAACCATGAACTATGGTGTGTTAACTCTGGATAGGTTGGAGCTGCCGTGCATGAGATTGGAGAAGTCGAGGGGTATAGTTACCCTTAACGGTGAAGAGGTTGAGGCAAACATCACCCTAGAAGAGGGCTTCATTGCAGTTACCCTAAACTCGCTTACGATAAACCAGGATCAGACGCTTCAAGTCTCGATCTGTAGGTGAATAGATACCGGTCGAAAACGACCTTTTTCCCCGTCTTCAAAGCCATGATTCAAGGATTTTATAACGTTGTAAACGAAAAGCCTTAGCTCGAGAGCGTCCACAATTTTTATTAAGAGAGAGGTTCCCAGAACACGGAGAGGAGCCCTAGTTATGACGGACCGATACTGGTACGCGAAGAGTTACCGTCGAATACTCGCGGATATGCACATCGAGGATTGGGATGAGAGGTTTCTCTCCCAATTAAACCCAGTAGGCTATGTTGAGCTGTTGAAGAAATCCAAGGCTAAGTCAGCTATGGTTTACGCGAACTCCCACGTAGGCTACTGCTACTGGCCAACTAAGACAGGTCGCATGCACAGGGGGATAAAGGGAAGAGATGTCCTAGGGGAGATCATCGGTTTATGCCATAGAGAAGGCATGGAGGTAACCGTCTACTACAGCCTCCTATACAACAACTGGGCTTACGAACAACACCCGGAATGGCGAATCGTAGATGTTGAAGGAAAAACATCGAGGGAAAAGCCGGGGCGTTCTGGGCGCTACGGCGTCTGCTGCCCCAACTCCCCAGGGTACAGAAGCTTCGTCCAAGGCCAAATCGAGGAGTTATGCCAGAGCTACAGCTTTGAAGGAATCTTCTTCGACATGACCTTCTGGCTGGGTGTATGCTACTGTGCAAACTGTAGGAGAAGGTACAGAGAGGAAACAGGGAAAGATCCGCCGATGATAATCGATTGGGATGATCCTTCCTGGGTTAGATTCCAGACTAAACGGGAGGAATGGCTGGCTGAATTCGCCGCTTTCGCCACATCCACCGTTAAAAGGCATAAACCCGAAACCGCTGTTGAACATCAGTCCTCAACCACAGTCGCTCCGTGGACTTACGGAGCATCCCACCTCTTAGCGGACCACTGCGACTACGTAGCCGGTGACTTCTACGGCGATGCCCTCCAGCAGTCTTTCATCTGCAAACTCTTCTACAACCTCACACCGAATATGCCTTTTGAGTTCCATACATCCATATGTTACCCAGGCTTAGCGGACCATACCACGACGAAGCCGAGGGAGCTTTTGGAACGCCGCGTCTTCTTAACGCTTGCACACAACGGCGCTTTCCTGATGATCGACGCCGTTGACCCAGTAGGAACCTTCGATGAAGGGAGATACAGTATGATAGGGGAGATCTACGGTGAGGTGAGCGGGTATGAGAAGTACCTCGGAGGACAACTATGCCAGGACATCGCGGTGTACTTCAGCTTCGACTCGAAGATGGATTTCGCTTACAAGGGGAGAAAGCCTGAAGAGTGGGGTGTAAAACTGCCGCATCTAGAGGCCGCTCTAGGCGCTGCACAAGCCCTAAGGACTAATCACATCCCCTTCGGCATAATCACGAGGAAGAACCTTAAGGACTTAGCGCACTACCGAGTCGTTATATTACCCAATGTGTTGAGGTTGTCCGATGAGGAAGCGGATGCGGTAAGGGAATACGTAGCCGTTGGTGGAAGCGTTTACGCGAGTAAGTTCACGTTGAAATCGAAACTTCGGGAAATGTTAAACGCGAATTTCATGGGAGAAACAGCGGAGAAGTTCACTTACGTCGCTCCCACATCGGAGGGGAAGTGGCTTCTACCAGGAATCACTGAGGAACATCCACTATCCATACCCGATTCCCAGGTTAAAGCAGGTTTCTCTTCGAAGGAAGGCGTGATGGCAACGATCACGCTGCCTTACACCGATCCAGAAGACCCTTCAAAGTTTGCATCCATCCACTCCAACCCACCGGGACCTCGTACCGAGCAACCTGCGTTGGTACTCCAAAAATATGGGAGGGGAAGGGTTATCTGGTCCTCAGCTTCCATAGAGGCAAACGCGGTCCAATCGCTTAAACATAGAACGGTTTTTGCGAATATTATAAGGTCGCTGGTTCAGGAACCCTTATCCTTCGAGGCCTCTGCCCCCGGATGCGTGGAAATCATTCAATTCCATAAACCAGAGGAAAAAGCGTACGTGATCAGCCTCGTCAATTCCCAATCTGACGTAGGAGAACCGAGTATACCGGTACACGATATTCCCATGAAAGTGAAGGTTAGGGGAAAAGCCTTGAAGACCATACTATGTCCAGAGGAAACACCCATTCCGTTCACGCAGGACGGAGACTTCGTAAACCTAACAGTTCCAATTTTACATACATACTGCATGCTGGTATTGAAGTATGAATGACGACTCCAAAACTTAAACCCAACTAGACCACATCGTCAAATAACTATGATAAGTACACTGTACCTAAAATGAAAAAGTACCAGTTCGTCTAAACGGATAACCTAGCAGTCATTTTTAACAGAGGCTTGAACCTTTGTCTAAACTACCAATACCTAAGCCCTTCTCAGGAGGAATACTCCTAACCTACAAGTGCACGAATGAGCGCAGGCACAGTATATACGCTTGTTCCCCGAGGTGGTGAGAAGATTGGATAAGCCTAAACGACGCTGAAACGGTTCTGAAACAGCTCGCTGGAAGCCTTTCTGAAAAATATCCAAAGGAGTTTGGAAGTGTAGACATCAACCTTGGCATCCACTTCACTGAAGGAGAGCCTTTCCTCAATTACAACCTCCTCGTAGGGTTGGTAAAGATATCAGGGATTTTAATACACCCGAGAGATTCGGATAGACAAACCTCTCCTAGTCCTGACACAACGGGAGAAAGAGGGGCTCCTCGGCAACCTGAAGCTGTTGCTTGAGCAACGCCAGCTCATTCTTCCCCATAACTTGGACCTTATCAACGCCTTGAATTGCATAACCTATACGCGTACCAGAATCGGAGGCTACACCTTCGACCACCGACAGGGTACCTGGGATGATCTAGCCTACGCCCTCGCCCTAGCCTGCCATAGCGTCAAAATAGGAGGACCACAAGGACGAATCGCTGTGATCTAGAAGAAGGGTGTAAGAAGAGTGTGGAAAACGGGTTACTTATTGCTCATTTTCAGCACCAACAATTTCTGCTAGCCATTTTATTCCTTTGAAAATGTCCTTAGCTTGACGCCATTTTTGTTCTTGTTGACGTTGGAGAAGTTTCTGTCTTTCTAGTTCTTCGTTTGTTAATCTGCCCTTAGTAATTTGCTCTCTGAAAAGGTTAAGCTCCTCTCGCATAACATTGATTAGATTTAGCATGGATTTTGAAGCTTCCTGCTCTTGCTTTAGTCTGTGACGCATGTCGATGTAGAATAGAAAAACTGCAATAATTGAAATTAATGTTGGAATCCAGAAGGTGGGATCGGATAGGTTTGAGATGGTCATGACCTCTCTACAATTAGCTGTCGCTTAGTTCTTAAATAATTAATTGCCACTGCGACGACAGAGGTTGACCAGTTACCTTTCACGGAAGAACAAAGACGGCGAAAAGCGCGGCATCCTAATTATATCAAGCATGACAGGGCTACGATGTGTAACCTATCGCGATTTTTACGCTGTAGATCTTTGTCTGTAAAAATTGAGTTAGATTTAAGAGGGTGCGCCGTCTAACTCAACAAGAAATGTCTGTCACGTTTGAGTTGAATGGGTTCGATGAGAGCGGGGTTGTAGGAAAAAACCTCCGTTTCATAAGAGTTGGGATGGCTATCACTGATGAACTACGCCCGTTTGTTTACAATATCTTGCATTTCGGGATGCTAACCGCATCCAAAGCTGCTTTGAGAGGTCAGACAAAGGAGGCCCTCGGTCGATACGTTAGGATGGTATTACAAGATGAGTCTATCTCAGTCGACCACTATCTCTTCCCATGTGAACACCAAATAGATGTGCTTCGGCAGTTCTGCCTGCTAGAGGGGAAGAGATTGTTTGTCTGGAGAGGTATGTTACTACAGGCGATCCAAACTGGGATTCCGGCTTCCATTTCAGAGACTGCAGAGTACTTGAAGAGGTATGAGCGGTCCCCGTTCTGGATGGAGGCCTTTGTTAAGGCTTATGGCTTTAGGATGGTGTTCGCAGACTTGGTAAATACGTCGAAAATCCTCTCGAACTCCACCCTAAGTGACTACAGAGTCTTCTCCTATGTTGATGGTGGATTCCCGTTCGTATTTTGGTGGAATTCGTTCCTCTCAGCACAAGGACCTTCTTCGAGGTTCACGCTACAGACGACACCCGTGTTCGGAATAACAAAGGGGGATGAATACCACCCCGTAGTTAACATGGCGGGTAGTCTTGCATGCATTTCCGCCTCACAGCCAAGCCTTCTATACCCTCACAATGTGAAGTATGTACCAATGATGAACAAAGAGGAGCTGAACACATTCTATAATGAGTTCTCAGAACGAGTGCCTCGACCAACATTCCACCGCCGCGTGATCTTCTACGGAGACATACCTAGGGACTTCCAGTATTCACTTCCGTTTATCTTACACTCAAATGATCCAGACCATCTAATGTACGAGCCATTCAGAATGGAATTCGATGATAGAGGTTCATTACACTCCTTCGAACGGGTCTTCGGATCAATTCACCCAGAAAGAGACATGGTCGTCCGAGGGCGACTGAGAGGAACACATGACAAGATACTCGATCAAGAGTTCTCTCAACAAGGGCTTCCTATACGCGACGCGAAGGAGTATATGGAGGGCTTCGTGCGACTCTGCGGCGAGATAGCCAACGAAGCAAGGGTATCAAACCTTTCGCAGTCGCAGGTAGACACTATAGAAGCCAGCCTTTCCCGAACGATTAAAGCAACCAAGAACATATTGTTGCAATGACGGAGACACAGAAGTACTTTCGTACTCCTGCGCCTTACCGTCTCTGGATACCTTGTTCGCGTCAGGGGTTATAAGGCTTTCTCTTGGATAGGAAAATGGCGGCTAGAGTGCACCCTCTCAGCCATTCCCTCAGACAAGAGAACCGCTAACGGGACATTGTGAAGCTATGTAATTCCATTAACTATGATGTACCAGGGGTAGGGGCTTCTAGAAGGCGATACGTCCCTCTGGACGTTGGGAACGAGGCGGTGCTGGGCGTCCAATTACCTGTACCTGTACAGGGGAGGGGGGTTTAGATTGACCTAAAGCCCTTCGGATAAGGTCCTCCACGTAAGCAGACCGAGAAACAAGCCCCCGCCGCTGATCGATCAGCGTCAGAAGCTCCTCAGAAAGGGCTACGTTCACCCCTTTCTTAACCATTTACTCTCCCTTTAACCATAGAAGAGCAGATTATCAATATTAACATTATTGTCAACCTTGTAAGAAGATTCTTAAGTTTCAAGCTTAATTCTATCCGTAGATGAGGATTTGAGCTTTCTCCGCAGGCTTTTCAGGCTTAAAGAGCAGAAAGGTGCAGTTGTCACGATTACCGAGTAAAACGTGGGCAGGTGGCCATCCGTGCCTTCAACGACTAGGTGGAGGTCATGGTTTGAGAAAATATCAAAAGTTTACAACGGTTTTTCTTCACGGGTTTGAGACGAGTATTTAACCCTAAATGATTTATGAATAGATCAGCTATAAGTTATCGAATAGGGGGGGTATGGCTGTGAGTTACAATTTTTTTATGGAAGTTGACGATGAGGTTATGGTCGGCGCGGTTAAACGGGTGAAGCGCTACCTCATCACGCCTATGGGCGGTTACTTCCCAGTCCTTGTTAAGTTAGGTGATGGAAGCCTAGCCGTTGTCTTCCGTATGGGCGATTACCATATTGGTCAAAGGGGGCGCCTTGAGATGGCAACCTCAAGCGATGGGGGGAAATCATGGAACTCCCCACGCCTCGTAACAGCTTCGCAGACCGATGACCGCAACCCAGCTTTCTGCCAGCTCAAGGACGGCACACTTCTCGTGGCTTTCGCACGGATCTGGGGCTATGAAAATGGGCTGTGGCAGCGCGATAAGATGCGCTGTGAGCTTCTCATAACCCGTTCGATTGATACGGGAAAGACGTGGAGTGCCCCTACTCCCATCGATGTTCCCGTTAAGCTAGGCTCCCCATATGCTAGGATGACGCAGCTGGAAGACGGAACGGTTCTGATGTCAGCTTACGATGAGGAGAAGGGCGTCGGGAAGAGCTACATCATACGTTCAAGGGATAACGGTTTCACATGGGGTGACGTAACCCTCGTAGCTGAAGGAACTAATGAAACATCTATCCTTAAGCTGACCGATGGAAACATGGTGGCGGCTCTGCGCACACCTAAGCCTGACGGTGAAGCCATCGACATCAGCCACTCCCAGGATTCTGGGTATACGTGGTCGAAGCCGAAGCCCTTAACGATCGGTGGGGAACACCCGGGAGACCTATGCGTCCTGAAAAGCGGGAAAGTTCTTTTAACCTTCGGACATAGACGTGTGCCCTACGGCATACAGGCGGTCATAAGCCCGGACCAAGGGAAAAGCTGGAGACTGGACCGGAGCGCCGCACTCGTCTCTTACGCAACTAACACGGACTGCGGGTACCCGAGCACGGTTCAACTAGATGACGGGATGATCTACACAGCCTACTACGCCACAACATGCTTAACATTCCGCGAATTCGGCATCCACGCAGCAGGCGTAGCTTACAGAGAAGATGTCTTCACATAATGTATCGGAGTGTTACCTTCAAGTGGTTAAAAGGCGGAGAAAGGATGAAAAATAAATAAATGTTACAGAAGAAGCCTTAAGATCGTTAGCCTTAAGAATCGCCTTCCCTCCTATAATATCAAGCGTGTCAAATAGGATGTTTAATTTGAAGGATTGATCGCATGATCAATGAGCTTCCTGTTGAAAAGATTAGAAGAGAATGTGACTCTACGGCGTTAGGGTGTAAAACGACTGAGGATATGCCCCCGCTTGAAGGCATAATCGGACAGGATAGGGCTG
>CAYNFI010000031.1:0-21145 GCA_964396445.1 uncultured Candidatus Bathyarchaeia archaeon
CCACACTGTATAAACATAATGTATAAGCAAATTATATAAACATAGACTCCCCTCCCCCCTCTTTACACGTGGGCGCAGAGGCTACGAGCTGCGGACCAAGGCGACCTTGGATGAAGTGATAACCCGGATGATCGGAGGGAAGCGGACGATGACAGGTGGTTTACTGGGCAGATACTGGTTGTTTACTGGAGGTGAATAAGCCCGTTTCAGGCTCCGTTTGCGGCTGTTTTTAAGGAAATAGCGGGTTATTTGGAGGGCTTGAAGAGTGCTACAATGCTGGCGGCTAGTAGCACCAGCAGTCCGCCTATTAATTGATAAACGCTTAGAAATTCATCGAACAGTATAGAGGCTGCGATAACCGAGGTAATCGGTTCGATGAGGCTTAGGATGGAGGACGTGGATGGCCCTACTAGCTTCAACCCTTGAAAAAAGGTTGTAGCTGCAACCGCGGTGCTGACTACGGAGATTAATATTAACCATACCCACGCCCCGTAACCCCATGCCATACGGACACCGCCTTTAAATAAACCGTACAGCGTAAAACTTAAAGCCGCGGATCCCATGACCCAGAACGAGGCAACTTCCCCACCTAACTTCTTCAACACCCGCGTACTTACCAGAATATAGACCGTGTAGGTTACGGCGGCGCCGAGTGCCATAAGGAATCCTATGAGAACGAATCCATGGATTGGGGTTACTACGAGGTATAAACCCGCCAGTGCCAGAAGCAGGGATAAGGCAAGGGAGGCGGAGGCTTTTTCAAAACCCAGTGCTAAGGAACCGAATGTAACAAAGACAGGGTACGTGTAGAGGATTAGGGCAACAGCGGGGACTGGGATGTACAGCAGTGAGTTGAAATAAAGCGTCGCCTGGAGGAAATACCCTATCCCACCAAGAGCGGATAAAAATAACAGTTGACCCTTAGACGCTGATAGGTTCCTGCCGGTCAGGCGGAGGAGTACGCCTATTACTAGGAATGCTAACGCGAACCTGACTAAGAGGAGTTCGAGCACACCGACGCCCTCTCCGTAAGCAAGGCGAGCGAAGACCGGCATGAACCCAAAAGAGACGGCGGAAATCACTACTAGCATGCTTCCCCGCCAACTTTGACCCATATAGGTCAACTCCTGCGTTAATCCCCTATATGATTTTTAACCCCTCGATGCCCAAATTTCACTATTACAATGGTTTATTTAAGCAGGAGACTTAACTCTGAAATCGGTCTTCTAAGCCTCGATAAGGCTCCTCCGGTTTGTACAGTGAAATGATCAAGTTGGACTTATATGAAACCATGTTTCGCTAAGCGATTCCTCCTTGAAGCATTACCGCTACTCGGGCGTCTTTACCCTTACAAACACCGTCTGGTGCACCTGTATGAACCCTGTTCCGCCGAGGTAGTTAATGGGAAAGCTCCCGCTCAACGCTGAGCCATCGCATGGTTGCTCATAGAGGAGGCAATAACGCTTACGTTTACGAGGTTCCGGTACAGGTATGAAAGCCCACCGGGTTAGATTTCAGATGGGTACCTCAAACGCGAAGGTTCAGTACATGGGTTGGTCTTTGTAAAGAAGGATTCAACGCTGCCCAGCCAAAGATGCTTGGAAACGTAATACGCGTTAACAACAGCCACAGGCTCATCGCCTGCGTTCTCTAAGCTATGAACCGCGTCTACGGGGACGTAGACAGCGTTGTCCTTAGAGAGCACTTTTTGCTCCTCCTCGACTCCCATCTTTAATCTGCCCGAGGCTACGTAGGTAACCTGCTCCAGTGCTTCATGGGCATGGGCTTTAACCACGGTGCCCGGTGCATAGAGACAGTAGTTAACACCTAGGCAATTTACTCGACCGACGTTCCAAGGCTCAAGCAGCGTTAGAGATAGCTTGCCACCTGAAGCCTCAGCCCTTGCCTCCTTGAGGCTTAGGATGAGAGGCTTTCTACCCTGCACCGGCACTATGGCTTCACATTCGCCTGGACGAGTGTAGGTTCTCCAAGAGTATATACCGTAGAGTATTCTAAACGATCCCTCTAAGCCTTGGAAACTGTGCCACATGTATGGGGGAGTATAGACGGTGCCTCCTGTGGTTAGAATGTTCGGTTGCCCATCAGTTTCTACGTTCCCTTTACCTTCAACCACGAGGAACCATTCGTCTGAGTCAGCGTGGGCATGGGGTAGGGTCTTATCCTCCCCGTACACGGCAACTCCGAGGATGACGCTCGATGAAGGTACGTTGAGAAGGTCGGGTCGAAAAAGATGAACAGACCCCTTCTCCTTACTCCACTCAGCAATGTACATTTTAACACCGTTTTTCTAAGCAGAAAATCCACTAACCCGGTCAACCTCTTCCCTAGCAATCTGTGTCCAGCGATCGAAGCGTTCGAGATGATGTTCGCAGGTGTGGGTGTCCTTGAGGACCATCTCGAGTACGCAGCCACGCTCCTGCGCTGCCTCGATGGTACGCCTGATGTAGCTCCGGATCATTTCTCCGTCGAATCGACCTACCAAGTGCGCTGGATGTGGCTTCCACGAGAAGATGTAATCTCCCTGAAGCTTTTCCGCGCACGCTTCAACATCCGCGAAGGGTGAGATGGAGACGCGGCGGAGGTTAGGGATGGTGAACACATCGTCGAGCTTTTTAGTTAAGTCCTCGCAGCAACCGTAACCGTTCAGTCCAAAGGGTTCCAACAGCTTTCTCTCATACTGCAACGCGAATTCTACGTGTTGCCGGGGGCCAACCTGCGCCATCTCCTGTGACTCCGCGCTGGACCACATGTCGCACGGGCGTACACGGTCGGGGTCGAAACCAGGCTTAGGCAGTTCATCCGTGTAACCGTTGCCGCCGGAGCTGTGATAGGTACCATCGTTGTTCAGCGAAAGCAGGTTCTGGTCTACGTACTGTTGTAGGATGCGGCGATGGCCTTCAACCATAAATGCCAACACTTCACGGAGCATCTTAGGCTGTAGGAACATGTCAGTCATCATCTGCTCCAGTCCACGCCAGTCAGTGTACTGGTTCATCAAGTGGTAGGAGATGTGTGCCACACCTTTGAGTTTAACGTCGAGAATGTCGCCGAAAAGCTCCTCCACCTGCGCCAGCATACGCTCCGTAGCCTCCTCGTCATAAACGATCTCTGGGAAGCGCAGCCTTTCTAGGTCAGAGGGACCTTTAAGCACAGGGTCGAACTTCCAAGCCCCTCGTGCCTCGGGACTTGGGATGCGTCGACCTTCAAGCCCCCAACCAGAGCTATGGACCACCTTTTGGACAACCCACTCCCGTTCGATCACAGTGTCGTCTTGAAAGTGTTCATGGTAGTAGATGCGGCTGCGTAACGCCCACTCTACGCGACTCGCCTCCTCCCCTTCACATCGAAGGTCCTTCTCCGTCAGCAACTCCTCCCACGCCCCCTCTGGAAAGACGAGGATCATGGGTCGGACTGGTTGCAGGCTGTTGTGCTTTTTCCACAGTTCACGGCGTTCTTCCTGAATAGGTAGATCCGCGATCTCAGCCACATGCTCGGCAAGGTCGCGTAAGACACGGCTGTCTGGAGACGAGAACATAATAACCCCTCTCCTTGAGCCACATCTAATTAATTTAAGCTTTTACAGAAGAGTCATATACCAATCGCTGAGCTGAGGGCAAAGTGAAATTCTTATCTGTTTTCCCACCGCACCCTTCTTTTTCCAAGTTCTCACTCCTGAATAAACCATTAGTCCTCGCTGTTAAGTCTGCTTAACTATTCAACTCCCACCGTTTAAACGGGTCAATAAAGGTAAAGCAAAGGATTGTAAAACGCTTAATCCTAGTCAACACGTTGGAAGAGAGTGGACTTACACCGTTTAGATCTCTACCTACACGATGTACTGTATTCTAAACGGTGTCCGCATAACTGCGCCTTCCATTACAAGCAACTTCTCTCTAACTTCCTTATGCTTAGCGCATAGCGTTAGACAGGGACATACGTCGCATTGCATAGGCGTATCTTTCATTGAACGCGCCATTCCAGACACTTAGGCAGTAAAAGCTCGTATGCAATTAGATAAAAGTAGCATCCTAAGACTCATACCTGTTCGTAGCAGTTCACGGTTTCCCTTATGCAAGTGCTCTCCGGCGATAACCTGTGAACACGTTTTAAAAGAGTAATTGCGGGGGGAGGCAGCTGAGTCTAGCCTAGAAGCTGTAACCCCCCCTGGTTCACGGTTGAAAAGGGTTAACGCTAGGTTTCTCCAATAGACTAGGTAGGAGACGACACGCTTTCATCTTCCACACAATGCCATAAACCATGTTGGTTAAAGGAAGCCCTTCAGAAACCTCAGGGCTTCCCCCGCCTCCTTCTCTACATCAGGGACCTTCACGAAAGTCTCGATGGAGATGTAGCCTCCGTAACCAACACTCTTCAACGCGTCGAAGACCTCCCGGAAGTTCACGTTACCCGTTCCCGGATACCCTTTATTATCGTCATTGGCGTGAAAATGAATCAGATGCCTGCCACAGGTCTTTATAGCATCCGGTATAGACTTCTCCTCCCGGCTCATGGCGTTAACGTCTAAGGTAATCCCAACCATAGGATGGTTAACCTCCTCCACAAACCTCAGGGCTTCCCCAGCTGTGTTAACGAAATCCGTTTCCGTTCTGGGGAGGGGTTCAAAACCTATCTTAACCCCCAGTCTTTCACAGGCTTCACCGCATCTCCTGAAAACCTCAACCCCACGCCGCCACGCCTCCAACCTCGTCACACCCTTCATAACCATCCTTTGCTTAGGACTCCCGAAAACCATAATTTTCCCACCGATGTCAGAGGTAAACTCTACCAGACTGTAAAGGTATTGCTGCGTCCGCTCCCTAACCCCACTGTCAGCTGATGTGATGTGCAGACCAGGCGGAGAGACGAGAAGCCAATGGAGCCCTACGCACTCCAATCCATAACCTCGGATCATCTCCTGAAGCTCTATACGCTCCCTTCTAGGTATGGCTTCAACAGAGGGACTTAACGTGAACGGCGCGATCTCAATGCCATCGCAGCCCAGCTTAACCACAGCCTCCAATATTTTACCAAGTCTCCAGCCCTCGAACATCTCGTTGCATACAGAGAGCTTCATCTACAACCACCTTCTTCAAGCATCACTCTGAAGACACCTATGTAGCTCATCGAGTATAAACCGTTAGTAGAAACCATAAGATGCACTTATGAAATCCCCCATTCTACTATAACAAGGGTTTATAACACATCGCTTAGGCACCGTGGGGTTTCACCTAAGGCTTCCAGAAGCCAGCTCATATTTCCCCTGGATCCCTTTAACCACCCTTCCCTCCTGACGTTTGAAGTAGTTTCCAAACTTTGAAGCTAAGCGCTTCGCTTCCCCGGGGCTCTCATCGATGAGGTTACACCTTTCCCCCGGGTCGATGCGTAGGTTGTAAAGCTCATCAGGCTCATCCTTGGGGCGTTGGACGTAGCTCCATTCACGGTCGCGGATGCAACGTTCAATGCCATCATAGTAACCTGTGATAGTGGCGTCCCTATGCGCTTCAGCTTCACCTGTGAGGATACGTAGGAAGCTCTTCCCATGCATGCTTCCGATGTTGTTTCCAAGGCTGAGAATCTCTAAAACCGTGGGTAAGACGTCTGGGAACTGAACGAGGGCGTCTGTACGCCTACCCCTCAACCCGTCTGGTAAACGTACCATGAACGGCAGCTTCAGAAGCTCACTGTACATGCGGTCTGTGCCTTTAAGGAATTTCCCATGGTCAGCAAGTGGATGCCCGTGGTCCGACAGCAAAATTATCAAGGAATCATCGTAGTAACCATGTTCCTTCAGCCTCGCGAAGAGTGTTCCGAGGCAGTGGTCGACGAAGGAGGCTTCCCCAGCGTAGAGCCCCCGGATGTAACGGACTTCTTCTGGGGTAGCCCACTCCTCAACCGGTCCGCCCATGGGTAGGATGAGGCGTGAACCCGCGTAGCCATGATCCGTGTACGTGTCAAACCCTTCAGGTGGGTCCCAGGGCTCGTGGGGGTCGAAGGAGTCGACCCAGAGGAAAACCTTCTTATGCACACGGTTCTTCTCCAGCCACTCCACAGCCTCAGCTACGACCTTCGCGGAAAACCAGTCGGCTTCATCCGTGAAATCATCCGTGTTCGCGAGAAACTGGTGGACGCGGCTCCGCCAAACCTCCGGGTAATTCGCGTTCGCGTAGTCATCCACCCTACGCCTTGAAGGTGAGGAAACGTAGGGGTCGTATTCCTGTCCTCGGATCCATCGATACGCGTGGAACCCGCGGTGAAAATTCATACCCGGCGCCCTGTAATGGTAGGTATCTGAGATCAAACCACAAACGTAGCCCTCCCGTCGAAGGATCTCGGCGACAGTCACCTCACGGGGCGTCAGGGGCTCCCACGGTCGGTAAGGCAGCGTGTACTGACCAGTCATCAGCTCACATCGCACGGGGATCGTTGGTAAACCACATGGATACGCGTTCTCAAACACCACGCAATCTTGAGCGAACCTATCGATGTTCGGAGTCTTACACGCGGGCACATCATCGAATACCACGCTCCCATGGTTGTAGAAGCTGATGTGGTCTTGACGGAAACTATCCAATATGATGAAGATCAGGTTCATGTCTGGAACTATGCCTTGGATACCACATATATGCTTTTAACACAAAGAATTAACGTAAAGCGTCTAGTAAGGCTCAGCCGCAGGTATGATGAGGAAACCCTCCTCAACCAGGTCTCACGGTGAGGTTTAACGTACAGAAACCCTGAGTGAAAAGTGTGGAAACACGTGAAACAGGCCTGGTTACAAGCTGTTTCTCATTCGTCGGAGCCTGAAAACAGCTTCTCTGCTAAATAGAGAAACTACATTCAGGTAATGTCTACACACTATAAGACCCGATTATAGAATCGGTATACCTCAAGATCGAATTGAAAAAGCTTTGAACCCCCGCTTAACCAAGGCCGAACTTGTTTACACGGCTAGGTAAATCGATGAAAACGTCTTTTATCTTCTTAGGCAACAGATCATAGGCTTAGGTAGGTGCATGAACGTGTCCTCAAGCCCAGGGAAAGCGCTTAGGCTAAGTCAGTTCATCAACCCGGGCACTGGGAGGTCCCTTATCGTTGAAGCAGACCTAGGCTCGATGCTCGGTCCTGTAGGCGGGTTCCTAGACATAGCTGAAGCCGTTGAAAGCATTCGCACCGAGGTGGACAGTGTTATCCTAAACCCAGGTCAAGCCGCTCGGTTATCAAATTCCTTCAAGGGCAGGGAAGCTCCATGCCTTCTCATCAGGGTTGACTGGACAAACCTGTTCAGAGGTGAAGGATCCATCCTCCCCGCCAGAGAGGTTAGACACGTGATGTCCGCCAACGCGTATGACGCTGTAACCCTCGGGGCTTCAGGCGTCGCAGCCTACCTTTTCATGGGCTACGAAAACGATGAGGATGAGGCTGGGAACGTGGAGGCCTTGGCTAAACTAGCTCGGGAATGCGACCGATACGGTATGCCCATGCTTGTTGAAGCCATGCCCATAGGGAACCGCGTTACAGCACTCAACTACGTCGACTGCCTCGACCTCGCTATGCGGGTTTCAGTCGAACTCGGCGCAGACGCGGTTGCAGTTCCATACCCTGGAAGCCCTGAGGGGCTGCGGCGTATCATCGAAGCCTCAAAGGTTCCAGTATTCATCCTCGACCTGAAGCTTAAGACTCAGGGTCTCCTAAGCCTCTCAGAGGATGTCCTGAGGACAGGGGCATCGGGCTTCATCGTAGGCAAAGAACCCTTCGAAGCCGCCGATCTTAAAGCGCTACGGAGCATCGTACACAGGGAAACCTGATACGCCGTAGGTGAAAACCTTGTCAACCGGTAAAACCATACGTCTCGGGAAGTTCATAGACCCCGAGGATGGAAGGTCCGTTGTTGTAGCGGCGGACCATGGCTTCATGCTCGGCTCAATAAAGGGTGTAATAGACCTTGAATCGACGTTAAAAAAAGTAGTTGCAGGAGGCCCTGATGCAGTTCTCATGAGTGTAGGTCAAGCCGCTCGGTTAAACCATCTCTTCCAAGGACGTAAAGCCCCAGCCCTCCTAATAAGAGCAGACTGGACTAACGCCTTCAGGGATCGAACCTACACGCTACCTGCGCGGAGTATACAGCGGGTGGCGGTTGCAGGCGCTGAGGACGCCGTAGCCTTAGGCGCCTCCGGGATCGTCACCTACTTCTTCATAGGCTACGGGGAGGATGAAAAGGAGTCACGTGACTACGAGTTGATGACCGCGTTCTCAAAGCAGTGCAGTCGACTTGGGCTCCCATTCATCGTTGAACCCTTACCCATGGGTGAACGTGTAACCGGAGCGAACTACGCGGACCTCATAACGGCGTCTATTAGGATGGCGGTTGAAGCCGGAGCCGATGCGATTAAAGCCCCATACAGCGGCGACCCAGAAACCTTTAGAAAAGCCGTTAGGGCTGCTGGAAACGTCCCCGTACTCATCCTTGGAGGGGCTAAGGCTAAAACCATACGCGACGCCTTGGAGGTTGTGGCTGAAGCCCTAAGCGCCGGGGCTGCAGGCGTGGTCTTCGGCCGCCAGGTTGTGCAGGCTGAGAACCCTGCCAAGTTCGTTGAATCCATCAAAGCCGTTGTCCACGAAGGTAAGCCTGTGAGGGAAGTCGTCGGATGGGCTTGGAAGGGTCCGTTAGGCTTGAAGGTAAACGCGGACAAGTGTACAGGATGCCTCATCTGCACCGTAGCCTGCAGCTTCAAGCACCATAAAGTCTTCACAAAAGCCAAAGCCCGTTTAAGGATAGAAATACGCGAACCCTCAAGCTTCCGCCCAATCGTATGCACCCATTGTATGAAATGCGTTGAAGCCTGCCCTAAACACGCTTTAACGCATAACCCACGGGTTAGCTGCATCCAAGTTATACCTGATCGATGCGATGGATGCGGTGTATGCGTGGAAGCCTGCCCCCTCCACGTGGTGGGCTTCGACGATGAAAGAAAACAGCCGCTGATCTGTGACATGTGCGAACGCCTCCCAGAATGCGTTGAATGGTGTCAACCAGGCGCCCTCGAGGTCTACGAAAGACAGGCTTCAGCAGCGGAGGGCTGAGAAAATGAACCTTGCAGAGAGAGGATACGCTGGGAAAGTACTTAACGTAGACCTAACCGAGGAAAGGTTAACAACGGAGCCGCTGAACGAGGAAGCCGCGTTTCTCCTTCTCGGCGGCAAAGGGTACGGTGTATGGCTTCTCTACAAAAATACACCCAAGGCGGTAAACCCCCTATCCCCCCAAAACCTCCTGGTCTACGCCACAGGACCGTTGACTGGGACGATAGCTCCTACAAGCAGCAGGTTCTGCATAGTCACCAAGAGCCCGGCTACGGGAACAGTCAACGACTCCCACTGCGGTGGATACTTCGGCGCTGCTCTAAAGTATTCAGGCTTCGACGCTGTGGCGATAAAAGGGTCCGCTGAGTCCCCGAGCATCCTGGTCATCGATGATGGTAGCTTTGATTTACAACCTGCGAAAGACCTTTGGGGGCTTACAACGTTTGAAGCCCAGTCAGCGTTAGGGAAGCGTTTAGGAGACGGTTACAGCTTCGCCGTCATTGGACCGGCTGGGGAGCGGGTAGCCCCAATCGCGGGGGTTTTCTCAGGAACCCGCTGCGCTGGTAGAGGCGGATGTGGGGCTGTGATGGGGGCTAAGAGGTTGAAGGCTGTGGCGGTTAGGGGTAGGGGAAGCGTTCACGTCCACGACCCATCGGGTTTCAGAGAATCCGTATGGGTAGCCCATCGAACTCTAAGGATGAACGAGGTCACCGTTAGAAGCCTGCCGCGAAACGGAACCGCGAACATCCTTGAAACCATAAACGAAACCGGCGCCCTACCTACTCGAAACTTCCAAACGGGAAGGTTTAAGGAAGCCTACGAGCTTTCAGGTGAACGCTTCAGGGAAACCCTCTGGCGGAAGGATTTCTCCTGCAGCCTAGGCTGCCCAATCGCCTGCTGCAAAATCGCTAACCTAGAAATCCCCGATGCCGGAGAGGTAACAGTTGACGGACCAGACTACGAAACCATCTTCAGCCTAGGCTCCAACTGCGGTGTAAGCGACAGGAAGGCTATAACCTACGCGAACTATCTATGCGACCTCTACGGCATCGATACCATAAGCACAGGAGACATCATCGCATTCATAATGGAACTCTACGAGAAAAACATGGTTTCACCCAAAGACCTAGACGGTGTTGAAGCGACCTGGGGGAACCAGGAGGCGCTTCTGAAACTAACAGAGGCGATTGGGAAAGGTGAAGGCATCGGGAAGATCCTTGAGAAAGGAGTGAGAAGTCTAAGCGCAGGGTTCCCGGGTAGCACGCGTTACGCCATGCACGTGAAGGGACTTGAGCTTCCAGCCTATGAGCCTAGGGCAGCGCAGGGGATGGGACTCTGCTACGCTGTATCCGAAAGGGGCGGATGCCACCTCAGGGCTTACACCGCGGGTTCGGAGCTCTGCGGCTACGGAGGAGGCGCTAACCCATTCTCCTACGACCGCGTAAAGGTACAGCTCGCTATAGACAAACAGGATGAGAAAGCTGTCGTCGACTCAGCGGTACTATGCTTCTTCACCCTCTTCGGGATGAAGCTAAAGGAAGTGTGGCAGATGATGGTTCCATGCACGGGCTTCAAGTACGAAAACGTGGAAGCTCTAAAAAGGCTTGGAGCCCGTATCATAACCCTAACGCGGATGTTCAACACCCGTGAGGGCCTCGGCAAGGGTGATGATACACTTCCGAGAAGGCTTCTTGAAGAACCCTTGCCTGAAGGACCGGCTGATGGCTCCATTGTAAGACTTGAGGAGATGCTTTCAGCGTACTACTCACTCAGAGGTTGGAGTAAGGAAGGGATGCCCTTAGAGGAAACAGTTGATGAACTAGACTTAACCCAGCTCGTATCTAAAACGTATTAGCCTGTGGTAGATGCTCCTTGGTAAGCTTAAGGGATATTTCCATCGTTATACCCCTTCGGAAGAAAAGCGGAGGTAAAGGCTTGGAAAAACATGGAGTATAATACCCTTCAATAGGATCTTTTCAACAGTCTTCATCTAACCCCTCGGTTAAAAACTACTATCCGCAGATACAATGCCTAAAGCGTTTATGAAGGTGAGTTCCAAGACGACGATCTGTGCCTGTGATAGTAAAGATAATAAATTCAGCTGTGGAAATGCGGCTTGAGGTCGGAGGTAGGGTTGGCATGAGCGTGGAGGAAGCTAAGCGTAGAGTTGGTGAATACGCCTGTCGCTTCGTCAAGGACGGCTATGTCTTGGCTCTGGGCAGCGGCTCAACGGCAGCCTACTTTGTACGGGCGCTCGGTAGGAAGGTTAAGGAAGAGGGGATGAAGGTTCAAGCCATTCCCTCATCGTACCAGATCATGCGCGTCGCCGTCGACGCCGCGGTTCCACTAACAACCCTCATCGAGCACCCTGAAGCAGACTTAGACATCGACGGGGCTGACGAGGTTGACCCAGACCTCAACCTTGTTAAAGGAGGCGGAGGCGCACTAACTAGTGAGAAGATCCTAGCCGCGGCTTCCAAGGAATACGTGGTCATCGTTGACTACGGGAAACGCGTAGACCGCTTAGGGTCGAGGTATCCAATCCCCGTAGAAATCATACCCTACGCCTACAGGTTTGTCTCAAAGGAGCTTACGAAGATCGGTGGGGAGCCAGCCCTCCGCCTGACAGACAAGAAGGGAGAGGTTCAACCCTTCATCACCGAGAACGGTAACTTCATCCTTGACACACGCTTTGCCACGGTTACCAACCCCTATAGGCTTCAAGACGCGATAAAACGTATTCCCGGTGTGGTTGAGCACGGCTTATTCCTAGGCATGACGAAGCGCGTTTGCGTGGGTTACGAGGACAGAGTAGAGGTACTGGAAAGGAAAGTCTGAGTGCACATATTTTCTCCAAGGCTGCGTATGCATTAAGGGAGACCATCGAGTCAACATGCTCAGAATGTAAGGACGCCTTTAATATAACCCGTAGGCCTCTTCAACGCGGCTTCGAAGGCTTCTTGAGCCTCAGTATAAGGGTTCACATGTGTAATGAGCAGCTCTTGGTTGAACACCCCTTTCCGCATAAGTTTCACCGCGTCTTGGAAATCCTTAACGAAGTTTTTCGAGAAACTGGGCGCCGTGTTTAGGATGCGCAACCCTTTATTATGCCACTCATCCGTAGGGACCCTCTCAGGTTTCACATGGTAGCCGAAGATCGCGAGTTTACCCCCTGGGCGTACAAGCTGTGTGGCAAGCTCTATGGCTCCAACAACTCCCACGGCTTCGATGACGACGTCAACCCCCCTTCCTAGGACCTTCCGGACTTCCTTTACCACATCGCCCTTACCCGGGTTCAACGTAACCTCAGCTCCAAACCTCTCAGCCAGCCCAAGGTTTTCATCCTTAAGGTCGAGGGCGACGAGTTTATGTATGAAGGTTTTAGGCAGTCCCTGAATAAGGAGTAGACCCATGTAGCCACAGCCTACAACGCACACATCGTCGCCTACCTCAACCTCTACACCCCTAATTCCGTTAACCGCGCAGGCTACTGGCTCAGACACCCAGCGCTCAAACTTACCCACATCTACTGGGATCCTCGCAACCCTACTCACATCCGTCTTATAGAATTCAGCGAAGGCACGCCCAGCCAAGGTTGTTACCTTATCCCCTTCCTCTAAATCCTCCACACCCTCCCCGACCTCAGCGACCACTCCCACCCCTTCATGCCCCGCGAAAACAGGGTAACCCCTAGGTAACTCCCCGCTGAAGGTGTGCACGTCGCCCATACAGATCCCGCAAGCCTTAGTCTGAACGAGAACTTCCCAGCGCTGAAGCTTGGGAACCTCAACCTCGGTTACCCCAAGCCTCCCAGGTGAAACGATGTGTAAAGCCTTCATCATCCTCGACAAACTACGCAGACCCGTAACACCGTTGTATCCATACCCTTTAATATTTAAGGGTAAAAGCAGGCGGTCAATGCTTTTATCCGTGAAGCAGCATTCTCTTGACGGTATAACCGTCTTGTGTAGGGGAGTACGCGGGGATGAATGTAGGAGTCCATGTCTTCGATAAGAATGTCAATAAAGTCGTTGAATACTGTGAGAGGATAGGGGTGAACCACATCTGCTTAGCCTGCTCCTCCATAACTGGATATGACGAACAGGGCTACCCCAAACTAGACAGCCTACGGGCTTTCATGAATACGCTTGAAGACGCAGACATAAGTGTCCCAACGATGGTCATAAGCAGATGGCCGAGCCCAGACGTTCTACTCGGTAAACCCAGTGGTAGCGAGGAGTTTATGAACCTGTGTAAAACCTTAGAGGTCTTAGGTGAAGCCTCCGTCGGCTCCATACTCATCTACCCAAACCTGGATAGACCCATGGATAGAAGCGAGGAAGCTGAATGTTGGAAACTCCTTCTAAGCGTCTATCAGAGGCTTGTAGACTACGCTGAGAAGGCGGGGGTGAGGATAGGAAACCACGCCTACTACCATCCTTGGAAGCTGGTTCGAAACGTTGAAACCCTGATGAGGTTGATCACGGAGGTTCCCAGTCCCTACAACGGGATCACATACTGCCCTGGGCTGTACCAGTCAGGTGACAACGTATACGAAGCGGTCACCCTATTCGGGAAGAAGATCTTCTTCACACACGCCAGGGACATACGGAGACCGAAGTCGGGTCCCTATCAGTTCGAGGAGGTCTTCCTGGGAGAAGGAGAAGTAGACCTTCCAAAGGTGGTTAAGCTTTTACAGGCTGTCGACTACCAAGGCATCATTTGTCCCGAACACCTAGGCGCATCGAGTGTTGAAGGGGAAGACCTTGAAGCTCAGGCAGTTGCGTATCTTAAAAAGCTGTTAGCCTCTTCTTAGCCCCTCGTTACACAAGCCTCGATCCTCTACTTCCCATCAGCTTCTCCGTATTCTCAGCTTGACGCCACGGAGGAGTCGTTGAAGCGCGATCACTGTGACACCGGTGGCGATGACGGCGATGCCGATGATGATCCAGAACCATGGAATCGCGGATTTAATTGAGACGACTACACCCCGCTCCTCAGATACACACTCACGGCTTACGGCTTGAACCCTTAACGTGTAGTCTCCCGTTGTTGTCTCCAACGGTACCTGAACCCTGACGATGAAGTCCACCTTTTCATTCGGTCCTAGGGATAACACATCTTCAGGCATGATCGTTATAGTTAATGCTCTGATGGCTGTCACGTTAAGCCTTAAACCTGTGACGGGAGACTGCGCCGTGTTCTTCACGGTCACCGTGAATTCACCCTTCTCTCCAATGTAAGCGGAGGGATTGATGGGCTGGAAGCTCGTATCCAGCCGATAGCTGCCCACGATCACGGCTGCCAAGCTGGCTGTGGCGTTGTAAAGCCCATCCTCCGTCGTCGCGAGTATGTTTAACTTATACTCACCAACCTTCACTAGGTACGTGGGCACAACTTTAAACACGACCCAAATGCTTTTCCCAGCTTTGAGGAGAAGGTTGTTCACCGTCACGTTGTCTGCGATGAAGTAAACCCGCCAGTCGACAACACCTGTCGTAGTGCTTAGGGACAGGTATACACGTTCATCCTGCAGCCCCTCGTTACCCACCTTCACGGGGTAGGATAGGCCTTCCCCTGTAAGAGCTGTCTGGGAGAGGAACGGGGTGTAGAGTGCTACCTTCCGCTGGGAAGGCTTCACATCGACGGTTAAAATGTATGAGGCTTCCACATACGTCCCCTCAGCGGCGAAGTGAAAACCGTAGCTCCCAGCCGTCGCGTTTTCAGGAACATCAACTTCCAAGGTTAGGTTCAAGGCTTCACGGGACTGTATCTCAACAGCCTTAACCTCAACGCTTCCCATGTGGAAGCTTATACCCCAATCCTCAGGTAGACCAGTTATGGAAAGGATGAATTTCTCAGTGGTTAAACCTTGATTAGTGATCCTTAAGGGGAAGAAGACCTTGCTCAACGGCATAGTAGCCTGCCAGGGCTGAGGGCATCTAACGTCTAAAGTTGAGGTTATAGTCAGCGTCGCCACGGCGGTTGAGGGGTTGTAAACAACCGTTGGTGTTTCAGGCAGAGCACCCCCTTCATACCGCACAGTGAAGATGTAGGTCCCAGGTATATTCGGGATGACCTCTCCTTCCCAGTACCCATAAACATTCGTTGTGTATCTTCTCGTTTCCACGACCATCCTTGGATTAACGATGTGTAGGGAAACCGTTGCACCCCCGATGCCGAGTCCTTTATCCAGCCTCGTAAGTCTCCCATAGACCCGCCTCCACACCCCCATTGGGGCTTCAGGAGGTTCTATGGAAATCGTTACACGGGTGTCGGCAACCTCCATCTTGACGACGAAGACCTGCAACGTCCTCGATTCCCTGTTCGTGTAGCCGTAGGCATCAAGATAACTGAACGCCACGCTAAATTGGACTGTTGACCCAGCGACGTTCTCAGGCACATAGATGTTAACAGTGACGGAAGCGTTGTCCATAGCGGGGATCGATGGGATCGACCACCGACCTTCGCCGCCGACGATCATCAACGGAGACGGCGCGGTTAAGACAAGGGTAATGGATTGCACCATCACAGTACCGAGGTTTGTAAGTGAAAGGGTGTAGGTGCCGTTTCCCGCTGTTAGGAAGCTCGGCTCCAACTTACACGCCAGCGATACCTTGCCCAGCAGGGGTACAGGGACTTCAAGTGAAACACCTTCCTTCCCCAGAACCGTCAGATAATAAATGGTCATGTTCAGGGTGTAGGTCTTACGCTCAGCGTCTGGGGCGATGTTGAGTGTGAAGCTGAACGTGGCTCGAGAGCCTACTTTAACGGTTGTTGAATATTCAGCCTCCGCGGTTGAGCCGCCCGTTATGTTTGTGAAGGGTGAAGAGCTGAGGTTGAGTGTGGCGCCGACGCATTTAACGTCCTCTGTTCCAGTGTTCTGAATGGTCACGCTCAACGGCATGTTACGGTCACCGCTGTCAACCTGTATTGTTTTATCTACACTGGTTCCCCAGTAAACCCCTACAACCGTTAAGGAAACTGTTGGAGACGCAGGTGTCTCCGATGAACCGGAAAGGATTAAAAGAAGTATTAAAGTTAGAGCCGTCGCCCCTAGTAACCGGTTTTTCAAAACCATCTCCCCCAATCCACTTTATGCAAATCCTATTTTAGCTCATCAGTTATAACTTTTTAGGTAGCCCATCACAAGCCTAAGCGCATAAACGGTGTCATGTGGCACAGGAAAGCCCATCGCTCGGACTTGGATAGAAAAGCTTAAATATAAAAAAGCCTTTTCCGAAAAGCTTAAATATAAGATATTCACGTAAATAGATACCCTAAAGACTGGTTAACATTCTTCCGAAATACTTCTTGATGAAGATGAAAGTTAACCTGGCTGGAGGATGTGTGGGAGTATGCTAGATAAGGGAGTTCGACGCCTGAAAGCCACACCGGCGTTAAGTGGTTTAGACCACTGTCCAGAATGCGGCAGTGGAGACATCGTTCAAGACCATGAACGTGGTGAGGTTGTCTGCAGTAACTGCGGATTAGTAATCGGGGCGAACGTCATGGACCAAGGTCCTGAGTGGAGGGCTTTCACGAGGGAGGAGCGGGAGGGGAGAAGCCGTGTAGGCGTCCCCACCTCATACTCGATCCATGATAAGGGTTTATCGACTGTCATTAACAGAGTTAACAGGGATGCCTTCGGACGTGAGCTCCCGCTGAGTACTAGGATTCAGATGCTACGGTTGAGGAAATGGCAGATCAGGTCTCGCGTCCACTCCTCCATAGACAGGAACCTCTCCCAAGCCATGGCGGAGCTTGACAGGCTTTCAGACAAGGTGCACATACCGACATCGGTGAAGGAGAAGGCAGCTCTAGTCTATCGGAGAGCCCTGGATAAGGGGCTTGTCCGGGGGAGGTCCATCTCAGCCATCGCCGCGGCTGCGCTTTACGCAGCCTGTCGCTTAACGAACACACCGAGGAGCCTCAAGGAGATCGCTGACGTAAGTATAGTGAAGAAGAAGGACGTCGCCCGATGCTACCGTCTACTCCTAAAGGAGCTGAACCTGAGAATGCCCATCGCGGACCCAATCCGATGTATCCCCAAGATCGCCTCTAGAGTTGGTTTAAACGAGAGGGTTCAGCAGCGAGCTGTTGAGATTCTAAAGGAATGCCAGGCTAAGAAGATATGTTCGGGTAAAGACCCGATGGGTCTAGCCTCAGCCGCGCTCTACATCGCCTGCTGTGAGGAGAATGAGCGGAAGACTCAGAAGGAGATCGCTGAGGCGTCAGGGGTTACCGAGGTTACCATAAGGAATCGATACAATGGTTTGAGGAAGGCATTACCTAACCTTAAGTGTTAGCGCCAATCCTAGCTAAGGCGCCTACACATCTATTTCTCCGCGTTCCGAAGGGTCAAGTAGCTGCCTAACCTTCTTTCTCCAGTTCAAGAACCAACGGTCCCTTGTAACCGCACTTTCTGCATACGTAGAGCTCTGGGAGTAGCCACGAATCGAAACGACTTGAAAGCTGAATTTCCGTACTGTTACAACGGGGGCAGAGCTTCAACCCTGTTTTCCACCGGGGTTTCAAGAGGGCTTTCAAGTTTTTCGTAAACGTTATCTCCATCCTCGGGAGCGGGGTTACTCCACATCGATGTTCTCTTCGGGGAATCCCAGTTGGATGAGGTAGTCCTTGGCTTCTTTCCTATGGTCTCCTTGAAGCATAATTCGATTATCCTTGGCTGTTCCCCCACATGCGCACTGGGTCTTAAGGGTTTGGGCGATCTTCCTCAGGTTCAGGTTCCTATCCGCGATGCCGTTTATGATCGTTGAAGGTTTCCCGTACTTCCCCTTTTCAATCTTGACTACAACCCTCTGCTGCTGTTTACTGATCTCGTTGCAGACACAAAGGTCCTTCGGCAATCCGCAGATGTTGCAAACGTCTGCCATTCCTACTCTCCTAGCGTCCTTGTTAGGGATACCCTCTCAACGGTATTTAAACTTGACTATCCTTCAAGAATCGAACCGTTCTCACATCGGACGATGAGTGGATTTCACGGAATTAGAGGCTGCGTGGCGTGTCTATGCGAGCGGGAAACCTCAAGTTTTAAAACCTTCTTTGATAGAACAAAGGTTAGGGAACGGTGGTTTCATGATTCTAGGAGCGATATCGGATACCCATGACAACGCTGAGGCTGTTGATAGAGCCGTTAAGCTTTTCAACGAACGCGGAGTAAAGTTTGCCGTTCATGGAGGCGACTGGTGCGCGCCCTTCACCCTCCTTAGGTTTAAAGCCCTTAAAGCAGAGCTTAAAGGTGTTTACGGGAACGTTGACGGTGAGCGTCAGAAGCTTATGGAGTATGGAAAAAGTCTTGGCTATGAACTCGGTGAATTCGTGGAATTCGAAGCTGAGGATGTGAAGGTCTCCGTCATCCACGGTGTTGATGAGAGGCTTGTGAAAGCTCTAGCTAAATGCGGTGAGTACACGTTAGTTGTTAGAGGACATACCCATAAACAAGGCTTGGTAAACCTTGGCGGATGCCTTATCCTAAACCCGGGTGAAGCATGTGGCTACATTACCGGGAAGAGGAGCGCCGCCGTCATTAACCTAAAAACCATGTACGTAGAATTCATCGAATTGTAAACACGGGGAAAGCTTGGTGAATAGGGTTTAGAGGCTTTCCCCTCATACACACTGCCTCAACTTTTCACCTTTCACGGCTCCGCTCTCTCATGTAATAGAATAGATATTGCTGGGCATAACCGGCATACTCGCCGAAATACCTTCGTCCGAATGAGTTGATAACCGCGTACTCATGGGATGTGATGGATTTTCTACGCGACATCTTTTCTAGAAGCATTGGATCGAGGTACTGAGGGTAGAACTCTAAAACCGCGCGTTTAACCCAAACATCGACTGGGAACGCATCTAGATGGTCTAGAGAAAATAAAAGGACGCAGTCAGCCACTTTCTCCCCTACACCAGGTAACAGCTTATGCCCACACGTCTGCGCAAGTAGCCTCGCCTTAGCCTCTTCGTAACCTATATTCCTCAGGCTATCCAAGTCTAACTCGGCGCAAGCTAACCTTCTAGCTGTTTCGAAGACGTACGGTGACCTGTACCCAAGTTTGCATACGTTCAACTCGTTCGTTCCGGCTTTCGCTAAAACGTGGGGTGTGGGAAAGGCATAGAACCTGTTCCCGTCGAATTTAATCCCTCTACCGAATTTTCTCGATAGTGCGAGGAGGATGTCCTTTATAGCTGGGATATTCTTGTACGTTGCGCAGATGTATGAGATTAGGCATTCCCAAGGTTTCTGCCTAACGATCCTTAAGCCATGGAATCTATGAATCACTTGAGCCATCTTCTCATCCCTGTTTATCTTCGAAAGTATGCGGGGTAAGTCATCGTCAAGTCTGAAATAGTGCTCTATGAACATGCCGTCCAGTCTCTCAGGGTATGTATGATAGATGAGTTTACCGCCGCTTTGCCTGATCTTCATCACGTTTCCATCAACTACTCCATACCACCACCCACCTCTTTTCCCCCATCTTAGAACCTGACCGCAGTCCAGCGTGTAGTCTAAATTAAAGGGCGTTGCTACACTGTGCAGCATGAATTCCATAATGGTCTCTTAAGTCACTTTAACCCTTAACTCGGTCATATTAAATACTCAGCGTTTAGCCGCCTTTTTCAAGGCTTCAACGGCCGGTAGGGTTCCTTTAATCAGGTACTCGATGAAGGCTCCTCCACCTGTGCTCATGTAACCGATCTTATCAGCTACGTTAAGCTCCCTCGCCGCAGCTACGGTGTGTCCACCACCGATGACTGTGAAACCCCCTGATGCTATGGATGCCTCAAGGATCTCCCTCGTCCCCACCTCGAAGCCTTTCTCCTCGTAGACCCCGGCTGGTCCATTTACGACGATTGTTTTCGCAGCTCTGAGGATGTCCCCGTACTGCCTAGCTGTTTCTAACCCTAAGTCTTGGATCGGGTCTGCGGCTGGTAACCTTTCAACGGGTATTTCCTCCCTAACACCACTGGGTTTCCTAACAGCCACATCCACCGGTATCTTTATCTTTAAACCGTATTCCCGGATAAGCTCCGTTGCAGCCGGTATGAATTTATCATAGCCTTTGTTCTTCAAGTAAGCACTGTTCGGCACGCCGAGGTCGAAGCCTTTAGCACATAGAAAAAGCTGCCCGATAACCCCGCATGTTAGAACCGTGTCCGCTATGCCTTTCCCGAGCACAGCGTTTGTCACATCGACGGCATCATCTGCTTTGGCGCCTCCGAGGACGTAGACGCAGGGTCTCTCAGCTCCCTCCAATACTTTCCCAAGGGCTTTAAGCTCCCTCTCCATGATAAGCCCAGCGGCTGAGGGGAGAACCTCTGCGAAGCCCACCATGGAGGCGTGGGATCTATGAGCCGCGGCGAAGGCGTCGTTTACGAAGATATCTAACAAGGGTGCGAGGTTCTTAACCAACGGGGACTCCGCATGTTCCACACCCGGCTTATCCTTGGCTTCGCCAGCCCAAAACCTTACGTTCTCTAGGAAGAGTATGTCCCCGTTATCCAGTGCTTTTACGGCTTTCTGAGCCTCCTCACCGAAGGTGTCGTTCACGTACTTCACGGGTCTGCCTAGGATACGGGAAAGGATTTCCACATGCTGCCTCATAGGTATGAAATCGGGATCCCCACTTCGGCCTTGGTGGGCTAGGACCACCACCTTAGCACCTGCTTCTGAAAGCCTCTTCAACGTCTCCGCGTGTTCACGGATCCTTGAATCATCGATAACCTTCAGCGTCTCAGGGTCTACGGGGCTGTTCACGTCAACCCTTACAAGAACACTCTTTCCGCTGAGTTTGAAGTCAGCGATAGTTAAGTAAGTTTCTTCCAACGTGACCGCCGCATTCATTAACTCGACTTAAACCTTTTTTATAAACATTATGCGTGTGTAAAAAGGTTTAAGGATTGTATAGACACACTATATTTAAATCGCAGAGCTTAAAAGAAATAGATTGGATGACAATCGTGATGTGTCAAGAGTTACGGAGAAACCATGATCGGAAGGCATTAAACTGAATTGTCATCC
>CAYNFI010000032.1:0-12855 GCA_964396445.1 uncultured Candidatus Bathyarchaeia archaeon
CTAATGAATACCGTAATTCGATGATCGATGATTTAATAAAGGAAGTAGGCGGAATTTGTATAGGGATATGTAATTGTAGAGGGAGGTGATATCTTGGTTAGGACGGAAACGTCGATTGAAATCAAGGCTCCGCCTGAGAAGGTCTGGGAAATGCTGGCTTTGGACAGGATGCCAGAATGGGCATTCAAAGATCAGCTAAAGAGCGTAAAGTATACTTCCGAGGTGCGCACACCTGAAGACAAGTATAGAGTGGGTGCAATTGCTCATATAATTGATAAGCGTAGTGAACATGATGTGGAGATCACGGAGAGTCTTGAAAACGAGAAGATGGTATATCGTTCGAAACCCCCATATTATACATACACTTCTACATATATCCTGAAACCCGTTGAGGGAAGAACCAAACTCACATGGATAAGTGACGTTGAAATGCCTGGGGGGATTCTCGGTAGAGCCCTCGGCGGATTAGCACGTGGAGCAGGCGAAAAGCAAGTTGTGAAATCGTTAGAGAACTTGAAAAGTATTCTGGAGAAATAGCTGCTTAATGGAACAGTGACCTGCTGAAATACTATAGGAATAATTCCGAGGCATAATACCTCTGGTCACAAGGTTCGTGGTAATATTATTCACCTACAAAGTTTAAGTAAATCTAAACAGTTGTTCCAGAAAGCCAAGGATTTAGGCTTAAACATCAGTAAAATAACGGAAAATACCTTGAAAGGCTACGTTGAACGCTTAGAAGGACAAAAAACAGAAACAAACGGTGGACAAAACCTTTATCAAGGAGCCAAAGGTTGTAAAGATCGGTGGGCGTTAAGGCTCCCATATGAGAGAGTGCTAGCTGAGGAGGACGTAGCGTCCGTCCATGACGCTTAGTTGTTAGTCGTATGTGGACATAATCCCCAATTAATTTGGGTGATACTCTTGACGCCCACCGCTACGCTTAAGATGTTGTTTGTTCTGTGATGGTTTTGTCCTTTCATGTCGATTATGTTGGCTTATCTCGAAGGGAAAGGCTAAAGCAATAGATAGTTTCCGGGGAATCAACTTGAACGATTATAGGTCAGCATTGAACACATTCTTACGTGGAACCTTAACCTACATTGAAGTCAACTGTAGCTGTCTGGAACTGTTCTACAGCTACCTTAACTGATCTCTTGCTTTAGCTTATTGGCACTGTGGTTTGGACTGTAAGTTTTGCTTTGTGAAAACAACAAAGGTTAAGAAGCGTGGAGATAAGGATGATCTTGGAAGCGATGCCTGAAAAAACCTCGATAGCTGATTTAGGCAATATTCATAACATGTTTATCCAAGAAGGCGAGCACTTTTTGAAAAACCGGGGCGAAACTGACATCTTTCAAGCCGGCTCCATCGAAACCATGACCGCCCTGCGGAATCGTTATGAACTCGTATTCTACACCAACCCGTTCAAGCTCAGTCGCCATTATCTCCGATTGTCGATAAGGTACATCGGTATCATTAGTGCCGTGGAGAAGCATGGTAGGGGGATACTTTTTATGTACATTTCTTATAGGACATAAAGAATCATATGCAGAAGATTCGGTATGCGGATCATATCCTGTCACTTCTTTTGGCCAGAGTCCTTGTTGCCGGCAGTAGAGGTAGAAACGTCCACGATCTTGCACATTTTGAAGAGGTAATTCCGAGATAATCTTCGTACCGATGCTTGCATACGCTTCCTCTCTCGATACTTTGGGTTGTCGGCAGTAAAAAGGGTCGGGACGGCTATACCAATCACCCGCAATATCGCAGTAACCATAGTATGAGACCAAGCCTTTTGGTCGAGGGTTTACACAGAAACCCGTCATCAACGTTAGATAACCGCCTGCAGAATGCCCGACAACTACGATGCGATCGGGATCGGTATTGAATAATTTTAAGCCCTCTTCACGCGCCCATTTATAGGCGTCCTGAACATCCTCTACGATTGCTTTAAGCTTTGATTCCGGGGCTAAGCGATAATCTATCGATACAACAGCGTATCCAGCTTTAACATACCCCTCCAACTGATCAGCTCTGATCCCTCCCCGATCACCTCCGATAAGTGCACCGCCATGTATCCACAAAATTAGGGGGTGGATGAGGTTATCTGGAACTCGGTACACATCGGCTTTAATCTTGCAGTTCTGAACTACCTTAAAAACATAAGTCTTCTTCTCAAGCTTCACTACAATCACCATTATAATTGGGTGTGTCAAAGATTCCTAAGTATATTTTAAACTTTTTTCTAAGAAGAAAATCTTACTTATAGAGAACTCTTAGGTTAATTGAATTGAGAATAAATGCTGGATTCTTAGATAAATTTAGGTCTCTCTCCTCACTTAGAATTATTTTAGCGAGGCATCTTCGGGTTTTTGTAAGTCCACACACGCCCACCATACCATGGTTTGTTCTTATATCTCAGTGACCCCCTTAATCTAGGCTAGTAGTTGAGGGTGGTCAAGGGTAATAATGGACATTGAAACGCGGATGGAGCTGATCCAGAGGGCGCCGACGGAGGAGGTTGTCACTGAGGGGGAGCTTAGGCAGCTCCTTGAAACCAAGGCTCATCCCATAGCATACGGCGGATGGGAGCCGAGTGGCCTCGTACATCTGGGTACAGGGCTTATCTGCGCGTACAAGATGAAGGATTTCATCGAAGCCGGTGTCAGGTATAAGGTATGGTTGGCGTGTTGGCACGCGTGGATAAACGATAAACTAGATGGGGATATGGGGAAGATAAAGAGGGCGGCGCGGCACTTTGTACACAGCTGGGTGGCGCTGGGAGTCCCCGAGGATAAGATCGAGCTTGTTTGGCCTGAGGAAGAGTACGCGGACCTCTCTTACTGGAATAGGGTTGTACGAGTAGCTAAGGCCCTAACCATCCCGAGGGTCACCCGTACCCTAGAGATAATGGGGAGAAAGGAAACGGAGGCTAGGAAGGTAGCCGACCTCCTCTACACCCCTATGCAGGTTGCAGATATTTTCCACCTTGAAGTGGACATCTGCCAACTGGGAATGGACCAGAGGAAAGCCCACATGGTGGCAAGGGAGGTAGGTCCAAGGCTAGGTCTCTGGAAACCCGTCTGCGTGCACCACCACCTGCTGCAAGGTCTAGCTAAGCCTCCTACTTGGCCCTTACCTGAAGACCCCCAGATGAGGAAAGAGGTCGTATCATCCGTGAAGATGAGTAAATCCATGCCCCAGACATGTATTTTCATATACGACTCCCCGCAAGACATCAGGAGGAAAGTCCTCAACGCTTACTGTGAGGAGAAAATCGTCGACTTCAACCCCGTCTTAGACATGGTTAAACACATTATTTTCAGGGAGAACAAGACCTTTACCGTTGAAAGACCTGCACGGTTTGGCGGGAACGCGGAGTTTCAATCATACCAAGAACTTGAGAAAAGGTATAGAGACGGGAAACTCCATCCTCTAGACCTTAAAAAAGCCGTAGCAGAGGAAATCATAAGAATCCTAGAACCTGTACGAATTTACTTCAATGAAAACAAGGAAGCCAAGACGTTGCTCGAGTTTATTAAAAGCCAAAAGGTAACAAGGTAGATCCTTGGAGAGGAAACAGGCTTTTTAGATGCTGGTTGGAAATTGCACAGTGGAAAGGAAAGAAGACTGGAAAAACTCACGAAACTTCTAGATAAGCTTCGAGATGAGGCAGCGGGTGGAACACCGATCATCGTTGAGGGTAGAAACGACGCTAAGGCTTTGGAGGCCCTAGGTATCCGTGGAAACCTCATTCAAGCCAAGTCCTATCGAGGCTCCTTATTGCAGTTAGTCGAGGGACTTAACGTGCATGCCGGAGTGATCATTCTCACCGACTTCGACCGAAGAGGTGAGCAGCTCGCTAAGTTCATGGCTGAAAGCTTTGAGAGGCAGAGGGTTAAGGTGAATCTAGTTTACAGGAGAAGGTTGGCGGCTATCATCAAGACTGATGTAAAGGACCTTGAAGGACTTGCAGCGTACATAGGGAAAAAGTTAGGATGAAAAGCTTCACAGAGCCATGAACATATTCAGATATCATGCATACGAGCTTGGCTTAAAGACCGAATATTATCCGCTGGACTATACACACATATAGGCTAGGTTCTCCACTTCCTCGGGTATGTTCCTGGTTTAAGGACGACTCTCTCCGTTTTCACGGCTAAGCCTTTATCCTTCTCTAGGATGTCAGGTGTTGACATAAGAGCCTTGCCTAAGGCGACAGCTTCCTTCTTCAATGTGTAGATGGCTACGGTGGAGCCGGGTCTCACATCGTCGGATAGGCTAACGATGCCTGGGAGGGCTAAGTCCGCTCCATGGCACAAGGCGTCCACAGCTGAGTCCCTCACAGTGACCTCGGGTTGCAGGATCAGGGCTTTCTCAACCGGTTGAATCACCGATTTTAAGGGCTCCTCCATCCCTTCACACCATCGATCCCACGCGTCGGCCAAGCCTTCAAAGCTTACGAGGTTCACGTCTTCCACGAAGGGCCCAACCCTCGTTCTCCGAAGCTCCTTCATATGCGCCCCACAGCCGAGAACCTGACCGATGTCGAAGCACAGTTTCCTCACGTAGGTTCCCGCTTCGCAGCCGACTTTGAAGAGCACATACCTTTCCTTCGTTTCAAGATGGTTTAAGTAGTAGATGAAGCGCGTCCTCAAAACACGTTTAACTGAAGCCCTTAAAGGGGGTCTCTGGAAGACCTCACCCTGAAACTCTGCGAGAACCCCTTTCAACGCCTCATCTGGGACTGAGCCGTGTAGCTGCATAACGCATACGTACTCTTTCCCACCGTGAAGGAGAACCTGGAGAACCTTAGTGGCCTCGTTGATGGCGATAGGCAGGACACCTGTCACACCGGGATTTCCTTGGGAAAACTCCCTCTAAGGTCCCGCTGTGACCGGCCCTCGCAGCCTTCAGGAGCCTTTTAACAGACGCCGTGACATCGTGGCTCGTAGGCCCGGCGGGTTTATCAAAGTTGACGACCCCGTACTCTAACCTTTCCCTAAGGCTTCGGCTTTCAGGCGGACATCCGTAAGCCGCATCGGTTTCAACCACTGCCTTGTAAACGATTTCCCTCTTCACTTCCCATGGTGGAATCGCTTCCAAAGTTTAAACCTCCTGTAACCCAGTACCAGATTCAACGGAGGAACGCAGCACATCGGTTAACCGACTCTTCTCAAGCGCATCCATAACCGCCTCATCCGCGGAATCCCTTCTTATACCCACCTTGAACTCCGTAGGCTTCAGATGCTTCACGCTAACCCTCCTCCGCTTCACACCGGTTAGCAGCATCGGACCTGTAACGACGACGAAGTTGTCATCGATCAAGTCGACGACCACGCATTTCCTCCCAGCTTCCCTCCCCACAGTCTTAACGCAGACCCTCCCAACCTCGATCATTTAACGCCTCCCTCCAAAGGAACGCCGCCTCCCTCTTCCTTAGCTCTAATGTATTCTTCAACGAGGGTCTTTAAAACCTTGAAGATCGATTCCCTCGGGAGATTAGCCGTGTTTAATACGATGTCGTAGATCGATGTGTCGCGGAAGTCCACCCCATAGAACTCCCTGTACCTTTCCCTGTCGTCTTTCTCACGTTTAAAAGTCTCCACCTTCATTTCGCCGAAGGCTTTCCCATCTCTTCTAGCAAGGCGTTTAAACCTTACCTGGTCAGGTGCGGTTAGGAATATCCTCAGATCCGCCATATCTCCAGCCATCCAAGCGGATAGGTCCCCGTCTAAGACCACGCACCCCTTCGCAGCTTCCTCCCTTGTCCTACCGTCGATGAACTCATCTACCTCAGGGTTATGCTTCAGGGCTTCACTTAGCTGGTGAACCTGCATGTGTCTCTCGCTTGAAAACTCCCTGAAAAGCTTCCCCGCAGAAACGTACCTAAGCCCAAAGACCTCGGCGAGTCTCCGCGCGTGCGTCGACCTACCCGCCCCATGCAACCCCGACACCGCGATGACGAGTTTAGAAGCCTTCACTTTAAACCCACCCACTTTACGCGCCTATAACCACTCTCAAGCTTTACTTAAAACCCTTGCCGAAAAAGGCCTAAATCTATTATGCGCGGTATTTTCTACGCCGTAGCTCCTGTCTTCTTTTCCTCGGTTGGCGAAACACCCATACCAATACCAGTAGGGACTCCGAAAATTTTATTCATAGGCCGACCTATGGCGAAGGCGCATATGAGGTACCATAAGAAGAAGGGTATTGGAGTGTGTCCCCTAAATGAGGGAATACTTATTGGCAGTAGAGCTACTACGTCGATGCTGTTGGTTTTTACAAAGGCGCTGTTCAGTAGGGTGAAGATGAAGCCGAATAACAACATCGACACCACGGTCATCACGATGCTCCGCTTACCCGTCTTCCAACCCAGCGTCTTCATAGCGGCTTCCCTCTTCCTCAGCTTCGCCTTAAGCTTCTTATCCCCTGTAATCCTCACTTCCTTCTCCAGCCTTCTTACCTCAGCCTGAACACGATTGTACTCCCTCTGCTCTTCAAAGTCTATGAATAACTTGTTTAAACCGATTGAGCTGAGGTTGAAGAGGATGCCGACGATGAAGATGAAGACCGCGGCTACTTGAACCGGTTCCGTGAAGGGTGCAACAAGTGCAACTAACCAGTCGAACCAATCGAACCAGCCCATGTTAACCCCCTCCATACACTACGTTTACTCTCCAAGGATCCTCCTTATGGCGGGGTACATCTCCGAAACTCTTTCCCGCATGATGGTCTGGTATAATTGGTAGAGGATGCCTACGGTTAACAGTACGCCCATGCCGCTTCCGAAGACATTGAAGAAGTCTGCGGTGGACGCGACTAAGCCTACGATGATCCCTCCGAGAAGGGTTACTGTAGGGATGTACTTTTTAAGGATCTCCTCGATGGACTTATACGTTCTTCTATAACCTGGAATCTGCGCTCCTGAGTCGATAAGCTGTTTCGCCACGTCTCTCGGTCCCATACCCCCAACCTCCATCCAAGTTGCGGAGAAGCCCGCGCATAGAGCCACCGTGATGCCTACGAACGTGAAGCCCCTTAACGGGTCTTGAAGCACATGCCCGATGTCCCGTGGAGAAGTAATATAGTAGGCTAATGAACCTGACATAGGCTGCAGCTGCCCTTCAACCGTTTCAAATCGCCCTAACAGGTTCAGCCATAGGTTATCGTTGTTAGGGTTGAACCTAGACCATAAGATCTGGGTGCCGAAGTAGATGTTGGCTAGGAGGGCTGAGGCGAAGATGACGGGGATGTTTGACACGTAGAGGAGTTTCACGGGGAACCTGCCCCTGTAACCCCTGAACCGCGCGTACATGATCGGAAGCTCAACCCTGATCCCCTCAAGGTAGATAACGATGATGAATATAACGATGGTTGAGATGAACCCGAACATATCTGGGTAACCCGACCTCCGAATGGCCGTCCAAAGGTCTTCTCCGTTTAGAAGCCCTTGAAAGAACGCTGGTATGGCGCCTAGGAACTTATTGTCCTGAGTAAGCCCGATTAAGGGAGATAGGCTGTACCAAAGTATGGTTTGGGCCACCCCCGCGGCGATGAAGAGGCTTATCCCGCTTCCTATCCCCCAGCCCTTCTGGACGAGTTCATCCATAAGCATGAGGATGATTCCAGCGGCGATGAGCTGAAGGAAGATCAGCACGTTCGCTTCAATGCTTAAGCTACCCCAGGCTCCTCCAAACCAGTATAAAGCGGCTTGGAAGGCCGTCATTAAAACAGCGAAGAACTTGTTAGCCGTCGTGAATAGGGCTTTATCATCCGCGTTTGAAAGGTCGCATTCGATAAATTTAGCGCCGACTAGGAGCTGAAGGATTAAACCCGACGTAACGATTGGGCCTATGCCAAGCTCCATAAGTGTCCCATGCCTGGACGCGAAGATGACGCGCATGGCTTGCAGTGGGTCTCCGAGACCACTCGTTTTAATGCCGAAGAGGGGAACCTCGCTCATGATGAGGTAGACGGCTAGCACGATGAAGGTCCAGAAGAGCTTCTCGTTGAAGCTGACAGTCTTCTCCGGAGCCTTCACCTCTAACGTAACCCTTGATAGGGGTTTGAAGAGGTTTAGGAAACGCCCGGGCATGGTCTACCATCTACTGGAAGCCCTTCAGCCTTTAGCCTGAACCGTTATGACTTCCCCACCTGCTTCCTTAACCTTATTCACAGCTGACTCTGTGGCTTTATAAGCCTTGATGGTTAAGGGCTTAGAAACCTTTCCCCTACCGAGAAGCTTCTCGAAACCGATAGATGCGAGGTCGACAACCGTCTTCCCTCCTTCAACATGAAGCTTTCCTCCGCGGCTGAGTCTCTCAGCGAGCGCATCGAGTTCACCTGTGTTGAGCGCCCGCGCCAATCCCCCGCTACGGTTTCTGGAAACCTTCTTTCCCCAGTAGTCAGGCTCATACCTGAGAACCCAGGTCCACTTATGCTTATGCATACCCGCCTTCCCTCTGCCACCTCGGCTCCCATGCTTCCTATGTTGACCTATGGTTCCCCAACCGTGGGTTCTCGAACCCCTTAACTTCCTAACTTTCCGACGTCTCCTAGCCATAGTCTACTCAGCCTCCGAATGCGTTAAGACCTCGGGCCGTAAGCGTCGTTATGCTCTCAGCCTTCAATCCCTTAACGCTGGGCCTTTCACGGGTGAAGTGAAAGCGTACACGGTTATAAAAGTTTATTGAGTCCACCGAGACATCACCGACTATGGCTTATGGAAGAACGGTTTGAAGTAGTTACTTAAAGGGTGGAACGCGTTGATCAATGGTTTTGGTCTCTTCATAAACCATGGCTGGTGCCGGGATTTCGGCTAAACCATTTTCTTTATGAGTATGTTGACCTCAGTTCCCCAGTTACCTATGGCGCCCTCTGGATAGTATTTCTTAACCGACCCGTAGCCTTGGCTTGGGGGTCTAAGCCTGAAAACTGGTTTAACGTTCGGGAAGTCTTTAATCCTCACCTTTCCTTCCAGAAGTGCCTCAGCGAACTCCTCGACTGTTTTGAACCCTAGCTCCTTCACGTTTACTTCATCTAACCGTTTACCACCGGTAATTCTCCCCCTCTTCCTAAGAAGGGATGAGAGGGTTTCATGGTCTATGCTGCCGTAGGCTATGAAATCCTTCGCTTTCTGAAGCATACCTTGGTAGTCCGGTGTTTCAGGGATGATGACGCAGTGATTAGGTTTTTCAAGCCCTAACCTTGCCAGGGTATCCTCAACATCCCCACGTACATTCGCCGTTCCCCTCACCCTCACAACCACGTACATGGTTTAACCCCCGGGTTCAGCGGACCCAATCCTCTGGCGTGATCACTCGGTAAGTGTTTCTTAAGGCGTTGTAGACGGCGTAGATCAGGGAGGGAGTTGTCCTCGTGGAGCCCCGCGTCCTTGTCCAACAGTCCTTTATACCCGCCATGCGTATGACGGTCTTCACGTTCTCACTGGCTACGATCCCTAAACCCCTAGGACCAGGGACCATCTCGACCATAACGCTTCCACACTTACCTATTACCTTGAACGGTAGTGAGTGGGGTTGTCCACAGGCGCATTCCCATGAACCGCATCCGTATCTCACAGGTGTTACCCTAAGCTTCGCGTTTACCACGGCTTTCTCAACAGCCATTCTCCACTGCTTTGCCTTAGCCGAGCCTACGCCTATGTAGCCTTTTACACCTACAACAACGATGGCTTTGAAACGCGACTTCTCCCCTGCGTCTGTTTGTTTCTGAACGAGGCTTGTGGCGAGAACTTCATGTTCGAGGCCTGGGAGGAGTATGTCCACTATCTCGGCTTCTACAATCCTATGTCCTTGAGTGAAGACATCCTCCATCGATGTTATTTTTCCTTCCTGAACAAGCTTCCCGAGGCTTGTCCTCGGAACCCAGCCCTCAACTGTGCTTTTAACTTCGACTTCTCTTCGCATCGTAAGGTCACCCTTTCGCCTTGAAGGCTTTCACAATCCTACCCCTGACTTTTTCGAAGTGCTCCGGAAGCTTCTCAGGTGGTGTTTTCATGGAGAGAGACGCTGAGAAGCGTTGCTTATAGAGTTCAGGGTTCTCTTTTTGAAGTATGGAGGCGTACGCCGCGATGTGTTCACCCTTAATCCGTGAATCGCTGGGGTAGATTGCTTGGCCTGATGAGATGTTTAAACCCGCGTCTAAGGCACCCTTCAACGCAGCCGCTAACCTGGAACCCTTCACCATCGGGTCTAAACCAGTGTCCAGCACAGCTTTCACAACGTCCTTCTGCAAAGCCCTGTAACCGACGAGTAGACCAGTTAGGTAAGCTGAAGGTATGTTCCCGCAGCCAGCCTTCCAACCGAAGTCTTTAACGAGTTGCTTCGTGTGCGCCGACGTGATTACGGAGTCACCTTTCAAAGTAGCCGCAACGACCTGAACCACCATATTCTGAACGGAGTTCCTTACCACTAGCCTCGGTAGGCGGGGTTGCAGTAGGCTCCTCCGTTTCCTGTAATCTGTCTTACGCATCCTCCGCCGCTTCAAGGATGTCTTCCCAGCGCTCATCTTATCCTACGCCTCGACAATCCCTCGGATTGGATGTACTGCCTTAAAGCGGCAACGCTGTCGAAGGCTCCTCCCTTACACATACCGTAGAGCCTACGATAAACCTTAGGGGTAATCGTTCTCCTTTCCCTCAGCTCTTTAAGAGTCTTCCTTAAAGCCCTTATCTTTAAAAGCCATGGATCCACGCTTCCAGCTCTGGCACCGGAACCGCCCTTTCTACTACCTGACCCCCGTCCAGCACCCCTCTTCCTCTGCGCCCTCACCCTACCCCTGCTCGTCCCTTGTACAGGTAGCTCCCTGATGGCTCCTTCATGGATCATCTTACGAACATCGTTTTTAGTAATCGCGGATTGAAGGTCTTCAGCCCTCTCAGGGTCCATCCAAACCCTGTTCTGACCAACCTTCAGAAGCTCAGAGGCTAAACGTCTCTGCGCCTTCAAGCTCACTTCCCACCACCCCCTTCCCCTGTGGGCTCAGCCCCCGCAACCTCCTTCCCCCCTTCAGGTCCAGGGTTTACGACAACGATTTGGAGGTCCTTCGCCCGCTCAACGATCCTACTTCTCTTCCTCGCTCCAACCGCTTGGGCAATCCTCGCAGCCTGCGTTCTCCCATCGACTTTCTCAAGGTCCTCCAAGTTATGAACGATGACTTCCTCATAACCCGATGGGTGTAAACCCCTGACAGCCCTGGGTTTACCGTAACCCGTCTTAGGTAGAGGAGGCCAACCTTTTAGCTGAAGCCTCATCTTGCTCGTCCCACCCCTGGGCTTCCTCCAGCTCTCCTTAACCCTTTTATACCTCCAGCTTTCCTGTCTGCGAAACTTGGGTTTACGTTTCTGCAACCTTTTCCTAACATTCAGCAGCCTCGTTTTAACCGGTGTTAGCTCGGGTTTCCTGTGAAGCCTTTCCTCAACGGGCTTCACCGCCTCAGCAGCCTCCTCTCCTTCCTCAGGCTTAGGCTTCTCCTCGTTCCCACCTTTCACGCTACATCCCCTCACTCCTATCGTATACGTAGATGCCGTCGAGGAAGACACGCGGGTCCTTAGCTTTAACCCGCGTTGCCTGCTCGATGTTCGCGGCGGTTTGACTGACATCACTGATGCTTAAGCCCTTCACCACAACATCGTCGCCTTCAACGGTTACCTTAACGTTTTCCAAGACCTCGGCAAACCTCGGTCTCCTCTCCCCCGTGAAGTTATCGATGACAACCCTGTCTCTTTGAACCTTCACAGACATGGGGAAGTGCGCGTACACGATCTTCAACTTGTAGGTGTAGCCCTTGGTAACGCCGGTGACCATGTTCCGGATGTGAGCCGCCACAGTGCCTATTGCTGCAAGCTCCTTCCTCCTACTCTTGCCCAAGGTCTCCACCCTTACATCATCGCCTTCCTTCACTAACCTGACGCCTAACACGTGGGTGAAGTCTTCGGATAGTGTCCCGAGTGGGCCCTTAACCTTGACACCCCCACCTTCAAGGAGGACTTCCACGTTTCCCGGAACCTTCACATCCCTGGTTTCCATAACCTCTCCCTAGTATACTGTGGCGATGATTCTGCCGCCTATACCCTTCTCCTTGGCTTCCTTATGGGAAACGACTCCTTGGGGGGTGGACATGATGAGGATTCCCATGTCCTTCGATGGTAGAAATCTCTTCTCGAACCTCTCAAACCCTGTGTGCTTTACAGCGTACCTCGGTCGAGTAACCTTGCAGTTGTTGATGCGGCCTAGGAGTTGAACCCTGAACTTCCCAGTTCTTCCATCCTCTATGAACTCGAATTCACCTACGTAGCCATTCTGCTGCATAACCCTTAGAACTCTTCCAACAAGCTTTGAAGCTGGCCAGATGACGCATTCCCTCTTATTCTTTTCCTCACTGTTCTCGATGATTGAGAGGGCGTTTGACAAAGGATCTGTAACTGTCACATGGCTTCACCTTAACTCAGTTTTTTAAAGCCTAGCTTGGGAGCTACCTCTCTGAAACACTGCCTGCACAGGTTTAAGCCGTACCTTCGTATGACTGGTCCGTAGGAGCCGCATCTCCGGCAGGGTCTACTTCCCTTACCGAACTTCCTCACCTTTTTTCCCCTCTTCGTAACCTTCTCAGCCATGGTTAATCACCGGCGACCTCGACGCCGAAGCTCTCCCTAATAAACTCAACGGCTTCCTCCCTAGTCAACCTATGTTTGAAACCCACCTTCGTCCCTCTCCTCTTCCTAGCCACTCTGAGCCCTGGTCTTTTTAGTGAAACTGCAACGTCCATGCCGACTGTGCCAAGCTCAGGGTTGTACCTTGTCCCAGGGAGTAGAAGATGCTCCTTAAT
>CAYNFI010000032.1:12955-20825 GCA_964396445.1 uncultured Candidatus Bathyarchaeia archaeon
CTGTGCCAAGCTCAGGGTTGTACCTTGTCCCAGGGAGTAGAAGATGCTCCTTAATGCCGAAGGAGAAGTTACCATACTTATCGAAGCTCCTCAAAGGCACCTTTTTACCTACGGCTTCTAGACTCTTCTTCAGGAATTCCATGGCTTTCTCCCGGCGGAGTGTAACCATGCAGGCGATGGGTTCACCCTTGTGAATTCCGAAATCTCTGATAGTCTTCTTAGCCTTCGTCGTACAGGGCTTGCTGTTTGTGACCTGGCTTAAGATCGTCTTAGCTCTTTCAAGAGGTTCCCCAGATTTCCCTAGGGCTATGTTTACGACGACTTTTTCAACCCTGGGGATGCGCATGGGGTTGACGCTTTCAGCCACCTCAACCCTTTTCACAGCTTCACCCATTAAACCGCCTCGGGTAAGGATATCAGGGATCTTTCAAAGCCGACTGGGAAAATGTATTCGAGGGTTGTCTGGAAACTGCCTTTTCCCGCGGTCTCGATGGTGACCATGGCTGCCGCTGTGGCGGCGCCTTTAGTTACTGAGGTCAGTCTGCCTCGGTTTCCTAGGTTTCGTCCCCCTATCACTATAACGTAGACTCCCTCCTCGAACCTGATGTGCTCCATAACCTCTCCTTTTTTAAGCCCTATCTTCAGAACGTCGTTCACTTTGTAAACATCCTCTACAGGTCTTTTAGGGTCGCTGACTTTAACAAGGAGGTTCCTACCATCGTGGAGGTTTACCTGAACGTTCCCGTTCTTCAAAGATGTTTTACCCAAAACCTTACATAGCTTAAAGGAGGCTTCGTCAACTTTTATCGGATGAGGGTATAAACCCTTCCCCGGTAAAGGTAGAACCCTGTAGAAACGCTGAGTCCTAGGTACGCCGACAACGTCCATCAAACCAACGGGGAAACGCTTACGTTTGACAACTCTACCATCGACCTCAACCATTCCCTCAGCAACAATATACTCAGCTTCTTCACCCGTCGCAGCGAGGCCTAGGATGTCCCTTAGGAGGAGCTGGAGGGGTATGCACTCATCGGCTTGATGGGGACCCGGTATTGGTTTCGTGATAAACTTGAAGCGTTTTCTAGCAATAGGCCAGAACTCTGGCGCGGAGAGCCGCTTCAACTTCTTTGAACCACTCGTTCTCCCCAAACCTACATTCCTCCCCCGCTCTCTTCCCCGGTTTCAGCGACCTCGCCCAATGCTTTACCCTTCCTTTCAAGGGCTTTCACCCTCAACTTGTCCCCTAGTTCAAGCTTTGTTATCATAACCTTCGAGGGGTGTATGGAAACGTTTATACTTCTTCCACCAACCCTCTCCCGTGTTGCTCCCTCGATCTGAATCTTCCGATTTCTGTAGTCAACCTTGGCGACTTTCCCACTGATTTCCACGTAGTCTCCTCGCTTAACTAGAACAGTGTCGCCTTTCCTTAAGGGAACCGCGCGTATCCCGTATGTCCGCCTCAGCTCCTTGGAAAGCGGCGCCGTCATGATGCCGTGGACTACGTGAGGAGAGGCGTTGTACATCATTCTCCGCTGCTTCCCCGGTTTACTCGATTTCATCGACGTAGGCTTCTCCTCTATGCGAGCATACTTGTTGCAGCCGCTACTCTAGGCCATCTCTCAGCAGCTTCTAGGGCTACAGGTCCCCTGATCTCAGTTCCCTTAAGTTCCCCCTCTGGAGTCAGTAGAACGGCTGAATTGTCTTCGAAGCTTATCCATGTACCATCAGGTCTTTTATAGGGCTTCTTCTGCCTGATAACGACAGCGTGCATTACTTGACTTTTCAACTCTGGTGTTCCCTTGCGTACAGATACTACGATGAGGTCGCCTACGGCTGAGCTTGGAACCGTCCTCAACCCACCTTTGTAGCCTACAACACCGATGACTTTAAGCTCCTTAGCACCCGTGTTGTCAGCGCAGTTTATGTGTGAGCCTACAGGTAGAACCCTTGGGATGCGGGGTCTATACTCCATAACCCCCCTGGCTGAAACCGCCCTAGACTTAGGTGCACCCGTGGGTGCTTTCTTAGCTGTTACAGCAGCGCTCCGCGCAGCCACGTTAGCCGCCTCCTACTTTCTCAACGACCACAAAGGAAACAGTCTTGCTTATAGGTCTACACTCGGCTATTCTCACCCTATCACCTTCTTTCAAGCTGAGGCATGGCGTTGCATGCGCAGGTATCCTGCTGTGCCTCCTCATGTAACGCATGTACTTAGGCACGTAGGTAAAGTGACCCCGTTCCACTATAACCGTATGCCTGGCCTTAGCGCTTGCCACAACACCTTCAAAAACCCTACCCCTCACGGATAGAGAGCCGTGGAAGGGACAGTTTACGTCATCGCAGGTTTTTTCAACACCCTTAACCCTATCGCTGAGCAAGCACTTCACCTCTGAACGCGGTCTTCAGGTCTACCCACGAGGGTGCAGCCCTCTACCTCAACCACTGTTCCATCACTTACCGTGAAGTGAAAGGTTGACACATACTTCGGAACCTTCTTCACGCCATTCTCAGTTGAAATGTAAAGCATGTTCCTCGTCTCATCCGATACTTTTCCCTCTATACGTCGATAAGGGCTGGAGCGGGAACCTGAAACCCTAACCTTAAGCCCGATAAGCTCATGTCTGAGGATGTTCAAAGGCGTTACAGGCTTCAAAGAGCCTTCACCCCCTTAGGCTTTCCCCTCCCGCTTTCCTCCTTCTGAACCGTGAAAAGCCTTGCAAGGGTTTTCTTTATCTCCTTGATTCTCCCAGGGTCGTCAACGGTGCCTCCAGCCTTAACCATGGCTTGAAGTCTCAGCAACTCAGCCCGTAAATCCATTATCCTCTTCTCCTTCTCTTCGGGAGTTAGGTCACGGATCTCCTTCATCCTCATAATAGGCAACTAGGTTTCCTCTCCCCCTTTTTCTCTAGCTTCCTCATCTTCCTTAACTTCTTCGGATCCCACGGGTTCATCACCCGCTGCTTCAACACCCTGTGCCTCTGGGGCTGGGCTTACCTCAGCTTCGGCTTTTGAGGGGGTTGGAATTTCCTTTACGGTGATCCTATCTGGAAAAGTGGCTGTAGAGGGTGTAATCCTCACCTTGATCCCCCACAGTCCAGGCTTGAGTTGAACGTTTAATACGGCTTCTTTCAGGTTCTTAATGGCTGGGTCTCCAACCTTAGGGATGTAGCCAAGGCGGAACTTCTCGTACCTAGATCTTTCAGTCGTGAGTTTTCCCCGCATAGTGATCTCTGCTCCTAGGGCTCCAGCGTTCATGATACTTTCAAGGGCTCTGAAACCAGCTCTTCGGAAGTGGATGCCTCTCTGTATGGCTGAGGCGATCTGGGATGCTACGATGTAAGGGTTCAGCTCTGGAACTTGGACCTCCGATACGGATATCTGCGGATTTGCTAGATTGAACTTTTGCTGAAGCTCCACACCTAAACCCCTTATGGTTTCCCCTCCCCTCCCTATGACCAAGCCTGGCTTCATAGCTTGAACCGTGATTCGAACCCCTAGGGGCGTCTTCGCGATTTCCACACCCCCGTATCCAGCGTCTTTAAAACGCTCCCCGAGGTATTCATCCACCTCAGCCTTCCTTATGGATTCAGATATGAAATGTCTAACTGCGGACATACAATCAACCTTTCTCAAGTCTCCAAGCTAGGGTTCGCATCCCCTCCGAAGGCTTCATGGATATGTGATCCATATTCATCCTTTCTTCGGCTTAAGAAAAGCTGGGTTAGGTTTAAATCTTGCGGTGAGTACCCTAACAACGCTTAAATAGACAGCCCACGTAATTTTTTAAAGTATATTGGGAATCGGAGCTGTATGCCTTGTCTGTTGTGGTTGAAACCAAGGACTTGACGAAGCAGTACATTCTTAAGGGTGAGGTTGTTCACGCCTTAAGGGGCGTTTCCGTGTCAGTTGACAGAGGTGAATACATTTCTATAATGGGTCCCAGCGGAAGCGGTAAGACCACGCTTTTCAACATGATCGGAGGACTCGACGACCCGACCTCAGGCTCAGTTCTGATCGAGGGAGTGGATATCGCTAAGATGTCTGGTAAGGAGAAGGCTGCCTTGAGATGCCACAGGGTTGGTTACATCTTCCAAACCTTCAACCTCATACCCGTGCTGTCGGCTTTGGATAATGTGGCGCTGCCCATGATATTCGCTGGCTTGTCGAAGGAGGAGCGGACGAGGAAGGCCGAGGAGCTCCTGAAAACCGTTGGTTTAGGCGATAGGGTTCACCACCGTCCACCAGAGTTAAGTGGTGGACAGCAGCAGAGGGTTGCCATCGCCAGGTCCTTAGCCAACGACCCAGCCATCGTCCTCGCCGACGAGCCTACAGGTAACCTAGACCTCACCACGGGCTTCACCATAGTCCAGCTCCTGTACAGGCTTAAAACCGAGAGGACTACGACCGTTATATGCGCCACCCACGACTTGAAAATGATCGATGTATCAGATAGGATCGCCTGGATCAGGGATGGACAGATCGAGCGGATAGAGAAAAGGCAGAGCATCGCGCTTACACGTGAGGAGCTGGGTATACAGATTTAGGCTTATAGAAACCGATCAACCAATAACCCAAGCTCCACGAATAGGTTAAAGGCGGCTCTCCCCTCAGCTTAAGCTAAGGGGCCAAGATTTAAATAAAAGATGCCGTGTTTCTTAGGTTTGAGTTTATAAATTCTTGCTAAACCATCTGGAGGCGTTGGCTTTGGTGGAAGAGGAGGAAGAGGGCTGGGAGGAAGGGGAGGAAGAGGGTTTAGAGGAAGAGGAGAGCTGGGAGGAAGAAGAGGAAGAATGGTGAATGGGCGAGGTTACGGCTGAGGATTAACCTCCACTCCTATTTTCTTTTCCCGATAAAGGGATGAGGTATATGGTTAGGGTGGCTGTCCTAGATGAGGATAGATGCCGCCCTAAGGACTGTGGGTTTGTATGCAAGAGGTTTTGTCCCCCTGTTAGGAGCGGGATTGAAGCTATAGAGTTTGATGAGGTAAGGGGTAAACCCGTCCTCGTTGAGCGGTTATGCGTAGGCTGCGGTATCTGTGTTAGGAAATGCCCGTTTAAAGCCATATCAATAGTAAATCTAGCTGATGAGCTTGAAACCGATTGCAGCCATAGGTTCGGTGTAAACGCCTTCAAACTCTATCGTTTACCCATACCCCTCCAAGATAAGGTTATTGGGCTTGTGGGGAAGAACGGTATCGGGAAGACAACCGCTCTCCGAATACTGGCCGGTGAGGTTAAGCCCAACCTAGGTAGGCTTGAGAACCCGCCAAGCTGGGAAGACATCATAGAGCATTACCGTGGGTCCCTGCTTCAGAACTACCTTGGAAAACTAAGGACCGGGGAAGTCAGGGTCTCTCATAAGCCTCAGTACGTGGATAAGATCCCTAAGGTTGTTGAGGGACGGGTTTACGAGGTCCTTGAGAAAATCGATGAGACTGGGAGGCTGAGGGAGACCATGCAACGGCTCGACCTCCAAGCCGTAAAGGATAGGGAAATCCGTTTCTTAAGCGGCGGAGAGCTGCAGAGAGTCGCCATCGCAGCGACCTGTCTGAGGGAGGCAAACCTCTACCTCTTCGATGAACCCTCGAGCTACTTGGATGTCAGGCAGAGGCTTGAGGTTGCGAAGACTATCCGGGCGCTTGCCGTAGGCGGAAACATGGTTGTAGTAAGCGAACACGACCTCGCCATCCTAGACTATCTCTCAGACTACGTATGCGTTTTCTACGGTAACCCAGGTGTGTACGGGGTGATCTCCCATCCCCACGCGGTAAGGGAAGGTATAAACGTCTTCCTCAACGGGTACATCCCTGATGAAAACCTCAGGTTTAGAGCTGAGGGGATTAGGTTCCACGTGAAGCCCCCCCTCCCGACATGGTTCTCAACTGACATCCTATACCGCTGGGAAGCCATGGAGAAGAGTTTCGAAGGTTTCCGCTTAACCGTGGATCCAGGGGAGGTCTGCGCAGGGGAGGTCATAGGCATACTAGGACCTAACGGTATCGGGAAAACCACTTTCGCAAGGCTTCTAGCGGGTCTTGAAAAACCCGACGGAAAGGAGGTGCCCGGGGAAAATCGGAGCGTCAGCTATAAGCCACAGTACATATCCACGGGGTACGAGGGAACCGTTGAGTCCCTGTTAAAAGCCGTTGCCGCTGAAAGGGTTGAGACGAGCTTCTTTAAAACAGAGATCCTCACAGCCTTCAGCCTTGAGAAGCTCATGGAACGTGAGCTTCCAAGTCTAAGCGGCGGAGAGCTGCAGAGAGTCGCCATCGCAGCCTGCCTCTCCAAGCAAGCTGATATCTACCTCCTCGACGAGCCCAGTGCCTACATGGACGTTGAAGAAAGATACGCGATGACTAGGGTTGTAAGGAGGATCGTTGAGAACCTCGGTAAAGCCGCGTTTATCATAGAACATGACATCGTCGTTCAAGACTTCGCTGCTGATAAACTCATGGTATTTAATGGTAAGCCAGGTGAAAGAGGGTATGCTGAAGCACCTAAACCCCTTAGACAAGGTATGAACATTTTCCTAAGCGACGTTGGAGTCACGTTTAGAAGAGACCCAGCCACAGGTAGACCAAGGGTTAACAAGGATGGTTCAAGGCTTGACAAAGCCCAGAAAACCAGCGGGGAATATTACTATATGTAAGGTATCTTAAGATGAATTGGTCTTTTTGTCAAGCACCTTCTTCCCCTATTACTTAATTATGTATCTTTTTAAATTTTAGTCCTCAGTATTTCGCATTTTTCTCTCATCCATAGTGTCTAGCTAGAACTATTCACGTAAGACTTTAGGTGTGATTCTTCCTACCACGATCTAGAGTGATGACATAAATCCCGATATCCATAGCGCAGCCTTCAAATGAATATACAAATTTCTGCTTTTAATCAAACCAGATGTCATGATGTTCCGTAACAAAACGGTAACAGATAACATTAATATAATGAGCGAGAATACCTTCTATTAGAAATAGGATGTATGTAAGTCTGAGTAAGGCATCTGAAGATGAGCCGAAATGATAGCAGGCGTCCTTATGATTCCTTGTCAAAGTCACCAAACAGATATACGTGCAAAAGGAGGTGTAAATTGAATGAAACTATATCAGGCTATATTGTTGGCAATATTGTTTGGATTGATTTCACTTTCCCTCATTATTCTCGGATTCATGCTATGTTTCAGCTCGAAGGCATTCATCAAGGATGAACCCCTGTGGCTGTTCACGTTCAACGGCGGTGTACTCTTAATCGCGCTCGGTTTTTATGGGTCTGTATATGTACCCTCTCTCATCCATTCTTACATTAAAGAGAGAAAGAAAAAAGAACAGGCAATATTGTTTGGATTGATTTCACTTTCCCTCATCATACTCGGATTCATACTAATGTTCAGCGAGCCTATGTACATGGACGAGGTTAGATTCAGCGTTGCGATAGCCTTAATCGGCATCGGTCTTGGCGTTGGGATTACCTCAATCGTCATCGGTCTTGGTGGGTCTATAGATATTCCTATACCCTCCATTCTTAAATTAAAGGACTAATAAAAAAGAACAACAAGCATCAAATAACATTCTCCACGACGTTTTTCTCCGATTTTAACTAGCCAATTATTAACAACCAATTAGCACCATAAATAAGCCAATACGCATCATAAAGTCGCCAACTGTTTTATTCCGTTTAGATGGAAGTGGTTTAGGCTGTGCCATTGAAGTCAACCTAATAAATTGTTCATATTAACTTGCGCTAATAACTTACTGAAAATTTCTCTGAAGGAATACGGGCAATGCTACGTACGTGGGAGGCTATTCTATCGTAGGCTTCAAAGGTTTCAACGGTTGGAAACGCAGACTTTGGTGAGCCGTAGGCTGCCCCCGTTG
>CAYNFI010000033.1:0-18776 GCA_964396445.1 uncultured Candidatus Bathyarchaeia archaeon
AGAGAGCGTAAGGGGATTAATAACTATTATAAGGATAAGGGAGCGAGCATAAATCTTGTAGGGACATGCGCGATCAGCCTTGAGGCGCTGAGAAACACGCGTGTTTCGTTTAAGGAAAAGACCCTAGGTGAGCCAAATGTCAAAGGATGAAAGCCCCAGCTATGTTAAGGTATGGGAAGAGTCCATAACTATACCTACCTACCGTGTAGGCGACCCAGATAGGAACCCGATATTCTACGATGGTAGGGCATACCAAGGAGCTAAAGGACCAAATTACCCTTACCCCTTAATGGATAAACTCACGGATATCCGTGAGGATAAGTCGTATAAAGCCGTTTTCCTTGAAAATAGGTACGTGAGGCTCTGTGTTCTCCCCGAGGTAGGCGGACGGATTCTAAGCGCTGAGGATAAAACGAATGGCTACGACTTCGTCTATCACCAGCACGTCATTAAACCCGCGTTGATAGGGATGCTGGGCACATGGATTTCAGGAGGCGTAGAATGGAATGTACCACATCATCACAGAGCCACAACCTTCATGCCCGTGGACCATACCATAAAAGAGAACCCAGACGGCAGCAAGACTATCTGGGTCGGCGAGACCGAGCTCAGGCATCGCATGAAGTGGCTTATCGGCTTAACCCTATACCCGGATAAATCCTACGTCGAAGCCACGGTTACCATCTTCAACCGCACACCCTTCGCGCATTCAATGCTGTACTGGGCAAACCTCTCCGTTCACTCGGGCCCAGACTACCAGATAATCTTCCCCCCTAGAACCGAGTACGCCACCTACCATGGGAAGAACCAGTTCTCCCGCTGGCCCATCTCCTACGAGGTCTTCGCGGGAACAGACTACACGAAGGGCGTGGATGTAAGCTGGTGGAAGAACCATCCGAGACCCACCTCCTTCTTCGCCTGGAACTACGAGGACGACTTCTACGCGGGATACGACCATGGAAAAAAGGCGGGAACCTGCCACGTAGCCGACCACCATATAGTTCTAGGGAAGAAGTTCTTCGAATGGGGAAACGGGGCTCACGGCCGCATGTGGGATCGAATCCTAACTGAAACTGATGGACCGTACCTTGAGCTTATGACCGGAGCTTACTCCGACAACCAGCCGGACTACAGCTGGATACAGCCCTACGAGGTCAGAACCTTAAAACAGTACTGGTACCCCCTCCGCCAGATAGAGGGTGTGAAAAACGCCAACCTCGACGCCGCGGTTAACCTAGAAATCACCTCCCACAACACGGCTAAGATAGCCCTCAACACAACCTCGCAGCGTAAAGGTGCAAAACTGTCGCTGAAGACCTTGGAAACCGTGATATTCGAGGAGGACATAGACATAGGTCCGGAGAAGCCTTATACAAAGGAGGTCGCCCTCCCCGCTGACGTGAAACCCGAGCAGCTTCAGGTCTCACTGCACTCCGCGGCGGATAAGGAACTGATAGCGTATAAGCCCGTGAGCAAGGCTGGGGCTCCCATGCCTGAACCTGTGAAGCCTCCGCCTCCTCCGAAAGAGGTTAAGACAAACGAGGAGCTGTACCTTACAGGGTTGAGGCTGGAGCAGTTCCACAACCCAGCCTTTGACCCCTACCCATACTATGAGGAAGCCTTGAAAAGAGACCCCTTGGACTACAGGGTTAACGTCGCCCTTGGAATCCTTTACCTGAAACGTGGGCTTTATGAACAGGCGGAGGAAAGGTTAAACCGTGCCCTTGAAAGGGTCACCGCCAACTTCGTAACGCCTAAAGACGGGGAAGCCTACTACTACCTCGGAGTATCCCTGACATCGCAGGGTAGATACGAGGATGCCTACGACGCCTTCTTCAAAGCCGCTTGGAACCATGCTTGGCATGCGGCGTCATACCATTCACTGGCCATCATTGAATGCGTGAAAGGTGATTTTCTGAAAGCCCACGAGTTTATCAACCGTTCACTTTCAACGAACGCCTTGAACACTAAAGCCCTCACCTTGAAAACCATGGTACTTAGACACCTTGGACGCCTCGAGGAAGCTGAGGATTTAATCCAACAAATCCTCGCCCTCGACCCTTTAGACTTCACCGCACGCAACGAACTGTGCCTAGCTAGATCCCTTACAGGGCGACTCGACGAGGGTGCGGAGGAGTTGAAGACGTTAAAAGAAATAATGCGTGACGCCCCTCATTCCTACCTGGAAGTCGCGGTTGACTACGGCAACTGCGGCTTCTACGAAGAAGCCGTCGAAGTCCTCTCCCGGCTTACTGACCCTGATCGAAAAACCAAGGATGTTAACCCACTCATCTATTATTACCTCGGCTACTTCTACGAGAAAAGAGGGGACATGGCTCAGGCGCTTCGACACTACAGGCTTGGAAGTGAAGCGCCCAGCGACTATTGTTTCCCCTTCCAGCTAGAGTCCATCGACGTGCTGCAGTCAGCGATGAAGAATAACCCCCGAGACGCCCGTGCCCCATACTACTTAGGAAACCTCCTCTACGACATTCAACCTGAAAACGCGGTGAAAACATGGGAAAAGGCTGCGAGCCTAGATGAAACCTTTGCCGTTACACATCGGAACCTAGGCTTCGCCTACGCCCGTGTTGAGAATGACCTATCCAAAGCCATAGCGAGCCTTGAAAAAGCCGTTGCCTGCAACCCCAAGGACCCCAGGTTCTACCTAGAGCTGGACCAACTCTATGAAGCCGCAGGGCAACCGCCGCAGAAAAGACTGGAGCTTCTTGAGAATAACCATGAGGTCGTGAAGACCCGTGACGACGCGCTTTCCCGTGAAATCACGCTCTTCGTTCAAATGGGACGATACGATGATGCCGTCGCCCTTTTAAGCGGCCACCACTTCCACGCTTGGGAAGGCGCCACAGGAATCCACGACATCTACGTGCACGCACATCTCCTCAGAGGCCAGGAAAAGTTACAGAACGCGGATTATCACGGAGCCCTCGAGGACTACGAGGCGGCGTTAGAGTATCCTGAGAACCTGGAGGTAGGGGGTGAATGGGAGGGAGGCGGATGGGCGGCGCGCATCTACTTCTCCATAGGAACCGTCTATGAAGCCCTGGGCAACGATGCGAAAGCCAAGGAATACTATGAGAGAACGGTAGCCGCTAAACCCCCAACGTCGGAGATGACGTACTACCAAGCCCAAGCCCTTCAAAAACTAGGCAGAGAACAGGAAGCCGAACAGATGATCGACGGACTGGCGAAATACGCCACGGAGAGACTGGAAGCCAGTTCAGGCATGGATTTCTTCGCGAAATTCGGGGAACGACGTTTAAAGCCTGTGCAAACAGCTAACGCCCATTACCTAATAGGCCTCGCCTATCTAGGAAAGGGTAAACAGGTAGAGGCTAGAACCGAGTTTGAAGAAGCGCTGAAATGGAACGTCTATCACATCGAAGCTAAGAAGCACCTATCCAACCTTAAAGGATAGAAACGTTACGTTTAAGAAGCTAGGCTTTCAACAAGTGCTTCATTGAACCTTCCATTCAGGATGCAGAGGGGACACTGAGATAAATGGGTTATGAAGTGGTTGACGCAAACACCCTCTTCGGCTTCTACTCCAAGCGGAAAGTTGACTCCTCTAAGGAAGCGTTGGTTCAGGAGTTGAAACGCCACGGGGTTAAGAAGGCTCTAACCCTTTCCATGAAGGGAATCTACTACGACCACGTTCTAGGAAACGCCGAGACTCTTCAAACCTGCGCCGGGGAAGCCATGCTTCTACCCGTAGCCACGGTGGACCCGAGGAAGTACTACGGTGGGAAAAACGAGTTGAGGAGTTTAGTGGAAACCGGGTTTAAGGCGTTCAGGCTCTTCCCAGACCTTCAGGGTTGGCCCCTCGACTACGCACCCTTCCTTAAATTCCTAGAGGAAGCACGGGAAGCTTGTAAACCCCTCCTCTTCCCAGCCTACACCGCCGGTTTCATAACCAAGGCCGCGAAGCTCACCGAGAACCACGGCTTCCCCGTAGTCTTCACCTCCGTAGGCTACTGGACAATAAGCGAAGCCATCGCTGCGATGAGGGAGGCAGCGCACGTCTACGTTGAAACCCATCTTCTCGATTCCCCGGATGCCATAGAGGTTTTAACCCGGGAAGTCGGTGCGGAAAGGCTTATCTTCGGCTCGAACATGCCCCTTAGCTACTTCTCCGTAGCCCTCCTCCCAATCGTAAACGCCGAGGTTTCAGAGGAGGCTAAAGCCATGATCCTAGGAGGAAACCTTCTCAAGCTCTTGGAGGAGAGAGGTTAATGTGGAAGATCATAGATGTCCACGCGCATTACGGGAAATGGTTCTTCCCGATAGAGGCTGACAGCCCACAAGCCATCCTCCACATATGCAGGCGATTCGGTATCGAGAAGGTCATATTCTCCTCAACCAACGCCGTTGTCTACGACATGGCTGAGGGGAACAGGGAGCTCAGCCGGTTACTCGAAGCCTATCCCCAGTTCTACGGTTACGTAACCTTAAACCCCAACTACATCGAAGCCTCCAAACAAGAGATCCAGACCTACCTAGCCTCTGAAAGGTTCCTCGGCGTGAAGCTACATCCGAACTACTCCGGTCAAGCCCTAGATTCGAGTGAGAGCCAAGAGTTGATCAAGGAGTTCTACCCCTACGGTAAACCCCTCCTCGTCCACACATGGGGTGAAAGCGGGGTGAACGCGGTGACGCAGGTAGCCAAAGCGTTCCCAAGCCTTCAAATCATAATGGCGCACATGGGCGGAGATGGGTTAGAGGGAAGAGGGTGGAGGGCAGCTATTAAAGCGGCGAAGAACCTTCCAAACACCTACCTCGAAGTCTGCGGAAGCGTGCAAGACAGGGATAGGATAAGGGAAGCCGTAGACGCGGTCGGCGCTGAGAGAATCCTCTTCGGAAGCGATATGACCCTCATAAACCCTGTATACATCATAGGCGTGATCGAGGACGCGGATATACCGAGGGAGGCTAAGGAACTTATCTTCTACGAAAACGCTAAGCGCCTCTTCAACCTCTAAATATTAAAAAGCATTGAACCCTGCTATTCCATCACCATACTTTTCCCTGCTAGTTACTCGTGCCTCAGCGCTGTGGCTGCCTCAAGCTTCGAAGCCTTCATAGCCGGATACAGCCCAGCGAGGACGCTGACGGCGACGGCGAAGCCTATTGAGGCTAAGATAAGCTCAGGTGTGAAAACAGGGTTCATCTCAAATGAGAAATTGGCTGGCGGCCCCATCGCTATACCTCCACTCCTCGTGCGCATCCCACCCATGAGGTTACCCCATAATGAGCCCATAGTGTAGGAGAGGACTACGCCAACTACGGTCCCTAGGATTCCACCGATGACGCCGATGAGGCTGGCTTCCGCGAGGAAGAGCGCCATAACCGTCCCGCTTTTAGCACCTAAAGCTTTAAGAAGCCCTATGACACGCGTCCTCTCCAAAACAGAGATGTACATCACATTAGCGATTCCAACCCCTGCCACGACCAACGATATCGCGGCGATGCTTCCGAGGAAGAACTCAACCGACCCGAGAATGCTTTCAAGCTGCTCCAAGATTGTGAGGGGAGACACGACGCGGACGTTGTTGCCGTAAACTTGCTGGATGGAGTCTACAACGCTTTGCACAACTTCGATGTTCTCCGTGACCACGATGATGCCGTCGTAGAAATAGCCTCTTCCAAAGAGGGTGTTAGCGGCGGCTAGGGAGATGAAGACGGTGTCATCTACTGATGTGAAGAGGGCAAGGCCATAGGAGGAAAGTACCGCGTTTACCTTGAAGTTCCTGTTGATCGTCGTTAAACTTCCCCTCACTGATACACTTGTCTGCAGCACAATGTTCTGTCCAACATAGGCAAATGCTGTGCTAGCCTCAGGGGGAAAAGCTACACCGTAACCTAGAACAAGCCCTACATAATCGTACTTCGAAAGGAGTTGACCATCCATCACCTCGATGTCAACGAAGATAAGTGGGAGATAATCGTTGTCGATGCCGAGGACAACCACGCTTACGGATGAACCTCCAGCATACAGGACAGCCCCACCCCTTATGAAGGGTACAACGTTCCTGACCCCGGAAAAACCCTGCAGCTTAACCACATCCGTCTGGGATAGACGCACACCACGCGCCTGCGCTGTGATTAAGACTGAGTTAACACCCGTCTTCGCAATGCTGCCCACAACGGCCTCGCGGAGTCCCTCAGTTTGCGCGATTAAAACAACGATGATGGATGTACCGATGACGACGCCGAGTATGGTTAAACCCGCCCTCAGCTTACGCGACTTCAAGGCGCTGAAAGCCATCTTCAAAACGTCAAGAGCCTTCATAAGGGTTAAACCCCGGGTTGAAGCCCCGCCTCTTCCCTAACCCTCAACCTCCGCCGCTGCAGGTAAGAAGCGATTAAATAGCCGGCTACAAAGCATGCGACTCCGACGGCCGCGATGAATATAACGTACAACCCGGGTATGACCGCTTGCCTTCTATCCTCTGGAACCGTTGGCGCCGCTGTGGAAACAGTAACCGGTATCGTGAAACTCACGTTTCCAAGGTTGTTACGGTCGTCGCGGTAGTAAACAACGTATTCCAGCTCATATGTCCCATTCTGCGTCATCGCGTCGACCTCCACGGTAACGCTGAAAGGAGCCTGCAGCCCCACTGGGATTTCACCTACGAAGCTACTGGAGGCAAACGTTGTTCTGAAGATTCTGCTCGGCTTCACCGTCACGTTAACGGATTTAGCGATGATGATGCCCTCGTTAATGAGAGAACCTGAAACCGTTAAAGGCTTACCGCTGACCGCTGGACTCGGCGCGGTGCCTACACCCATAGCGTAAAGGTCTACGAAGCCGCGGACGGTAAGACCTACGGTCCGCGTCTCAGCCCGGTCCTGTCCAAACGCGTCCTTATACTTTAAGGATAACGTAGCCTGGTAACCCACGCCTATACTCGTTGAAGCCGCGTAGATCTTGGTTGAAAACCGGGCTTTCCCCCCGGGCGTAACCTCCTCGATAAACCACTGGTTATCCCCTTCGACGATGGTGAGCGCTGAAGGCAGGGTTAACGTAATAGTCAGCGATGTAGCGGCAACCCTTCCTTCATTATCGACCTCTATAGACACGGTTGTACCCGTAGTCGCCTTCAAGTCACTGCTGCTCAGGGTTAAAGATAAAACTACATCGTCAAGCCGAGGCGGAGCTACGGTTAAGCTAATTGCTCTCACATCGCTTCTCTCAACGCCTGGTGACACCGTGTACTTTATGCCTAAGGAAGCAGCGTAGGTATTACCCTGCGAAGCCGGTGGAGCATAAACCTGCGCTGTGAGCGTAACGTTCGATCCAGGCATCAGTGAAGAGGTAAACCATCTGTTATCCTTTCCAACGAGGGTTAGAGGAGACGGAAGCGTAAGCGTTAACTCCAGCGAGGAAGCGGCTGAGTCACCGTTGTTAAGGATGACCAAAGCAACCGGGTTAACCATCCCAGAGGATAGGATCTGACCCGACACGAAGAGGCTAAAGGGGATATCCGAAGAGGGAGAAACGGTAATACTTAAGATCCTGGATTCAGTCCTAAAAGACCCCACTGTAGTCGTGTACGCGAATGAAAGGGTGAGCTGGTACGTATTCCCTACACTGGAGATGGGTGCGTATAGGCTACACGCGACTACGATGCTTTCACCTGGATTCACCGCCTGGATGTACCATTTATTATCCTTAGTTTCCAAGGCTAAGGGCGGCGGAACCGTTAAGGTTAATTCAACGGCACTCGCTGCGGCTGTCCCGCTGTTACGTACTGTGAGGTTTACGTTTGTTACGGCGCCGGCTGTTATGAACTGAGTGGAAGGAGTGACTTGGAGGAGGCTCTTCCCAGGTAGAAGTGTTGGTACGGTTAAGTTCACGGGAAGCCTTGAAATCAACGCTGAACCGGAGACTGAGTAATAGCTCAACGATAAAGTGAGGGTGTAAACCCCTACGAGCGCATCCGGTGCCACGTTTAAAGTAAAGGTGAAAGCCATGGTTTGCCCCGAGGTAATGGGTGAACTGGAATAGGATGAGGCTGTTAAGCCTCCGGTGACATTCGTGAACGGGCTCTTCAGGTTTAGGACGCCGCTGAAACCCGTAACCGTGTAGTTGTTTTCACTTCGAACGGTGACAGCGAGGTTAGCCCCCTTGTCTCCTGGACCTGCATCAACGGAGCCGCTTGAGGTAACCCAGTTCGCCGTAAGTACTTTGAAGTTTGCAGCTTCAAGGGTTAAGGTATAAGCGGTGGCTGTCCCTGAGCGATACCTTACCTCGATACAGTAGTAACCGTCAACCGCCGCGGCGTGCTGAAGGCGCTCCGTTAAGCCTGCACCTAGGCTCTCAGCTGAAGCAACTTGGACCTTGTAAGGGTCGTATACGTAGAGGTCGAAGTCCGCGGTTGAATTGAAGGTAAGCATAGTTGTCAGCGTAGCCTCACGAAGAACATAAGTTCTAAAATAATGCGATGTTGTTACAGCGGGGTCTAGGGTATAGGTATAGGACCCAGGGGAAACCGTTGTCGCTGAATCAAGGGAGTAACTTGGCTGAGCATGGGCTGGGATTAGTGGTGATGCTGTGTTAAGGCATAGAAGGAGGAGGGTTAGTAGAAAGATCCTTTGACCTCCACCATGTAAAACCTTCCCCACGGACACACGCATTGTACGAACCAAACTTCACCACCACACCTAATGCAGTTCTTCCTTAACGATCATGCCGTCCTTAATATGTAGAGTACGCTTAGCTATTTGGGTTAGGTCAGGGTTGTGCGTAACCACGATCAAAGTGGTTTTACCCTCACTGTTCAACCTCTTCAACAACTGAACTATCTCCCAACCCGTCTTCGAGTCTAGGTTTCCCGTAGGCTCATCGGCTAGGACCATCTCAGGTCTATTCGCCAACGCCCTCGCAATGGCTACACGCTGCTGCTCCCCGCCGCTGAGCTGAGAAGGCCTATGCTTCAACCGCCCACTTAACCCCACGAGGTTCAGGAGTTCAACAGCCCTTCTACGCCTCCTAAGCCCATCCTCACCGGCGATTATGAGCGGAACCTCAACGTTATCCACGGCTGAAAGCCATGGAATCAACTGGAAAGTCTGGAAGATGAAGCCGATCTTCCTAAGGCGGATTTCCCCGAGTTTCGCCTGATCTAACCTCGAAACATTAACGCCATCCATGAATACCCTCCCTTCATCCGGCCTATCAAGGAGCCCGATAACGTTCAGCAGCGTCGTCTTTCCGCTTCCGGAGGGGCCGATGATTGTGACGAAGTCGCCTCTTGCCACTTTTAGGCTTAAACCTCGGAGCGCGGTTACAGGGACCTCATCGATCTTATAGGCCTTCCTCACGTCTATAAGTTCGAGGAGTGGGGTTTCACCGTGCTTTAACCCTTGGTTTTTCACCGACCGCCCCTCCTTCACCGCTCAGATAACGTGCTATTATTTAACGTTTACGTATTGATAACGTATGTTACGCATCGTTATCACAGATGCTAAGACTGCCACGCATTTAAGGCTTATGAACGATGCGTCTATCATGAAAATCATCTTATTATCCTTGAGATGATAACGACTGCATTGTCAACTTCACGGCTGCATCCCTATCGACCAGCATGGTACAGTTTATATGGGTTCTTAGAATAGAGGCGGGCACCATCTCCGTTACCGAACCTTCAACCGACTTCGCCACAGCCTCAGCTTTACCTACGCCGCTGGCTAAGAGAAGGATTACCCGTGCTTCAAGGATCGTGGCGATACCCATGGTAAGAGCCTGCCTCGGCACCTCATCTAAGGAGTGGAAGAAGCGGGCGTTATCATTCCTCGTTTGCTCAGAAAGGCTGATAACCCGCGTCCTCGATTGAAAGGAGGAACTGGGTTCGTTGAAAGCTATGTGACCGTTTGAACCTATACCGAGGAGTTGGAAATCGATTCCTCCCGAAGCTTTAATCGCATTCTCATACTCCCTACATGTCCTCTCAGGGTCCATGGTGAGTCCATCTAGGAAATGGATGTTCTCCCTCTTCACATCAACGAGGTTGAAGAGGTTCTCATCCATGTAATAACGGTAGCTCTGTACATGGCTTGGCGGAAGCCTAAGATACTCGTCGAGGTTGAAAGTGGCGACCTTGGCGAAGCTCAAACCTCGTTCCCTATGCATGCGGACAAGTTCCCTGTAACAACCTCCCGGTGTACCTCCCGTTGCCAACCCTAGAACAATGTTCGGCTTCCACGCTATGGCTTCAGCGACCATCTCCGCGGCTCTCACACTTAGCTCATCATAATCCTCCACGACGAGCAGCCTCATTAACGAACACCTCTTTTTCACCCATCTACGTCACAGAGCTAAGAAAAAGGTTTATCCCCGTTTTAGCTCTTTAAGCACACGGCATAGAAACCACTAGTATGCGAGTGAGGTAGCTTAAGAAGCATGGATATCGTTGAAAGGTTTAAGGAAAAGGCAAGGCAGAAGCCAAAGGTAATCGTCCTTCCAGAAGGTGGGGAGGATCGGGTTCTCCGAGCCGCTGAAGCGACGGCGCAGGAGGGCTTCGCCTACCCTGTTCTCCTAGGGGACGAGGAAGCTATCCGCGGGAGGGCTGCCAGCCTCAACCTAGACCTCGCGAACGTCGAGGTTGTTAACCCTCTGAAGAGCCCTAAGATAGATTCCTATGCGAAGTTGTACTTTGAGACGAGGAGGAAAAGGGGTGTTACGGAAAGGCTGGCGAAGAGAATCCTCGGTAAAAGCCTGTACTTTGGAGCTATGATGGTTCACGCCGGAGACTGCGACGGCATGGTCGCCGGTGCTGCGAACCTCACAGCCAGCGTTATAAGGGCTGGGCATCTGATCGTTGGGCTTGATAAAGGCGTGTCGACGCCTTCAAGCTTCTTCATCATCGAAACCCAAAACCTCGACGTAGGAGAGAAGGGTCTGCTTTTATTCGCTGACGCAGCTGTCAACCCTGACCCAAACCCATCCCAGCTAGCTGACATCGCCATCTCCTCAGCCAAGAGCGCCCAGCTTCTCCTAGATTGGGAGCCCAGAATAGCTATGCTTTCCTTCTCAACACATGGCAGCGCATTCCATGCCTTAACGAAGAAGGTTGTTGAGGCCACGAACATTGCGCGGGAAAGGATGCCTAACCTTCTCATCGACGGTGAGCTTCAAGCAGATGCGGCTATAAACCTAGACATCGCTAGGAGGAAGGTGAAGGAAAGCAGTGTGGCAGGAAAAGCGAACATCCTCATCTTCCCAGACCTTAACGCTGGGAACATCGCCTATAAACTCGTTCAATACGTTGCCAAGGCGGAAGCCTATGGACCTATCCTCCAAGGCTTCGCTAAACCCCTCAGCGACCTATCAAGAGGCGCCAGCGTCAACGACATCGTCGGCGTCATAGCCATCATCGCCGTATTGGCTCAGGGTACGGGATACGGGGAATGAAGATCTTCGTCATCAACTGTGGGAGTTCATCGATCAAGTACGCCCTCTTCAACGTAGAGAAAGGGGAGGAACTTGCACGGGGAATCGTGGAGAGAATAGGGGAGGAAAAATCCGTTTTCATCCAGGAAAAAGGGGAGACGCCGGCTACGAGGGAGGTTAAGGTTTCCAACCATCGTCGAGGACTTCAACTGATCATCGAACATTTACTCGACCATTCACAGGGGGTGATAAAGGATATCTCAGAGATCTCAGTGGTAGGTCATAGGGTGGTTCACGGCGGTGACGCTTTCTTCCAGTCAACCATGGTCACTGAAAAGGTAATTCAGGTAATTAAGCAGTGGGCAGCCTTGGCACCTCTACATAACTACCCAAACCTTATAGGAATCGAAGCTGCGAAAAGCCTCATCCCTAAGGCTCCTCACGTGGCTGTCTTCGACACCGCGTTCCACCAGACGATGCCTAAACACGCGTATATGTACGCGGTACCATACGAGTACTACGATAAATATAGGATCAGAAGGTACGGGTTTCACGGGACCTCGCACAGATATGTTTCCCTAAAAGCCGCGGAGGTCGTGGGGAAGGAGTTGAAGGAACTGAGGATTATCACGTGCCATCTTGGAAACGGCTGCAGCATGACCGCGGTTGCCGGTGGGAAATCCATCGATACAAGCATGGGGTTAACACCATTAGAAGGTCTCGTTATGGGAACAAGGTCAGGTGACATTGATCCTTCAATAGCGTTCTTCATCGCGGAGAAAGAGGGGTTAAGCCTTGAAGAGATAGGCGCCGTCCTAAACAGAAAAAGTGGGTTACTGGGGGTTTCAGGAGTAAGCAACGATATGAGGGAGGTTTTAAAAGCCGCTGCAGAAGGTAACACCAGAGCTAAACTTGCGATTGAACTCTTCACGTACAGGGTGAAGAAGTATATAGGAGCCTACGCTGCGGCTTTAGGCGGCCTTGATATCCTTGTCTTCACAGGAGGCATAGGAGAAAACGCTGTCGGTCTTCGCTCAAAGATCTGTAGCAGCATGGATTTTCTAGGCATCCACTTGGATGAAGGGAAAAACAATGAAACTGGAAAAGGGTGCCGGGTGATAAACTCGGATGTTTCAAAGGTTAAGGTCCTCGTTATCCCGACGGATGAGGAGCTGCTGATCGCCCATGAAAGTCTTGAAGTGGTAAAAAGGGTTAAATGCCATGAAAAGTCTTGGAATAAATATAAAAGGCGAACCTGATGAAGCTCTGCGTCTTCGAGGATGAAGGATACAAGAACCTTTTCCCGCTTACACTTACGCGAGCAACGTTTGAGTTAAAATGCGGGCATACAACACTCCTTGAGAAGATTCTGAGAAACTTTGGAAAAGCACAGGCTAGTTACTTCCTCCGCGAGTACTTAACCCCGGTATTCAGACATAGAGTCAACGCTGAGGCAGTCAACGACATAAACGTACTGAAGACCGATGACTTCCTCATCGTAAACGGACGCTTACTCCTCCACAGCGGAGAGCTGACGTTTGAAGACGAGGATGAGGTTGGAATCTATGGTGAAGCCCTAGTATATGCACGGGTACGAAAGGAGACGGTTAAGAGGTATTTAACGAGGGGCTTCACAGGATTCCTCGGAAAAATCAAGGAGGAAGTAAGCGCTAGGGAATTAAAGGCGACTATGGTTACATACCCATGGGACCTCGTGAACAACAACCCCGAAGCTGTTAAAGACGACTTCAAAGCAATAGAGAAGAAGGGGATCCTTGGGAGATTCCATGAGCAAGCAGCTGTTTATGGAGGGGGGGAAGAGGTTTACGTGGCAAAAGACGCTGAAGTCCATCCCTTCGTCGTCCTGGATACAACCAGCGGACCCATCATCATCGACGAAGGCGCCAAGGTCTTCCCATTCAGCCGCGTAGAAGGACCAAGCTGCATCGGAAGAAACAGCTGGGTGGTTAGGGCTAATATGCACAGCGGCTCCGCTGTTGGACCCAATTGCCGCGTCGGCGGGGAAGTTGAGGAAAGCATCATCCACGGTTACACGAATAAGTATCACGCCGGTTTCATAGGACACAGTTATGTAGGTGAATGGGTAAACCTAGGCGCCTTAACCACAAACAGCGACCTTAAGAACGACTACGGCGCCGTAGAGGTTTACATAAATGGAAAACTGATGAACACGGGGGAGACAAAGGTAGGCTGCTTCATCGGAGACCACACGAAGACGGGCATAGGCTCATTGATCAACACGGGCACGGTCATTGGGACTATGAGCAACATCCTCAGCAGCGGTGAGCCCTCGCCAAAGTACATACCATCATTCTGCTGGTACTTCCGGAGAAGGTTTTGGCGGGGTCCAAGCGTTGAGAGGGCGCTTCAGACAGCGGAGAGGGTTATGAAGCGTAGACGTGTAACCCTTCGATCTGAGGATGTTAAGCTTTTTCAACATCTCTACGACATGACTAGAGAGGAAAGGGAGAAGTTGATCAGTAGGGGGAGAAACGAGTGAAGAAAAGGGTTAAAGCAAAAGAGGGTTTGGAAGCTCCCATTGAGAAAAAAGTGAAGCAAATCATAGCCGACCAGTTTGGGCTTAAGGTGAAGGACATAAAGCGCGACGACGCTTTTGCAGAGGACATAATGGCGGAATCCCTGGACATCGTCGAGTTAATCGCAGCCCTTGAGGAAGAATTCGACATAGAGATACCCGATGAGGAAGCGGAGAAAAACGTCACAGTCGGTCAAGCTATTGATTACATCATCAACAAGGTGAAGCGGAGAAGAACCAAACATTAAGCGTGTAAGAGTACACTATTTGGTGTTCAATCTTTTAGGTATGGGAGGCTACTGTTAATTCTTGATAGCCGGGATAGGCATAGACATAGTTGAGATTGGAAAGATGCGGGCTGCTGTCAGAAGAAGGGATGAACGCTTCCTAAGGAAGCTCTTCACACAGCAGGAAATTGAATATTGCCACCGATGCAGGGATCCAGCTCCCCGCTTAGCCGCAAAGTTCGCTGCTAAAGAGGCTGTGCTGAAGGCTTTTAAAGTAGGCTGGACTCATGGCGTGAAGTGGACAGAGGTCGAGGTCTTCGTGGATGAAGATGGAAGCCCCAGGGTTGCACTTCAAGGAATACTGAAGCACATAGCTGAGGAAAGAAAGGTTCACAATATACTTCTGAGTTTAACTCACAGCGGAAGTTACGCTATCGCCTACGCTACGTTGCTCATATAGCTGAAAACACCCTCTTCAACGTAGGTTTAGAACAGTTGCTTAACTGGATGCATATAAGTCCCGCCGGAACTTTCTAAAAGAAACCCGTTTACGCGCCTAGAGGAGCGGAAGCTTTCCGGTTACCTTGTTTACAAGCTCCATAGGTGCTGGACCGACGCCGAGGCAGGTTATGGTTCCAGGCGGCAACTCAGTTAATCCTCTGTCTTCAACGAGGGCTGCTGGGAGTCCTACCTTATCAGCCGCTTCTTTAACGAGTAGAAGCTCTTCTAGGGAACCTACTTCTAGAACAACTTTCCTCTGTCCCTCACTCATCCACGCCAGCCACCATCCCCTACGCCTCTTCCTAGCCTCTTCAACAGCCGAAACCGCGGCGTGACTGGCTTGGGCGCAGAGCTTTCCCCGTGACATTTTAAGGTCTATTCTCAAGACGATGCTTTGAGTGAACTTAAACTCGCTTAACTCCGCTTTCTGGTTCATATGAATGAATCTATCTTAGGCGGTTACATAAAAGCTGTTTTAAATGTATTCGATGGTGCTAGGGGGTTTCGGTGAGAGGTCGAACAGAACTTTCACAACTTGTGGAAGTTCATCCGTTAACCTCACCCTCATACGCTCAAGTTTCTCCCATGGAACCCTTGGAACGGTGGCGGTCATGGCATCCTGGGAATCCACGATGCGGATTGTTAAGATTTCCCCGAAAACCCTTTTCCCCTCACGTACACCCGTCGCCTTGTCGTTCAGTAAAACCGCGAAGGATTGGAAGCACGACATCGAAGCTGTCTCCTCTTCAACCACCTTCGTCGCCTTCCTAACGGTTTCAACCCTTTCGGGGGTAACCTCGCCTAGAACCCGCAAGGCTAAGCCTGGCCCTGGAAAAGGTCTCCTCTGGTGCATATCCTCTGGAAGGCCAAGCTCCGCGGCGACCCTTCGGACATCCGGTTTGTACAGCTCTTTAATAGGTTCCAAAACCTTGAAGCCGTACTTTTGTAGAGGGTTTATCCCAATCTGTTCGAGAACGTTATGTTGGGTTTTCACACCGCCTTGGGTTTCTACAACGTCAGCGGCTATGGTTCCTTGTAGAAGGTAGGTTGCTCCGAGTTCCGCCGCGAGTCTCCCGAGAACGGTGTAGAAGGTGCTCCTGAAGGCCTTCCGCTTCGCCTCAGGGTCAACAACTCCCTTAAGAGCTTCAAAGAAATCATGCTTCACGTCGCAAAGCTTAGCGTTTAAACCCAACTGTTTATACCTTGTAACTACGCTGTCAGGCTCTCCATCCCGCATTAATCCATCGTCGAGGAAGAGAACGGTTAACTTCTCTCCCACGGCTTTATGCCCAAGCATCGCCGTGACCGTGCTGTCAACCCCACCTGAAGCCGCTGCGGCAGCTTTCATAGACTTTATCTCCGCCCTTAACCAGGAGACCTTCTCTGAGATGAACTCCCTTGGGTTAAATACCAACCATCAACCCTCCTGACCATTCGTTCCTCTTTAACAAAGATGACTCAATTACTAATGATCTTAAAAAGATTTTTAACTGAAATAATTGAAAGTGGAGTGGGGTATATCGTAGGTCAGTGGTGGTCAACCCTTGGAAGAATCGCTCTTTCCCTCCACTCCAGTATAAAACGCGCCAAGTTCTCCGAAGCTACTTCCAGCCACTTCCTACCCTTCTCAGCCGAGGCAACGGTTGGGTCACCGAAGACCCCTGTCTTGGAACCTCTGCTCGTGAAGCCAACGGTGACGACCGGGGAAGTCCAAGCCCCGACCATGATATCTGAATACGTGTACTCCGAGGTTCTAGGAGTTATTTCCTTAACAGCCTTCTCCATCTTCACAAGCCCTGGCTCTAGATGGAGGAGTGCCGATGTTTCCAACTCGCATGCGTGACTCATGCCACCGGGGAACTCGGATTCGCGTAGCCCAACCATCTCATCTTTCCTTGCGCCCACTCGGAAGACCATGTCCCACCAACTAAGGAGGGCACATAGCGTTTTAGGGTGGTAGTTGTTCACGCGCCGCATCACAGCGTCGAGGAACACTACATTACTACCATGACCGTTCACGAGGATCAGCTTCTCAAATCCATGGTGGGCTAGGCTTCTACATACGTCGTAGACGTAGTTTACGAAGTGTTCGTCCCTTACGGAGATCGTGCCGGGGAAGTCAAGGGTATGTTCCTGGAAACCGTAGTAGACGGTGGGCATTACCAAAGCGTTTCCACGGACGCGTTCAGCCGCCATACGGCAGACCTCAGCTGCACAGAGCCAGTCAACCTTAATGGGTAGATGCGGTCCATGCTGCTCCGTGCTACCTACAGGGAGCAGGACAACCATCTTCTCAGCTACCGCCTGCCTTACCTCTTCCCAGGTTAGGTCTGCGTAGAATACCTTATCAAACAAACTCAAAGCTTTTCATGCCTCCTATACATCCCTAGAGCTAAGATCGAGCACCTGGATATTAAGTAGTTTATGGTTTCAAACGTCGATATTCCAGCGAGAGGAGACAGTTGCCTAGTTAAATCAATACCCTACCGAGCCTATGTCATTCATGAGAAGGCCCTATTCGGCCTCATACGCTATGTTTATATCAAGGGGAAGCCGCGTTTATCAGTCATGGAGAAAACAAAAGTTAGACCGATAGGAATCACGATCATAGTTATCTTAGAAGCCGTAGTGTCCGCGCTCCTCGTCTTCTCGGGTCTAGTCCTCGTCGTCCTAGGACCAATCCTCGGCATCACCCTACCAGAGGTCATACAGAGACCTTTACCCGGCATCGTAGCAGCAGCCTTTACGGTCATCTTCGGCATATTCATCCTCATCTTGGGAGCCGCAGGTTGCTTCATAGCCTGGGGGCTGTGGACGGGTCAAGGATGGGCTTGGACCGTAGCCCTCGTGTTTATGGCTGTCAACATCGTCATCAACCTCTTCAGCTTCGACATCGTCGGCCTCATCATAAACGCCTTAATCGCCTTCTACCTGTGGCAGCCCCATGTCAAAGCCTTCTACGGAAAGCAGGCCGTTGAACTCCCCTACCAAGTCACAGTTTCAAAGACGCAGCCTCCTCAGCCACCCCAACAACCTCAACCGGGCACGGTAATCTACTGCAGTAAATGCGGCGTAGCCAACGCTTTAGACAGCAGGTTCTGCCGAAACTGCGGGGCGGAGATCAAAGCATAAGCTCCTTGAAGGCAACCTAACAGGATAGTCTGAGGCAACTTCAGTAGAGGAACAGGTTTCTAAGCCGCGGATCGATACAGTTTGTCTAATATCAAACACCCATCCTCAAGAACGATGAGCAGGGATTACGCATAGGCAAGTTTATGAAACAACCACATAAAAGGATTAAGTGCGTCAGCATCCTATCCATTGAAATCGTAGGGAAATGTTTAAGGTTGTAGTAGGATTACGGAATGCTTGAGGCCAACATGGAGTTAAGTCTATGAAAGAAGGGGTGATTAACATAGGAGACACTGAACGACGATCCTTAAAGGTTCCAAAACTGGACTTCGATGAGGCGGTTAAGGAGATCACAGGCTTCATCAAGGAGACTACGGAAGCTGCAAAGGCAGAGGGAGTTGTTATAGGATTAAGCGGTGGCGTAGACAGCAGCCTCACCGCTACGCTCTGCGTTCACGCGCTGGGGAGAGAGAAGGTTCTAGGCATCCTTATGCCCACAGCCTTCACACCCCACCAAGACGTTGAAGATGCTTTGAAGCTCGCAGATTGGCTTAGGATAAGAAAGGAGCTAGTGGACATCCAAGGTCTAAGCGAAGCCTTTTTCAAAGCGTTACACTGTAGCCAAGATGACCCTAAGCAAAGAATACCTACGGCGAACATCCGTGCAAGGACGCGCATGGTTATACTCTACTACTACGCCAACCTTAACAAGTACCTCGTCGCTGGTACAGGGAACCGAAGCGAAAGGCTGATCGGCTACTTCACAAAGCATGGTGACGGAGGTGTGGACTTCGCACCCATCGCTCATCTTTATAAAACCCAGGTTAGAGAACTGGCGAAGCATTTGGGCCTACCTAAGGGAATTGTCTCCAAGCCAAGCAGTCCACAGCTCTATCCCGGTCATAGGGCAACGGATGAGCTACCCCTCAGCTATGAGAAACTCGAC
>CAYNFI010000033.1:18876-20610 GCA_964396445.1 uncultured Candidatus Bathyarchaeia archaeon
GTTTGGGTTACTCAACGATCTTAGGATCGTATATCCGATAATAGCTAAAGCGATGAGACTGCTCATCGTGAGGCTGATAACCATGGCAAGCCACGGGGAAAGGCTTAGCCCAAAGATATCCGGGGGTGGGAAGTAAAGCCATAAATAGCCTCCTACGATGAAGCCGATGGGTAGGGAGCCTACTACGCAGGCGATGAACTGGCGCTTTCTAAGCATGAATATGAGGCTTGCCGCAATGAGGTTCGCAATGGGCCCGAAGACAACATCTAATAAGCCTGTACGTGCCAGCCCGTATGTGTTACCTATAAGGCATCCCATACTTACACCTGCAATCACGGGCCAACCGAAGAGGGCGGCTAATGGGATGAGGCAATCAGCTACACGGAGTTGAATAGGACCATAGGCAAATGTCTCTAAAACGATGACTAGGGTTGCGTAAAGACTTGCGAACGTAATCGTTAAGCTTAGACTTTTTGTATTCAGCTCTCATACCTCCCAACGCCGGGGTTTGTAAAGCGGAACGGGTGGGAGGGACCACTCACCCGCTTGTCATCACGATTAAACTGTCGCCTACTTAAACATTGCTAGACTTCACAGGTCTTACTTGGAAGCATTAGGTCTCTAGCATCGCTATTTCACCTTCTAGAAAGGAGACTAGGCTGTCTACGGCGGCTTTAAACAGCCGATCACCTTTTTCCACAGTGGCTAACTTAGCGTTTTCACTGACGATCTTATCCTTCCTAACCCTTTCGGGAAAGAGGTATAATGCCATGGACGTCTCGAACTCCCCTGCGTGCCCAGCAGACTCCTCCTTCAACAGCGTTTCCTTTATAACGCTCTTCGGGATGAGACCCCAATAGGAGTGGAAGGAGACCTTGATGCCAAGCCTCTCCCTAAGCTCTGGAAGTTTAGTAGCGATCGACTCTCTATTCCCCCCATGACCGTTTAGGATAAGTATATTCCTAACCCCATGTCTCTGTAGGCTATGGCAGATGTCGAAAAGGATTTCCTGGAAGACGTTAGGTCTCGCAGATAAGGTTCCTGCTCTAAACTCGCTTCCCATCCAATGCTCAGAAACACCGAATACTAAAGGCGGGGTCACTACGACCTTTGGAAAAAGCCTTTGGGCAGCCAACTCCGCGATTGCTGTGACTGCGGCTGTATCATAGACCATGGCGAGATGCTCATAATGCTGCTCAATGCTACCGGTAAGTACGATCATGACGCGGAGCTTATGCTCATCGATAAGTTCCCTAAACTCCTCACGGGTCATCTCTTGTAGAAAGACACTTTTCATCGCTTAATCATCTCTGACCTTCAGGGTTTAAACAGGGATAAAGGGGATATGAAAAATGGTTGTAATAAGCTTTAGAACCATTTTTCCCGCTTTACCACTATGTGGCATCCTCATCCCTACCTCCGTTTCCGAAAGACCCCTGCCACTGTCAGTGTACTCCCCGGTGACGTGTTCGAAGCTTGCCTCAACTAGCGCACACGCTTCACGGACATCAGAAGCTACCCATACTGTAAATTGGTCAACAGTGGTTCTGAGTGTGGCAATTTCGAGGTTGATGCACTTGAGGGTGCTACCGATCTGTTCGTATCCTAAGTTCGCCTTAACATATAGCATACCCCTCGCTTAACCCGTTTTCTATATTATCAGCTATGCATGGAAAACCGACCATTCCCCGTCAGTTGCCCGGCGTCTGCAAGTTTCTCCCAGCCTCGTAGTTG
>CAYNFI010000034.1:0-19291 GCA_964396445.1 uncultured Candidatus Bathyarchaeia archaeon
ACTGGTCGACCATGAAGAAGCCTGGCTCCATGATCCTCTGCGACAGGGCTTCAGGTGTCTTAGACTCGGTGAGGAGGGTTTGGAAGTTCGGGTGTCCTACACCGTCTCTGCACTCTGAGGCGATGATGATGAAGCCTCCGGGTTTAACGAGGGTTTCAGCCGCCGCCATCCCTTTAACGGCTTGGTACAGGTTCCTGTCTAAGGGGTAGCCTGAGTTCGTCGTTACGACAACGTCGGCTGCGGCGGCTTCAACCCTCACATGTCTATCCATGAACCGTACGCCTTCAAGATGGGCTTCCCTCATATCTCCGGCTACAGCCTTAACCAGCTTCTTCTCATGGTTGAGTACAACGTCGAGGATGAAGTCGAGTCCAACCTTTGAAGAACCTTCAACGATGTCCTCGTAGACCGGGTTACCCTTCAGCATGCCCGCCCTAGTCGTTAGGTGACCGATCATAGCCGCACCGTGGTTAACCTTAACGGTTTCAAGACCCGATATCCCTGGGATGATGTTCTTAGCCCCACCTGTATAACCTGCGAAGAAATGGGGTTCGATGTAGCCTACGGAGAGCAGGAAGTCACATTCTGAAACCCTCTTGTTCACCCACACCGGCGTCTTCCTCGAAGTATGTCCGTAGAACCTCAGGTCCTCCTCCTTGTAAGCGTCGTGGTTGATAACGGGAACCCTCCTTAGAACATCGGCGCCTAACATCCTATCAAGCTCCTGCGCGGTGGGTGCGCTGTGTAGTCCCGTAGCCACCAAGACCTGAACGGCTTCATCCGATATCCCTACGTGGTTTAACCTCTTCAACAGAACAGGTAGGATCAACCAGGTGGGCGTAGGTCTCGTAGCGTCGTTCACGATGACGCAGACCCTGTCACCCTTCTCAACCAAGCCCTCAAGCCCAGCCGATTGAACGGGGTGGTCCAGTGCCCTACCGATCTCCCTAGGCGGATCTTTGACTGCCTGAAGCCTTCTAGGTGAAACGACGGAGATGAGGCTTTCTCGGGGAATCCTCGCTGAAACCTTTCCCTCCCCGTAGGGCAGGTCTACGACGACGCTTGTCAAAGCTCACCAACGATCAAACATCGGGTACGTACTTAAATTCCTTCATCACGGCATCTTCGACCGGAAGATTGCCAATTTTGCTCATTTCCCTCCCCGCTTTTAACCTAAAGTTCTTTAGCCCCTGATCCTCTTATCTTAATGTAGTGGGATGCCTTGAGTATACGGCAGGATGTGTTAGATTGGTTGGAGGAGGCTAAGGCTGATCTGAGGCATGCGGGAAACTCGATGCAGGCTGGGGAATACAACTGGGTTTGTTTCGCAGCGCAGCAGGCCGCGGAGAAGGCGTTCAAAGCCTTATTCATGTTCCTTAAGAGAAGGAGACCTCCGCATGTTCACGACCTTACACTGCTTTACAATGAGCTGAAACCTGAACTCTGCCTACCAGACGATGTGGTGGGGCATCTAGGGGAACTCTCCTCCTACTACACCACTCCAAGGTATCCTAACGCCGGTCTCACAAGACCCTCTATCGGCATATCTAACGTTCAAGGGGAGAGGGCTGTGAGAATGGCTGGAAAGGTTGTGGAAGCAGTTGTCAACGTCGTTACCTCCAGGTCTTGATGCGAAACTTCATGATTTAGCGAAGAAGCTTCGGGAAGTCTATGGGGAGGCTGAGGTTTACCTCTACGGTAGCTTCGCCAAGGGGACGTGGCTTGAAGACAGCGACGTGGACATCGTAGTGATATCACCGAGCTTCAGGGATCAACCTTTTTCCGATAGGGTTAACGAGGTCAGGAAGCTGGCTTCACCGGACATCGCACTTGAAATCCTTGCATACACACCTGATGAACTGGAGAGGGTTAAACGAAGAAGCATCGTCATTCAAGACGCAGCAGAATATTGGAGGAAAATAGAAGTTAGGCTATGAGAGCTCAAGTAGATCTGAGCATCGCACGACTGGTTAAGGCTTAAACGATGGTTGAAAACAGGGGAGTGAATGTCCTAAGTGGATTTGAAGTCTCTGGGGCTTCTCTATTTTACGTCAAAGGTTTTCAGCGTTTCCAGCTTCAGCTTTATTGATTAGAAAGTAGTTGAATGGTATTTCCCAGCGAATTATTTTGTAAATTGACGTGGAACTGTGTTCAAGCTCTGTCTGGGAAGTGGGCTTCGCTGCGATTGTTTTTCCGGTTGAGTGCATGTTAATTTCCCGTGTTTTTAAAGACTTCCAGTAGTCGCATTCCTCTCCCGCATTCCGACTCTGTGCGCCGGTAAGCCTGTATGCTTCTGCTGTTAGTAACTCATAGGAGTAGGTTTTCTAAGTATCTTTTCCCGTCGAGGAAACCTGCTTCGGGTGGGAAGAAGGGGTCTTCATGCTCTATGCTGAGCACGTAGTCGTATCCAACCTCCTTCAAGGCTGTGAGGTAGGCGTTCCAGTCGATGCCGCCTCGCCCCGGTATCCTGTACCTCCACCACCCCCTATCGAGGACGCCGACCTGCCTCAACCTGAACCATAGAACCTCTGTGTCCTTCGCATGGGTATGGTAGATCCGGTCTCCGAACCTGTGAACGGCTTCCACGTAATCGATCTGCTGCCACATTAGATGGGATGGGTCGAAGTTTAAGCCTAAAGCCTTGTCTGGGACCGCGGTTAAAGCGGCTTGGAAATGGTCTAATCCTTGGAGGTTGGTGGCATACCAGTTCTCTAAGGCGATTCTTAGACCATGCTCCCCAGCCCTCTCCGCTAATGGCTTGAAAACCCTTGGAAAGTCTTCGCTAAGCGTCTGCCTTTTATCCTTCCCAGCTACGGGTCCGCCGGCGTTTGTGCATACAACCTCCACGTCGAGCGTCGAGGCGGCCTCCATAACCTTCCCGAGGAAAGCCTGGTCCTCCCCGCTTTCTAAGACCTTGAAGCTGTAGTAGGCTAAGCTTGTGATCTCCAAATCTTTCCCAGCGAGGGTTTTCCTAACCTCCCCTGCGCCGCCGCTGAGAACCCTATCCACATCCAGCTGCTTCAGCGTCGGTGAAACACTGACTTCTAAGCCTCTAAACCCGTTGGCTGAAGCCCACTCAACAAGCTTCTCGAAGCTCCATTCCCTCAAAGGCGCGGTTAAGAGCCCAACAAACATATACCCACCTCTCATGCTTACTAAGCTTCCAGCATTTATCACTTTTCCAACCTTGAAAATAAGAGCCCAACGTACTTAGCTGCGGCTATTTACAAGGTTTAATAGCTTTCCATAAGTTGTTGGGGAACGCTTAAATGTCGGGGTTTTAGATGAAAGCTGGGGTTAAGATGAAGATCATCCGCTTTAAAACCATTGATAAAGGCTGTAGGCTGGGCTTCGTCAAGGATGATTCCGTGTGGGACCTGACCTCGGTTGATAAAAGGGTTTTCTCCTCCTTCCTCTCCGCTTTAAAGGAAGCCCATGTTCAAAACATAAACCTGGATGAGCTCATCCGGGAAGCAGTTCAAGGGTGTACACCTGAAACCTATGCTCTTAAAGAACTCGACCATCCGAGGACGCCGTTGAAGCCCCACATCGTCGTACCCTACCCGCCCCCCGAGGTTTGGGGATGCGGGGTAACCTATGCTCGAAGCGTTAAAGCCAGGGAGGTGGAGACATCTTTGAAGGGTGCCTATGACAGGGTTTACGAAGCGGAGAGACCTGAGGTTTTCTTCAAGGCGACGCGTACACGATGCGTAGGTCCCTACGAGGCGATATGCGTGCGCGGGGATTCCAAGTCCACGGTCCCTGAAGCTGAGCTTGCCTTCATACTCGGATACGACCGTGAAATCGTCGCGTACACGGTCGGCAACGATGTTACAGCCAGGGACATCGAGGGTGTGAACCCCCTCTACCTACCCCAGGCCAAGATCTACAGTGGGTGCTGCGCCGTTGGACCGGCTGTGGTTACGTGCGCTGACCTTAAGGAACCGAGGAACCTGAAGGTTGAGTGTCGAATCCACAGGGAGGGCGGAGTGGTTTTTCAAGGCGCCACAAGTACAGCGCAGCTTAGGAGGAGTCTGGAGGAGCTTCGAGGCTTCCTATGCAGAGACAACCCAGTTCCCGCGGGTACGGTCTGCCTCACAGGCACCGGGATCGTGCCCCCGGATGAGTTTACCCTCTGTGAAGGGGACGTAGTCGAGATAGGTATAGAAGGTATTGGAACCCTTAGGAACCCCGTGAAGCGGCTTTAACCTACCCCGTATTGGTGAGAACAGGCCATAGACATATGGAAAACGATTTACTCAGGGTTCGGAGAACCATAGCCCAAACCTCCGTACTCATAGAGACAGACCTGAAGGAGGCGGTTGAAGCCGCTTTGAAGGCGGTATACCTCCACCGCCTCCGTTTAGAGAACTACATCAGCCGGAACCCCATGTTCCTCCTGAGCCTTGAACCCGTCGAGGTTTTAGATGAAGCCCCTGAGGTGGTTAAACGCATGGCATCAGCAGCCCACGCGGCCAACGTGGGTCCTATGGCTGCGGTTGCCGGGGCACTCGCCGACTTGATGGTTGAGGCTATGGCTTCAACCAGGGCGGAGGTGATGGTTGTTGAAAACGGTGGGGAGGTTTCAGCCTTGTCTAGACGTCCTGTAAACGTTAGAGTTTACGCCGGTTCAACGGCATCGCTCTCAGGTAGGGTTGGTTTCCGCCTGCAACCGTGGGATATGCCTGTTGGAGTAGGTACAAGCTCAGCTACCTTAGGTAGGGGGTTGAGCTTCGGTGAAGCTGACAGCGCCACAGTTTTCGCTGTTAACGCCGCCGTAGCCGACGCCGCGGCTACAAGCGTATGCAACGCTGTAATGGGAAGCGATGTTGAGGAATCTATTCAGAGAGGTTTGAGAACCGCTAGGACGATACCTGGCGTTCATGGCGCCCTTATTGCACGTGGAGGCTTCGTCGGCTCTGTTGGGAAGGTACCTGAGCTCATAGAGGTTGGCGATGCGTTGGTAAAGCCGGTTTCAGGTAAGACGCTGATCCTATAACCTCACCCTAATCCTTGGCTGCATCTATTTCGTGGATTAATGCTGGAAGGCGGGTTACCGATGAGATCACGTGTGTTGCGCCTGCGCTTCGTAGGGCTCCCTCATCCTTCAACCCTGAGGTTACGCCCACCGCGAGGACGCCCGCTAGCCTAGCTGCTTCCACATCGATGCCGCTGTCTCCTACAACAACTGTGTTTTCAGGTAGGACGCTGAGCCTCCTAAGGGCTAACAGTATAGGTTCTGGGCTCGGCTTCATTCCTGCCACATCTTCCCGTGTGACGACGCTGTCGAAGAATGGGTGAAGGCTGAACCTTTCGAGAATGCGCTGAGTAGCCTTAACCCCATCGTTGGTCACAAGAGCGATTTTCAACCCTGCCTGCCTTAGCATAGTTAAGGCTTCGACGACGCCTTCGATGAGACTTGTGCCTTCAGCGGCTTCAAGCTCGTATCTGTCGATGATCGCCTCACACTCCCTTTTCAGCCGCGCAAACTCATGTGGCTTCCCGGTTTGGTCTAGGTACTGCCTGAGCTTGTCGAAGATCTTCAAAGTCGGGTCTTCCGGGTTAAACAGGTCTTTTGGGAGGCATTGTTGGATTAAGCAGTTGACCACATCTCTCTTAGCTTCCCTAAACCTGTACAGCATCTGCACAACCGTGCCCTCGAGGTCTAGAAGCACCGCCTCAACCCTAGCCATTTCATCGCCAACCCAATTGAAACCCACCTATGGTCTAACGTTCAGCCTTTTCAATTTTATAGGAAACATGATCAACCATGTAATGGTAAAGAAGCCTACTGGGTCTTGAGGTCGTAGAGGCTGGGAAGCATTTGCGTAAACACACGTTGAGAGAAGCACTTCGCGGAAGCTTAACCCCGGGAGAAATCGCTCGGCTTTACAGCGGCTTTGACGTAGTAGGCGACATCGCCGTTCTACGGGTTCATGAGAACCTTTGGACCAAGAGGGAACTCATTGGGGAAACCGTTTTGAAGTTGCACGGACATGTGCGGACGGTTTTATGTCAGACAGGCCCAGTATCGGGACTCTATAGGTTGAGGAGGCTTGAGTGGGTTGCAGGCGAAAAACGATCGGAGACTGTTCATAGGGAGCATGGATGCCTCTTCAAACTAGACCTGGCGAAGACCTACTTCTCGCCTAGGCTTCAGCATGAGCGGGCTAGGGTTGCGGAGCTCATTAAACCTGGTGAAACGGTTTTAAACATGTTTGCTGGTGTAGGCTGCTTTTCCATAATCATCGCTAAGCACAGTCAAGCCTCAAAGGTCTACTCCATCGACGTTAACCCAGAAGCCTTAAAGTACATGGAGGAAAACGTGTGGTTGAATAGGGTTCATGGCAAGGTTGTACCAATTCTAGGGGATGCAGCGAAGGTTATAGAGAAAAGCCTCGCCGGCACCTCCAACAGGGTTCTTATGCCACTTCCCGAACTGGCGTACCAATACCTTAAATCCGCTGTTGTAGGACTTAATTCAGCTGGAGGCTGGATCCACTATTACGACTTCGTCCACGCGGGGAAAGATGAGGACCCCGGGGAGAAAGTAGCTTCGAGGGCTGCTGGGAAGCTGGGAAGCCTCGTTGCGGGTTTTCAGATACCCGTCAAGCGGGTTGTAAGAAACGTTGGCCCAAACTGGTACCAGGTTGTTCTAGACATTCAAGTTACCAAGGATTGAAAAGAGATTGAAGGCTTGAAAAGACGTTTGGCTCTGTAGGCGGACGTACCCTGAGAAGGCTGAGGGACTTCGAAAACCCATGAGAGACCTCTCCACGGCTTTACGGAACCTCCGAGAGGGGTTGAGATGGGAATACAGCGGGGAAGTGGTTGATGAGGCGAAGAAGGTTCTGGAAGAAGCCGTTCCTGAATTAAGCCATTCCTATGAGGGTTTTCCCCCGAAGACCTAACTTATAATTGGCTTTTCAAAAAGTTGATATACATTCAATTAATATTTAAAATAACTTAAGAACTCTTTCCATCTTTCATTAAAATTTAACCTTTCTCTCTCTCGTTTATTCTTTTACACTCTCCTTCCTATTCCTTCCAATTCCCTTTCTTTCTTCTTACTACTTGCATCACACATATCCCACGTATCACACACAAACAAACAAGAAAGGAGCTGGCTACATTAGATATAATCTATTGAAGGTACTTGAGGAAGAGAGAAGCCGTCAGACCTCATCTTCTTGAGTAATTTTTCTATGGATTGAGCTTCAGAGAAGTGAATATAGAGGGCTGTGACCAGCAATGTTGAAGGGTATAGAAAGAAGATTGTGAAGAACAAGTAGCTTAAGACATAGTCAAACCCGAGACCATAATCAATCATGACGTCATATAGCAAAGATAGGAAGCTGGTTGCAGCGGCTAATCCAGATAAGCCGTGGATAGCACCTTTGTAGTCCGCTACAACTTCAACTATAGTCTTCTTGTCTGGATCATAATAACGCAGACCAGTTCCTTCCAGTATCCAAATCGAGGGGGTGATGAATGCCAAGAGAGAAAGTACTACGTAGAGTGTAAAATTAATAAATATTGTGCAGGGCATCAGAATCATTATAGTCGTAGAGAAGGGTTTAGGTTTTACAAATGTTATAAGCATATTCTTCATCAATAGTATAGATATGCTTAAGAGCAAAGAGAATGGAAGCGTCGATGCTTTAACTATTGATTTAAGGTTTTTTCCATGCGATGATCCTCCTGCTATGAAATATCTTTGATTCGGTCGCTCTTTAAAGAATTTTGGGGCAAGCCTAGCCGAGATGCTGCCCTTGTGATGAGGTATGAAAGCATATGATACAGCTGTATAACCCAGGAATTGCCATGCAATCCAAGCGGCTACGACACTTGTTGGATGAAGTAAAAGCACAATTGTGCGCTCGAAACCAAAAAAATAGAATCTTGTAGGCTTTACACTTGGAGGATAGAAGCTCCAAGTTGTTGAGTTCGGGTCGTAAAGACCTGGATTAGAAGACACAGAAGTGAATACGACAAACCATTCGATGAATATTGAGACAGAGTACATCAAAAGAACAGCCAGAAAGTTTTTATCCGTAGGAAGTTTCTTCAACAAAATATCCCACTTCCAACCAATATCCTATGTCACAATACATATATTTCTTTCAGTAGCTAATCTAGGAAAGCCATTCCATCTAGGAAGGCTTCTTTACGAAGCGTCCTGTCTCAAGGTATTTAATCCACACATACCTAAAGCAATGGGAGAACCCCAACAGTTTTAAATATTTACACTTCCTATTTTGGGTCAATCAGATGAATTGGAGGTGTTGAGGTTTTGCCTAAAATGTGTCCTTTTGCGTTTGAAACGGGTGTACCTGGCGAGAGAATAATGGGTAAAGGCGTTCCGCGTGACTGCCAAAAGGATCAGTGTGAATGGTGGACGGGCACAGAGTGCGCCGTCTTGACGATTGCCAAAGCCCTGGAGAAAAAATGAGGATGGGTTTTAGCTAGCTAAGGCCGTAAGCTAATACCATTTCAGATACATGCTATCTCATCTCAGCACCAAACAGAACAATAGAGACAGTTAATGGCCTTTAGATTGCAGCCAAGATTAAAGAAAAAACAGGGAAATATTCAGGTTTCTAGGTTTCCGTTACTTTTACCTTAGACCCTAAAGCAATTGCGGCGGGAGTTACCAGATCTTGCAATGGTAAGCCTGGGTTGAGAACTTGCATATTTATTTCCTTATTTGTCCAACCGATAACTATCATCGTTGTTTCCTTATAATTGATCGCTATTGATATCATAGCTAATCCTTTAACTTCTGGTGGAACAAATTCCCAATCAGTCGGGTAGTAAAAAGCCAGTAATGTAGCGCCTCCACTGATCCTTTCAAACGTTGAGCCGTTGAAATGAACCCCTTCATAATGAAGCGGTAGGATTACGAAGGAATTAGTAACAGGGTAAAAGAAGCCATATAAAACTCCGTTAGACGATGCTGGTTGCAAAGTAAGTAGCATTGTGTGTGCTTTGCCTCCACCAATCCAGGACGCAACGAGTAAACCTGAGCCACTAACCTCACCAGGATTAGACACATAGGTCTCAGGCCATGGCTCCGGCCACGTATTCGGGTCTGACCCAGGATAGATAAGGTTGGTTTTAGTTGAAGATGTAGCATTCCCAGCTATGTAAAAAGTTCCTGAGCCAAACACGGCATAATCTCTCACTGGGGGGGTGGAGATGGCGCGCCTCGCAGAGGAGTTAAGGAAACGCGCGGCTATCACTGAAACCATAAGCAGCGTATCGCCGAACCGCCACTTCACCAAGATAGCCCAGTACATCCTACAGGCGTACGCCGGGTTCGGCATGGGTATGGGCAGCATAGGTCAGAATGATGCTAGAAACGTTTCGGTGATGGAGAGCCTAGCCTTCGCTTGGCCGAATATTCTAGTGCTAACGTTGGCGACGGTCCTCACGTTCATAGCCACGTACATGGCGTTCACAAGACAGGAGATCAGGTGACTCTGCTAAGTCACGGCTTTCAAGCCATGGCTCTTCAACTTTACGCGCTCATGTATCTGCGCGATTGCCTCCGCTGGGATCTTCCACCTTCGGTCATAGGTTAGAAACCCGTTAACCTCGCCTTCCACATCGTAGAGCTGGGTGTAGCAGAAGCCCGCGATGAGGGGTTCGGCGAGCATGGCTTCAACCATGTCCCGGTACTTGCTTACGAACGTGAACTCATCCTTCAAGGGTTTCCCGTAGGACATGTAAGGCCTCTTAACTACGGGTTTCACGTCTCTTAAACCCCAGCCTCCCCACTCGCTGATCACGACTGGCTGCCCCTGGTACCTGTAGCCCTCAACCATGAGTGGTCGATGGGGTGAAGGCGGGTCCCCGCCATTCCCCCGCCAACGCATCCAGTTCCTTCGGAAAACCCTGGCGTCGTAGGTGTAGTCGTGGATGTCCGCGATGTCCGTTTCAGTGTGGGTGTAACCGCTGTTATCCACTACAAGCCTTGTAGGGTCTAAGGCTTTAGTCCGCCTGTAAACCTCGGCGAGGGTTTCACTGTCCCCCGCTTCTTTGTAGGCTGAGCTCCGCTCGTTGAAGGGAACCCAGGCGATTATGCATGGATGGTTGTAGTCTCTTTCAATGACGCCCCGCCATTCTTCCCAGAAGGCTTCCCTATGCTTCAGGGGCATACCCCAATCCGCCATCTCAGCCCAGACTAGAAGCCCGAGCTTATCGCACCAGTACAGGTAGCGTGGGTCTGAAGCCATCTGATGCTTTCTCACCCCGTTCAGGCCAAGCTTCTTCGCGGCTTCCACATCGCTTCTAAGGGCGTTGTCGCTGGGCGCGGTGTAAAGCCCATCCGGGTAATAGCCTTGGTCTAAGGACATGCATAGGTAAACGGGCTCCCCGTTGAGGTTTACCCGTTCACCCTTAACGGAGACCTCTCTCATGCCGAAGTAACTGGTAACCACGTCTAGGGTTTCCCCGTCGCCTTTAAGGGTGAGCCCTAGCTCGTATAGGTCTGGGGCTTGAGGCGACCACGTTCTCACGTAGTCTAAAGGTAATTCTAGGGCAAACTCGCTTCCTTGAAGCTCAGCTTCAGCGCTTCCGACGTTGAATTCTGTAAAGTAGGCATCCGCCTTCACCGCGGCTTTCTCACGTATCTCTGTTACTTCACCCTGAAGCTTCACGGATTTCCCGGCTAAGTTGGGGTACACCCTAAAGGATTTTACGTAGGCTTTCCCAACGGCTTCAAGCCAAACGGTCTGCCATATCCCCGTAACCCTCATGTAAAGGCATCCGCTGGGATGAAGGCTTGAAGCCTGTTTCCCCCTGGGCTGCTCCCCGTGCGTGTCCAAAGCCCTAAGGGTTAGAAGGTTACAGTCATCAGGATTCACAGCCTCAGTTACATCGAAGTTGAAAGGAGTGAAACCGCCTTTATGGACGCCTACAAGCTTCCCGTTAACCCACACTTTAGCTTCGTAGTCTACAGCCCCAAACTTTAGCAACACCCTTTTACCGGAGAAGCTTTGTGGAAGCTTGAAAACGTGTTTATACCAGACGACATCGTGGAAGCTCTCATCACCTACACCGCTTAATTTACTCTGGTACGGGAATGGAACAGTGATCTTATCCTCTAATGCATCCAGTTTCTGCCATTCCTGAGTTTCTCCGAAGTCGTAGTCATCGAACTGGAAACCCCACTCCCCGTTAAGGTTCACCCACGGCTCCCGTGCGAAGTCTGGTCTAGGGTTTTCAGGTCTAGGCTGGCTCCCCGCATCCATGAAAATCAGCCTTAAAATAAGGGAGGTCAAACTCTGTTTTAAGCCTAATCAGGGTTAACTTTGAGTTGCAAGCCGCGTAAAGTTAGGCGAAACCTAAATAAAAGGGGAGAGTGTCTCTAGGGCTGATAAGCGATGCCGATCAGGGACCCCTTCAAGAAGCAGCTCGCCCAGCAGAATAGGCTGCTCCTTAAGGTTTGCAGACAGTGCGGTTCAAGGAACTCGCCTAGGGCGATCCGATGCAGGAACTGTCATTCGCACAACCTCCGCTGGAAGAGAAGGGAGCTCTCAGTTAAACGCTGATATGGGCTAACGCTTCCTCAGTAAGCCTTATTTCCAGAAACTACGCATTTTCTCTACCGGGGCCGGTAGTCTAGCTGGTCAGAGCTAACCGAAGCAGCGGCTAGGACACCGCGTTCACACCGCGGAGGTCGCCGGTTCAAATCCGGCCCGGCCCACTCCATCCATTTAATGACTTCTTTTCCGGCTTTCTTTTTAACGAAGCTGGTTGAGCCTAATCCAATGAGCCCATAAGGAATACGCATTTCGAATGTTTCAAATCTACCACAATGAAATTGAACGAGGCTCGGGTTGTCCAGCTTTCTTCACTACACTCTCCCTTCGTGTTGAGATAGTATTACATGGAATTATTAGCCTATCTTATTGCTTAGGCTAAACACGGGGGATGACTGCCCCTATCTCCCTGTTTATCCTTGTTTCTGTAAAGGCTTATAAACGACCAGGGGTTAGGCTGAAGCAATACTATGTCGTTGAGAACCAGTTTACTAAACTGGGTAGAAGGCGTGTTTAAAGTGTTCAAGTCTTTGTTGTGTTGAGGATTGTTGAAGGGGCATGAGACACGTTGGAGCTTAGGTATTCAACACTTTTTTCGAAACGTTTGAGGAGCAGCCTCGCCGAGATGACGAATCCTAAAGCCCTCACGTTCTACGGCTCCTCGATCGTCATATTCGCTGTCGTTTCCCTCCTTCTCCCTTATCAGACACAGGTATACTTGTCGATAGGAGCAGGCTTTGCAGTAGCCATTCTCCTCCCTTTATCGATGGTCCTGTCTCGCGGCCTCAAGTCCATAGACGTAGTCTTCATCGCGGGTATCCTGTTTCTCATCGTGGCTCTTTTTAACAGCGGCCTCCCTGTAAGGGCGGTTTTCGAAAACCTAAGGCATTTCTCACTCATCTTATCAGTGGCTCTCACCGGTCTTTACGTTACGCTGGTAACGCTTCGGTTTCAACCGCGGGCTAAATCCATGAAAAGCTTCGGCTTGTTCTCCTCGGTCTTTACCACAACGCTTTCATCAGAGCTATGCTCCTGTCTACACCCTACACTCTTATTGGAAGCCTTAGGCATACCGGCTTTTCTACAGAACCAAGTGAAGCTCGGCTTCATCATAATGATGACTACACTCGCCTCCCAAACCCGCGTAACCCATCAAACCTACAAATCGCGAAGACACTGATCACCCATCCAACACCTATTCAATCATTGAAAACACGCTTTCCTCAAACCATTCAATTTATCCACCCATTCTGCTCCGCCACCGTTTTTCCTTACTCATTCACAAAGACAAGACACCTACCGCGGAAGGGTATTTATAGGGTTTCCAACCTTCTCCCTTGTAGGTGAAAAGGTGTTTCCCGTGAAGGAATACGACTTAATCGTGATAGGTACAGGTTCTGCGATGAGCATCGTGGATGCGGCGATTCAAAAGGACCCGGGGATCAAGGTCGCGGTCATAGACAAGGATGAACCTGGAGGTATTTGTCTCACACGTGGCTGCATCCCTTCTAAGCTGTTGCTGTACCCAGCGGAGCTGTTGAGGAAGATAGAGGCGGCGGGGGAACTCGGTTTAGAGGTTGAGGTGAAAAAGATAGTCTTCGAAAAAGTCATGGAGAGGATGAGGACCCTAGTAGACGCGGATGTAAACAAGATAAAGGAGGGGCTTTCACACTCCGAGAGCATTGATTACTACCACGCCGTAGCTGAGTTCACCGCACCCTACACCTTGAAGGTCGGAGATGAAACCGTAACGTCAAGGATGATCCTTCTATGCACAGGGTCGAAACCAGTGATTCCCGCGGTTAAAAGGCTTGAAAACGTCGGTTATCATACCAGTGACACTATCCTCAGAGTGAACCGGCTGCCTAAAAGCCTCGCCATCATCGGCGGAGGATACATCGCCGCGGAGTACGGGCATTTCTTCTCAGCCATGGGGTCGAGTGTAACCGTGATCGGTAGAAACCCGCAGTTCCTCCCAGATGAGGAGCCTGAAGTCTCAGCTCTCGCGAAGCGGGAGCTGCAGAAGCATATCCGTATCCTTACAAACCATGAGGTACGTGAAGTGGAGAAAACCTTGATGGGTGCGAAAAAACTTTTAGCCGTTAACAGGGAGGATAAGCGGATGGTTGAGGTAACCGCGGAGGAGATACTGGTGGCTTCAGGGAGGGGTCCGAACACCGATATCCTCCACCCGGAAAGAGGAGGGGTAAAAACGGACGCGGAGGGATGGATCGTCGTCGATGAATATCTAGAGACCTCGCAGCCGGGTGTATGGGCCTTAGGCGACGCGGACGGCAAGTACCTCTTCAAACACGTGGCAAACTATGAAGCCCTCATAGTATACTACAACGCCTTGCTGAAGCATAGGGTGAAGGTTGACTACCACGCCGTTCCCCATGCTGTTTTCACCTACCCTGAAATCGCGGCTGTCGGTCTCAGGGAGAAAGAGGCGTTAACCGAATACGGCGAGGATAAGGTTTTGATCGGCGTCCATAGATACCAGGACACCGCGAAGGGACAGGCTATGAACGTAAAAGACTGCTTCGTCAAGGTTATCGTAGAGAGGGAAACCATGAGGATCCTAGGGGCGCACATCATTGGACCATACGCCTCAGTTCTCGTACAGGAGGTCGTCAACCTGATGTATACCCCTGAGAGGAGTATGGAGCCTGTAATCTATGGAATGCACATCCATCCAGCGTTAAGCGAGGTGGTTGAAAAAGCGTTTCACTCTCTCATGCCGCCGGAGCAGTACCATCACGTTGTTGAGCACCACTACGAACTCCCTTTACATTAAAGCCTAGCTTTAAAGCCTCGGCTCCAATTACCTACCTCTTCGCCCTGATCGGGTATCGAATGATGGTCTTCTGCACCTTCGCCTTCGGCGTTGTAAGATACTCTTCCTCGTGAACTCCTGCGATTTCATAACCACTTCGAGCAATGAAATCGTGGAGGCGTTGTACAGTAGCAGACTCAGCGTCGTAAGGCCCAACATGGAGGATCTGGGCCACCGTACCGTATTCCCATAATTCAACCTTAACCTCGACGCCTGGAACCTTCTGCGGCAGCGCGGATGTATCACCGGGAATGGGTAGACCCCAGATACCAAGCCACTGGTCCTTAGGCACAAGGTGTGCATTAGGCCAACGGGCACGCAGAGAACCTACCTTGAAATCAACACCCTTCTTCTTGAGGTCGAACTTGAGTTTATAAACCGCACCGTAGAGCGCGGAAATAGCTTGAGCCCCCACCTTATTGGGGTCGCCTCTAGCGTAGACAACAGCCACTTTCTCCGAGGGCATTTCTATCACTTGGGGCTCCTGCTTTAATGACGCTTTTTGCTTTACCATACCGATTCCTACACTCAACCTTTAAGCCTCATACATAACTGCACCGTGGTCTGTTTGAGTTTTAAAGCTTACCCCATAACCTACTTTGCTCCAACTTTAACGTTTATACGTTAAGCTATTTCCTTAGAAAACTAACCGCGGCTATAAGGCTTGAAGCCAGCAGGAATATGAAGGCGTATGAAAGGCGTGGAAGTGCCTCCGGTCTCAAGGTAGCGGCGTCAGGTACCGCAATCCACACTACTGTGGCAATTCCGATTATGGAGATGCAGGCAAAGCCGATCAGCCTTGTGCCAAGGGTTGAGCTTACCTTAACATAGGCTGAAAACTCCATAAGTGAGTAAACAATCCACACAATTATACTGAACCTAGGTTCTTTTGCCGCCAGTAATGAAACGTAGAATAGTAGACCGAGTATTATAACCGCGGAGCCGGCCGCCTTAAAGAGCCTTACCCTACTTTCCCTACCCAATTTTATCCATCCGATTCCCCTAATAATGACGCTTAAAGGATAGGTTCCGAACGCTAAGTAGAAGGCTCCGAGCAGCAAAGGTAGGGCGGTAAACAGCAGCAGGAAATCGGTGATCGCGGAAAGAGTGAAACCTATACCTAACCAAGGCTTCCTCATACATTCTTTCCTCTCACACGCGGATCGTCCTCGACAACTCAGCTAACGGATGGCCTTTCGAAGTCATGGAGAAGACCTTCTCCCATCCGAAAGGAGCTTTATCGACTACATAGTTCATTGCCTTAACTCCTTCATAGAGGCTCTGTATGGTCTTCAACGCGATATCCGTGGCGCTTACGTCTTCTGAGAGATGCACGAATGGGAAGAGGACGATGTTTTTCGCCCCTACTTTCTTGGTAACCGCCACGATCTCCTCCACGCCTTTAGCGGCCACTTCCTCCGATCCCTTTTCATCCGCTTTCTCAACGGTTACGAACACGACGAGGGCGTCCTTGAAGGCACAGCTCTTGCAGCCGCCCTCCACCTCCTCGGCTGACTCCGTACGCCTGGTTGTGAGGTAGGAGAAATGGTCGCAGTGGATTAAAAGCAGCTTCACACCCATTCCTCCGTCTTGGGGGTTCATAACAATAATGTTTATAACTGTGTTATAACCTTTTATGTAGCAGCCCCCTCAAGCCTTGGCATTTGGGTGGGGTTGCTCGTCTACGAGGCTCAACACTTATTACTAACAGTAATTTATGCACTTTATTTTATATAAAACTTTATATATTTGGAGGATCTACTTAACACCGTTATAGGAGGTGTCTGTCTAACCCATATTAAAGCGCTCGTATGTCGGGAATGCGGCAAGGAGTTTCCCCCCATCAAGCTCTACGCTTGTGATGTCTGCTTCGGACCCCTCGACGTTACCTACACCTACGATTCAATAGAGCTCGACAGGGCGTCCTTCAAGGATCGACCTAGGACGGTTTGGAGGTACCATGAACTGCTTCCAATCGTCGACACCTCTAATGTCGTCGATCTAGGCGCCGGATACACGCCTCTTCGCAGCTGCAGAAGGTTAGCTGAGGCACTGGGGTTGAGGACCCTATACGTGAAAGATGACACGGTTAATCCCACGTATTCTTTCAAAGACAGACCTGCCACCGTCGCTGTCTCCAAGGCCTCTGAGTTCAGGGCTAAAGCCGTTGGCTGCGTTTCCACCGGCAACTTGGCGGCGGCTACAGCAGCGCATGCCGCTAAGGCGGGGTTACCGTGTTACATCTTTATCCCCACAGGGATCGAGTTGAACAAGGTTTTACAGGCGGCCACGTATGGGGCAACGCTCATCTCGGTTAAGGGAACCTACGACGATGCGAACAGGTTGGCGGCTGAAGCCATGGATTTCTACGACTGGGCCCTCGTCAACATCACCATCCGCCCCTACTACGTGGAAGGCTCGAAGACCTTAGCCTTCGAGGTGTGCGAGCAGTTAAACTGGGATCCACCAGACCACGTGGTCGTCCCTGTTGCAAGCGGAGCCCTCTTATGCGCCATCAGTAAGGGTTTCAACGAGTTCAGGAAGGTTGGACTCATCGGTGACTCCAAGATACGGGTATCCGCTGCCCAGCCTCAGGGCTGCTCCCCCGTCGTAGCCGCCTTCAAGGCGGGCGGCGAGGAAGTGTTGCCTGTAGAAAATCCCGACACCATAGCTAAAAGCCTAGCCGTCGGGGACCCCGGGGATGGATTCTACGCGTTGAAGCGGATAAGGGAGTCCGGTGGAGTGGCGGAAGCCGCGTCTGACGAGGAGATCGTGGAGGCGATTAAGCTTCTGGGAAGGACTGAGGGCGTATTCACGGAGCCTGCAGGCGGTGTTACCATCGCTGTTTTAAAGAAGCTCGTGGAGTCCGGGGAGGTTTCCCGGGATGAACGGGTTGTATGCTATGTGACGGGGAACGGTTTGAAGGCTGCGGAAGCCGTTTCAACCGCTGTTCCAAGACCCTGGGAAGTGGAGCCTAGGCTGGAGGCGCTTAAAGCCATAGGGGTTTAGGAGGTGAGGTGATGACAAGGGTTCGAGTAGTTTTCTCATCGGCGTTAACGGGAGTAACTATCGGAGAGAAGGAGGCTGAGGTGTCAGCTTCCAGTCTGCGTGAAGCCCTTGACAAACTCGCGGAGAAGTACGGCGACGGGTTTAAGGAGAGAATCTTAGACGCAACCGGTAAACCTAAACGGTTGCTGAACTTCTACGTGAACGGGAAGAACGTGAGGCTACTGAAGCAGGTGGACACTCCGTTAGACGACGGGGATGAGGTTACAGTTCTCCCCGCGGTGAGTGGAGGCTAACCTCCTATGGCGTTTTCACAGGAAGAGCGTCAACGCTATTCAAGACAGTTCGTACTGAAGGAAATAGGGCTTGAAGGGCAGGGGCGGCTGAGGGAGGCGAGGATATGCGTTGCAGGCGTCGGTGGCTTAGGCTGCATATCCGCACCCCAGCTCGCGGGGATGGGTGTAGGCTCCATCCGCCTCGTAGACCAAGATGTCGTAGACCTCACAAACCTCCATAGACAAACGCTGTACGACACGGCTTCCATAGGCTACCCGAAGGTTGAGGTTGCCGCGAAACGGTTGAAGGCGTTAAACCCGAACATCGAGGTTGAACCCATACCCTTAACGATCAATGACACCACGGCTGAGAACATCGTCAACGGCGTCGACCTCGTCGTCGACGGGCTTGACCGTTTCTCTCCCAGGTACGCGCTTAACAGGGCCTGCGTGAAGCTTAAGGTACCTTACGTCTTCGGAGGCGCTATCGAGGCTTACGGAAACGTAAGCACGGTCATTCCTGGGGAAACCGCGTGCCTCGAATGCATCGTCGGACGGCTCAGCGACGAGGGTTTACCCACCTGTGAACGCGTCGGGGTTCTCCCCTCAATTCTCGGCGTTATCGCGAGTATAGAGGTGCGGGAAGCCTTAAACCTCATCCTGGGGCGAAAGCCTTCCCTAGCGAATAAGCTTCTGTTCTGCGACATCAACGATATGAGCTTCGAGGTATTCCAGGTGGCGAAGGCAGGGAGCTGCCAGACTTGCTGCGGCACAGCGCTTCCACTAACGGCTGAGGAGCCTAAAGTCGTTGAACTTTGCGGTGAACATTCCTTCATGGTTTCCCCTCGGCTACCTGCAGCCTTGGATATGACTGAAGCTACTAACGTTCTGGGTACGCGGTTTAAAGTGAGGATTAAAGCCCAGTTTGGTATAACCTTCAACTACTCAGATGACGTATCTATAAGCCTGATGAAGACTGGAAACATGTTGGTTAAAGGGGTTGTAGAAAAGCAGGATGCTCTCCGCCTCTACGACGAGGTCATTAAACTTCTACCGAATCAACCGAGTGTTTGATGGGTTTAAAGGCGGGGTTAAAGGAGGTCCAGTTCACCTTTCCAAGACCTATTCTTCAACCCCCTTAAACCCACCCTCTCCCACGAGTTCTCTGTAGATCTTCACAACATAGTCTTGGTTTTCAGCCCTTTCGACGATCATCACTCCACTCTTAAGAAGGCTTACCTTCACGTTCTTACTGTACTCGAAGGTGAGTCCAAGCCTGGCTTTTATCTTGACGGCGAAGCCGTTTTTCCTTAGAACACTATGTAGGGAATTTAGGTTAAGTGCTAAATCTTTTTTAGGATTAACTACGAACGTTCTCTTTCCGCCTCTTCCGCAGATTTCTTCGACGAACGTCCACTTCAGCGGTGCCGGCTGCCCTCTTGGGTTTACGCCGCAGACGGGGCATTCTTCAGCGCGTGAGACGTTTACTTTTTCAAAGCTCATGGTGCGGAGGTCACAGTAAAGGATTTTATTAGTTAACTGTGGGGTGTCTCCGATGATCACCCTAACCGCTTCAGCAACCTCTAAACTCGATACGATACCGATTACAGCTGGGTGTACTCCGACGA
>CAYNFI010000034.1:19391-20575 GCA_964396445.1 uncultured Candidatus Bathyarchaeia archaeon
TCAGCAACCTCTAAACTCGATACGATACCGATTACAGCTGGGTGTACTCCGACGACAGCGCACGTCGGCAGGGATTCATCATCGAGTTCAGGTAGGAAGCATTCAAGGCATGGAGTTTTATAAGGGATTATCGTTGAAACGTTCCCAGTGGATTCTATGGCTGCGCCGAAGATGTAAGGGACCTTGAACCTAACACATGCCCTGTTGATGGCGTAACGTGGTCCCATCCGGTCTAAACCATCGACTACTACATCAACGTCTTTTACGATTTCCTCAACGTTATCGGCGTTCAAGGAAAGTGGGAGAGGCTCCATGTCCACATCTGGATTAAGTTTCTTCAGCCTTTCAGCCGCAACCTCAACCTTAGGATAACCTATCGACTTCACGTCGTAGAGGTGTTGCCTCTGCAGGTTTGAGCGTTCAACCACATCTCTGTCAACGAGGCGTAGACCGCCTATGCCCATCGCTGTTAACTGCACTGCACTCGGGCAACCAAGTCCACCTAAACCCACGATACACGCCTTAGCCTTCCTCAGTTTTAACTGTCCCTCGTATCCGATGTCTCTGAGAACGATCTGCCTTGAATAGGTCTCCAACTGCTCTTCGGTAAGCCGCTGCGAGACTCCGCTGTGACGTTCTTCACCCATCTAATCCACTGTCTCCCTACCCATTAGAGGTCTAAGAGTGAATAACCCAGTTATAGAGTAACCCCCTGTTAGAATAACCGAACACTCTTATACATTAACTCTTTGTTACGTAACCTATGAGACTGGATTCGCGAGGAGGATGAGTGAAGGATTTTAGGTGTGTATGTGGCGAACCTGCTGGGAACGAGTTGACGGCTTTCCAATACCTTTTCCGTGTTAAATTTATATATGCGGGTAGTCGTAATTTAAAATGCGCCTGCTCGCAGAAGGACCCTGGTTGAGCGTAGAAATCACTTCGACTAAGGAAGAGTACTTGGAGACTATCTACAGGCTTCAGCGGAAAAGCGGGGTGGCCAGAACCAGTGAGATCGTGGACGCTCTAAAGGTAGCCCCTGGGACTGTCACGAACACCGTTGAACGCTTGGAGAAGGAGGGTTTGGTCACACATGAGCCTTACAAAGGTGTTAAGCTGACCGGGGAAGGCTTGAAGCTGGCTCAGATGACGATTAGACGTCACAGGCTTGCAGAGAGGCTTCT
>CAYNFI010000035.1:0-20246 GCA_964396445.1 uncultured Candidatus Bathyarchaeia archaeon
TATAGTCAACGATTTTCCAGAGAAAGCTGAAGTCGAGTACAAGAGAGGCTTAACATGGCGAGTTGCGTTAGCCTGCATCTATGCCATCGTTGTCTTTATGCCCGCTAACCTCTTCATGATGCTCTTGACCAACACGGGCGTAGGTATTGGTTACTCTGTCTTGCTTTTCTTTACGGGTCTTGCAGCCATCTATGGAATGCGCCTCACGACGCAAGAAGTGTGGCTCATGTTGGCAATGAGCGGGGCTGTCGGGAACACGATGGCACTGGGGTTGCTGCAAAGCTGGTACTCTACAAGGCTTAGCCTTGATGTGTGGAGATTCCGCACACCAGACACAGGCCTTCCATTCAGCCTTCCCTGCCTTAAGTAGATTCTCGATAAAGGTATGTGGTTTGAAATCCTTATTTAATACATTGGAAGTTGAACATTAACCCCGCTTAGCTTTTCATCTGGGCAAAAGATTTAAATATAAGATGTAATGTATCGTTACATATAACGTGATACATATGGCTTCAATCGAGGACGAGTTGAATAAGCTAAGGGAAGAGGTTGAAAGAAGGATAAAAGAGGTCTCGGACCTCATAGATGCAGAGGTTTCAAGGTTTTCACAGCTCGAAGAGAGATTAGGATCGGAAATTAATCGTGGAACGCTCTGGGACGAACTTAGCGAGCTTAAGGGTTTAAAAAGACGAATAGAAACTGAGAAAAATAAGGCGAAGGAAAGCCTTCAGAGTGAATTGCATGAGCTTAAGAGGAAAATTAGGGAAACGTCTTCTGTTGAAGACAGAGAGGTTCTTGAAGAATTAACGGATAGATTTGAGGATTTAAAGGGTTTCGGCGAAGATAAGCTTGATGAACTTGAGGATAGATTAGAATCCTTCTCGGATAGGGTTGAAGAGTTAGAGGAGAAAATCAAGGATAGGATAAGTGAGCTAAGGGAAGCTACAGGTACTCCAATAAGAGGGTTTACTATACCTAAACCTGAAATAAAGATCCCTGAGATCAAACTACCCGATTTTGGAAGGTTATTTGAGGAATCGTTTTCAAGGGCGTGGACTGGTGTACCCTCAGCAATAGTCTCCTCGGTTAGATTGTCGCAGGCGGACCTGAATTTAATCGATGCTTTAGTTGATGCGGGGATGTTTAAGAGTAGGAATGAGGGCATCGCGTTCTTCGCGCACAGGGGGATAGAGGCGAGTAAGGATTGGCTGACTAAGATTAGGGAGAAGCTGGATTCGATTAGGCAGTTACAGGAAGAAACGAAAAAAGAGATAGAGGGTATGGCTGGGGAACCAGCGGTTAAAGATGAGGGTCCACCTCACTCTGATTCAGAGGAATCCGGCAAGAAAGGGTAACGTCCTCGCCTAAGTACGCCATCGATATTTTATTTTCCTGATGCACCTCACCGTAGACCCCACGGTGTATACCACCTAGCCGTACATGTTTCTTTTATTAAACATCGTGGAAAATTATTTAAGTATACGTCTTAACCGTAGAACCTCTTTAATACCTTCAACGCGTTTAAAGTGATCCATTTGCTCGGTATGCCTTTCTGCTCGATATTCGTCTGGAAACGCCCGTTAAATGTGCTTTCTAACATCCATCGACCCATTTCATCTTGTTTAGAGGTCACCATATCTACTGCTTCCTGCATTCGTCTATCTCGGTAGCCGAGCTTCGTTAAAATGCCTAGGCTTTCTAAAACATCTGTTTGGTACATCAGGGGAAAACCAAACCTAAACCAACCAGGTTTGGACACGCGGCTTAGATCGTGGCTTCTTTTATAAATATGATGGATAAGAAGGTACTCAACTCCTTTTTCCACCGTGTTAGTTACATCCTTAGACCTTTTGTCAACCGGTATTTCCGCTAATGCTTTAAGAGATTTAACTACGCCCATGTGGCAAGAGTGTTTCCCGAAACAGCTTTTAGCCCTATCATAGGGCCAGCCTTTAGGTGGATGTTCTACGCCGTCATCGAATCTTTGATAAGTGGTAATCCAGTTGATAGCACGTTCAACCCGTGGGTCCTCCAGGTACCCAAGTCTGATCAAGCTCCAAGTCATGTTACCCGTTAAACAGGGTATAACCCCGCTGTGTAAGCCTCCACCCGTCCTAGCGCTGACCCACGCGGAGAAACCCCCGCTCTCAGGGTCTTGAGAATTCTCCAAGATGAACTCGCAAGCCTTCCTAACGCGTTCGTCTTTTGCATCAGCGCCGAGTTCAGCGAGGATGATGAGTTGCCAAACCGTGCCCTTGTATTTAGCGGTGTAAAACTTTTCAGGTGTTTCCCAGTAGCCTCCAACCCTCTGCTTACCTAAAATCTTAGGTACTGCTCCTGTATTCATGATTTCATGTTTAGCGTCCTTAACTTCAAGGTCGGTTTCAGGTTTATCTAGGGCCTCGGATAAAGTGAAATACCGTACTGAGGGATTATCCTTTTCCAACAACCAGTCTACTGGATCTGCTTTCAACACGGATTTCCAATCACCCATGTCCCCCACCCACCTTCATCAACGCTCTAAATAACCCCTTATAATCCTACTTTTAGATTACCTTGGATGAACTACGGTTTTTACGAGTAATGCCCTCTTTTAGAAGACAGACATAAAGTATAAACATTATTTAAGGAGAGGGTTTAGGTCGCTTGAGAAGTGTGTGATGTGCGACAGGGTTTTTCTCAGGGTAGTCTAATGAGTAGTGGATTCCCCGAGTTTCCTTCCGCTTCATAGCTGAGTCTATGATGAGCTCCGCTATTAACGCTATATTCCGTAGCTCAACGAGGTCTGCGGTGATTAGGAAGTCCCAGTAGTACTGATTTATCTCCCGCCTTAAGAGGGCTACCCGGTCTTTTGCGCGGCTTAAGCGCTTGTTGGAGCGGACGATGCCCACGTAGTTCCACATCAGACGCCGTATCTCATCTCGGTTGTGGGTGATAACGACCAGTTCATCGCTGTCCACCGCCTCTCCCAGCTCCCAAGGTGGGAAAGGTTGGAGGGGGATCTCCCGTTTCAATAGCTCCTTACACCTTTCAGCCGTGTAACGGGCGGAGACGAGTCCCTCGATGATGGAGTTACTCGCTAACCTATTGGCTCCGTGGAGACCCGTGCACGCGGTTTCACCGATGGCGAACAGGTTTTCCACGTCGGTTTCACCTGCTATGGTTGCTTTTACGCCGCCGCAGCAGTAATGCGCCGCTGGAACCACCGGTATAGGCTCCTTGGTGACGTCGATCCCGAGTGACAGGCATTTCTCATAAACCTTTGGAAAACGGCTTCGTACAAAATGAGGGTCTTTCATTGAGATGTCGAGGAGTACGTAATGCTCACCGGTTCTCTTCAATTCATTGTCTATAGCTCGGGCTACGATGTCCCTAGGAGCGAGTTCCATCATGGGGTGATAGTCACTCATGAAACGCCGTCCCCTCTTATCCGTTAAGACTGCGCCCTCACCCCTTAAGGACTCGGAGATCAGGAAGGAGTCGGCTAAGGGATGGTATAGCGTGGTTGGATGGAACTGTGTAAATTCCATATCCATAATTGTCACTCCGGCGCGATACGCCATGGCGATACCGTCGCCTGTGGCTACATCCGGGTTGGTGGTGTGGATGAACACTCGCCCTATGCCGCCTGTAGCTAATACGGTCGCCTTTGCTGCGAAGTTGTGGATCGTTGAATTCCTCCTATCTAGAACGTAGCAGCCTATGCATCGGTTTTTCCTGACGACGAGGTTGACAGCGACATGGTTTTCAAGGATGGTGATGTTAGGGTGCTCGGACACCGCCTTCAATAAGACGCGTTCAACCTCTCGACCTGTGAGGTCGTCGGCGTGGACTATACGCCGCTTTGAGTGGCCGCCTTCAATGCCTAAGTCGAAGTCTCCTTTTTCTGTCCTGTTGAAGTTTGCCCCCCTATCCACGAGTTCTTTAACGCATACAGGGGCAGCTTTAACAACCTTTTCAACCACATCTCTCTCGCATAGCCCATCGCCGCAGACTAATGTATCATGGATGTGGTCTTCGAAGGAATCGGATTGGGATAAAACCGCGGCTACTCCTCCCTGAGCATAGTATGTGTTCGACTCCGAATCTTCCTTTTTAGTGATTATTAAAACCGGTTTAAAATCAGCCGTCTTCAAAGCAAAAGACAGCCCTGCAACTCCGCTTCCAATCACTAGGACATCTACAGATACATCCGCCGTACCCACTCCACCCACTCCTCTCTAATTAGGCTCTGAACTATCTAAATACTTTCGGAGAACAACACGATAACAGATTCCTCAAGTCTGAGATGGCAGTTCCCGCCGCTTCGCCTTCGTCGATACCCTCAGACTCGCCGAGCTCTGCGATACATGTCTCAAACCCTTTACGGATTTAAAAGGAACATAAAGAGCTTACAGGAATGAACCTATAAGTCGCGTATATTTCTTACATGTACGTTAAGAAGTCGAGAGTGGGTTCGACAGAATGCGATCCGATGAAGTTCTTTCCCGCTTGGTGGAACACGGTTGCGAAGGACGGGTTACATCGATACACCACCTCCGTGACCTTCGAGAGGAGATTAATGGACGCTACAGGAAAGGTCAATTCAACGAGGAATTCTACAGAGAACGTCTCGCGAACTTCGATTTCCGGGTTCCAGATAGCCTACCAGAAGCGAGGTCTATTATAACCGTCGCCGTCCCGAGGCCTCAAAGTCTCGCTGTTTTCACCTTCAATGGAGAGTCGCTGGCACTCATCATTCCTCCTACATACGTAGCCTATGAGGAAACAAGGGAAAAAGTGGAGGATTTTCTAAAAAGTATCTTGGATACGGAAAGGTACCGAGTTGTACGCACTGCGTTGCCTTTGAAGCTCCTCGCCGTGCAGAGTGGATTAGGCTCGTATGGAAGAAACAACCTCTGTTACGTCCCCGGTATGGGGAGTTTTTGCCAACTTGCCGCGGTTTACTCCGACTTACCTTGTGAACAGGATAGCTGGCGTGAAGTGCGTATGATGGACCGCTGCCGTAACTGCTACACCTGCCGTAAGAGCTGTCCTACCGGCGCCATTCCCTCTGATGGTTTTCTTCTGCGCGCCGATCGATGCCTTGTCTTTCACAATGAGAAGCGCGGTGATATACCTTTTCCCAGTTGGATAAACCCCTCTTGGCATAACTGCCTCGTCGGCTGTATTCACTGTCAAAGGGTTTGCCCACAGAACAGGGATTTTCTGAATTGGTTTGAGGACAGGGAAGATTTCTCTCAGGATGAAACCACCCTCATTTTAAAGGGTGTACCATGCGACCGGCTGCCTGTTATGACAGTTGAAAAGCTGAAGCGTCTCAGTCTATTCGAAGATCTAGATATTCTCCCCCGTAACCTAAGCGTTTTCATAAGGAAAAATTGATTTGTGCGCGGCGGATGTACTCCCTGCATCCACCTTTTTTATTTAAGCCCTCTATTCCTTGGGAATAGATGCCGTGTTCTCAGACTGAATTTGACGAGAGAAAGCATCAACGGGACTTCCATCAATGGGCCTATGACCGTGGCTAGGGCAGCGCCGGAGTTGATCCCGTAGAGTGTTGTCGCTACCGCTATGGCAACCTCGAAGTGGCTGCTTGAACCTATGAGCGTTGCATCTATTGATGTCGCGTAGTCCCAGTTAGACACCCAAGAAATGGAGTAGGTTACCGCGATCATTGTTACGTAGTGGAGTAAGTTTGGGAGGGCGAGGTAGGCTACAAGTATCGGGTTGCTGAGTATGATCTCTCCTTGAAACGAGAACATAACTATTAAAGTGAGCAGTAAGGCGATGATTGAAACCTTACGTACGACTTGGAGGTAGATGGAGCTAAACCATTCTTTTCCTTTTCTCGATATCAGTAGCTTTCTCGAGAATGCTCCCAGTGAAACTGGGAGAGCTATGAAAAGGACTACGCTGAAGGTGATCAAGTCCAACGGGACTGGTATTCCGCTTGCGCCGAGGTAGAAAGCCGACTGGGGGGCGTATAGGAAAACCATCAGCAGCGCGTTGACTGCCGTGTTTATTAGTCCTTGAGCCATGTCTCCTTCAGCCAGCAGCATCCACCACATGACCATGGCTGTACAGGGGGACATACCTAGCAGTATGACGCCGGCTCTGTACATGGGGTCATTCAGTAGCAGGTTTGCATAAAGCGTCATCAAGGGCGGGGCTATGACCCAGTTCGCGATTATCGTAAGCAGCATAGGCTTCGGTTTTCGCGCGGCCTTCTTAATATCGCTGAATGATATACCCACAACCGTAGGGTACATCATGAAGAAAAGGCATATACCTATAGGGATTGACAACTTGGCGAACTTCAAGGCGTCTAGGTATTGGCTGAAGCCCGGGAGGAACCTTCCAAGCAGGAGGCCGATGAGGATGCATACAGCGATCCATAATGTCAGGTACTTCTCGAAGATGCCCAGTTTACTCTTCTCTTCGGTCATAGTTCGTCTCGAAGAGTTAAACATAGGATATATTTAGATATTTAAATATGTCGTTACGTTAGAGGTGCCTTAGAATGGAAAATATACGATTAAGAAAAGTCAGATATGTATTTTTCAACCAATCTTAGATCCGCGATGCAGTAGAAAACCCATTTACCCTCCTTCCTATCCCTTACCAAACCCGCGTTTTCCAGAATACCGAGGTGATGAGAAGCTGTGGATTGGGTTAAGTCCAACGCAACCATTATTTCACAGACGCACATCTCCCTAACCTGAAGAAGTCTCAAGATTCTTAGACGCGTATCATCAGCTAAAGCCTTAAAAAACCTGCCCCCTTTTCGAGCCGAATCCCTGCCAGCAACCTGTTCGGCCAGTTGCTTAAGCTCCTGTGAGTATTCCGAGGCATCCTCCTTGGGGCATATCCCGGATTCGATCAACCTGGCAAGTCTCCTGCTTACCCTTTTCTTAGCCATAGCAGCTCTAAATAGAGTGATGAATTAACGCATTTAAATATATTCGCTGGAATAGGCATAAGGAGTTTAACCGAATAACAATAATATCCAATCTAACATTGCACGGATACATCGATCCTAATAGACTTTTCATACTCCTGCTATTCTACTACCATCAATAAATAAAGAATGTCCTGTGATGAATGATACTTTGTTTGAAATACAGTTTGGCTAAGGAGGTCTTCCTATTTTCTTCAAGAAGCCTATTCTAATAGCCTCGTAACATTTTCAAGGTACTCCTAGGCTTTCCATAGGTCTTCCTTCACCCTTTCGGGCATGTATTCACCATCAGAAAGCTTAACAAGGGTTCGAGGGTAACAGGTATTATGTGATTGGAGGTGTAGCGATGGATTCGCGGGAAAGGGTTAGGTTGGCGTTGACGCATAAGGAAGCGGACCGGGTGCCCATCCAAGATAGCCCTTGGGGCGCCACGGTGGACCGGTGGCGGAGCGAGGGTTTACCGTCAGGCATCTCGCCGGCGGATTTCTTCGGCTATGAGTTGGTGGGCTTCGGCGCGGACACCTCGCCGCAGCTCCCCGTAGAGGTGCTGCGTGAAGACACAGAGTACATCGTGGAGCGGAACCCGTACGGCGGCGTCCGGCGGAACCACCGTGATTACTCGACAACGCCGGAGATCATCGAGTACCCGTGCAAGAGCCGGGAGGACTGGGAGAGGCTGAAGGTGCGGCTTCACCCTAGTGACTACCGCGTGGATTGGGTGTCAGGACTGCAGGCCTACCAGCGGGAACGCAGCCGGGGACGGTTCATCACGTACAGCGCCGCCGTGGGCTACGACAAGATTCAGAGCTACGTAGCCTCACCGCGGCTTTTGCGCGCCGTAATCCAGGAGCCCGATTGGGTTATCGACATGTACGAGACCGATGCAAGTCTGGCGATCGAGATGTGTGAACGGATGATTCGAGGGGGCTTCATCTTCGACGGCGCCTTCCTCTTCTGCGACCTCGGCTATAAGACCGGGCTCTTCTTCTCGCCGAAGCACTACGAGGCGCAGCTTCACCCCGTGTTCAAGCGGCTCGGCGACTACTTTAGAAGCCGGGGTATGCCTGTGCTGCTCCACAGCTGCGGACGTGTTAAGGACCTTATCCCGTATTTTATCGAGGAGGGTATAACCTGTCTTCAACCAGTCGAGGTGAAGGCTGGTATGGATTTGGTGGCGTTGAAGCGGCTGTACGGCGATGATATCTGCTTCATGGGCGGCATCGATGTACGGGTTATGGCTCAAGGTGACCCCGTGGCCTTGGAGAAGGAGGTCCGGGGTAAACTTGAGGTGGCCAAGGTGGGCGGGGGCTACATCTACCACTCCGATCATTCGATACCTAAGAACGTCAGCTTCCAAACCTACAAACTCGTCATCGACCTTGTGAAGAAATACGGGCAGTATGTATGACGGTGAAGCAAGGAAAGTCGACGATGATCATCGGGGAAAAAGTTGCTTATAGGGTCGAAGTCGTGCACCTTATCCCACCTAAGGCCAGACGCCTAGCCTCGCTTGAGAGCGAGGACCAGAGTTATCATTCAATAGGTAGTTTTAGAGACTACACGAACGCCGTAGTGATTATGTTCAGTTAAGGATAATGGGTCTACAGGATATTGCTTAGTTTTAGGCGACCTCATTGTTAATAACTATCCACTTGTCAAGCAGTCAATAGAGAGACTGGTTTTAAAATGAGGTTGACGAAGAGTTATGAGAACCCATGAACCAAATCGCGCGGCTTTTTTAAAGGGTATCGCATAGTGGCAACACTGGCCGCAGGCGATCGCGGTCGGCCATTCGCGCATTTACCCCGAGGCCCCTCGAAAGCCGCCCGAGTCCCCTCGGGGAAACACCCACGGCCAGTAAAAATTATCTTGCTGTATCTATTAAGCGTTGCTAGAGTTAGTTTCATTGACCAGAGCGTGCTCTTTGATGATGGATGAAAACTTTCGGCTGAATAGGTCCTCCCTGCTTAACGGCTTTATGCCATCATGCTACGCGGGTCCTTACCCATTTATCTACCGATGATCGGCATCGAAATATTTTTCTCGGCAGCTGACTCTTGAGGCAATACTGTGCTCTTGTAAGCGTTGTTACATTTCACTCGTAGAACCAGTTCAAAGGATAGATGCGAAGGACGCCTTCGCTTTTCATCTCGGCCTCCCGGTCTTCATATCGGGGCCACATCACCCTCATATCGGGGTGTCGATCCTTGTATCGGTGCCACGCCAAGGGCAAACTGACATCTTTTCCGGCTTCCTTTCCCTCTATCACCTTCGGCCACATGCGGAGATACCTGATGAACACCCAGTCATCAACGATGTCTACGTTGGGATATGTAAACATCGCGAAACCATCTGGAAGTTGACCTATGCCTGACCGCGCCACAAGGCGTCTAGGGATTGGGAATTCCGGAACGATACGATCCACATCCTCCATACCCTCCTGTAACTCCAATGTCTTGAACTTTCCCCAAGTCAATCCACTATCCCTTGAGATGGCTACGGACAAACGACCCCGGAGGAAACCACGGCGTATCTCTTCCGCCGAAACCTGATTCCACACGCATAGGAGATCCCCTGTTTTGGGAATGCGGGTCAACAAAGGCGGCGACTGTGAACTGGACAGCTCCGTCGGCTGGACGCTGTACCAGATCACTCCATTATCCGCGCTGTAACTTTGCACCAGTCTACCGGTCTTAGAACGGGCAAACCATAACACCCGTCCGTCTTTGGTCTCAGCCACAGTCGGCTCGTATACATCGATGATTCCGTCGGCGCCGTTAGGCTCACCGAATTTGTCGAACCAGCCAAAAAGGCCTCCTGCGGATTGCTTCCAAGTCTGCCCTTCATCGTCAGAATAGTACGTGATGCCGATGCCCATCTCGACGCCACGGTGTCCTTCCATGAAAAGGATTTTTCCCCGCCACAAACCCCAGCCTGTCCGCGTGTAACGCTCGACATCAGGGTGTTCACCGTTCAAGTTCTCCCAGTACCCGGTTAGTAAAAGCCGTCCGCTTTCGAGCTGAATCATCGAGTGGAACATGGGGTAGTAGCCAGGGTAGTTAGTAATGAGCACACCCGACGTCCAAGTTCTACCCTCATCCATGGATTTTGAAAAGTAGTAGTTCCATCTGCTTGCGTCCGGTCCATACCTCGTCCCGTAAATCGCAAGAGCTCCTGACTTCAACCTGATCAGTCCCCCGACGCCGATTTCGGAATTAAGCTCCTCAGGCGCACTCCAAGTCTTGCCGAGGTCGCTTGAAATTCGGCAGATCGGCTTCTTAGCCGATTTATCGCTAATTCCGCCGCCCTGAGCCCACATCAACCGTCCGTCCTTTAACTTCACGATGCCGCCGTCAACCCCAAAACCGATCAGTTCAATCACATTTGGTGGGAGAGGCTTGAACTTAGGCCGTCTCTTTTCCCACTCCTTATCGCTGTTCATAACCAGCCTCCTCCATATGATTGGTAAGAAGTATGTTCCATTTCACTTAAAAGCTCGGATCAGAGAAAGCCTTAGCTCGTTCAGCTGACACCCTCATTCTTTTCTACTTGTTCTAGGCAGGCATGGAAAGGTGCATCTAGAATGCTGCGTTCTAGTTTCTCGTCTTAAATTTAGGGGTAAAAATGAAGAGGGAAGCGACTAGCCTGCTCCTAGCAACGTGGTTCCCGCCTCGCTACACGTATCCAAACGTCGTCAGACGCTCGTTGATGCCCATCGTTTCAGGGAATTTCAACATCTTGGGTTTAAGAAGAAGGTCTTTGGTGCTGTTGCATTTAATCTGTTTGTCGTCGTTGGAACTCGCGCATCCCCTCATCTAGCTTCGATCCTATCCTGTTAAGCTCTACGGATTGGAGTTCAACTAGTGCTTGCAGTTGGCTCTCAGAGTCTAGGCTTTCCTCCTCAAAGATCGTTGCCGCGTTCTCAGCGATCCGGAAGAACAGGGCGTTCGATGATGCGATGATCTCCCTTAGGAACTCTTTGTATCCAGGGATGCCCTTCGCGTGTGGATAGAATTTCTCCAGTACTGCGACTTCGAATCGGTGCCATCGAAGCTTTGAGAGCATCCCGTCGTCGGCGAATATCCATTCGTGGAAAGCCTTGTACAGGAACTCGTAGTAACTGTCCAGCCTAGGGTCGAGGAAGTCGTAGTCTGGGGTAGCTACGGACCCTTTTAAACGCCCTTCGCTTATGAGTTTCCGCTCTATGTCGGTTTCGGCGTATGGTAACACCTTGCAGAAGACGGCTGGTGAGCTTCCGTCTCCGCAGATGTCTTTCAGGAAATCGATGTTCGTCCTTACTGATTGGAAGGTACTTGTGGGGTCAAAGAGCATGAAGCCGTACTCGTAGAGAATCCCTAGGCCGTTCAGAACCTTAACCGCTCTGATATTGTCCTCAACGGTCAGATGCTTATTTAGATACTTCAACCCTGTCTGATTGCCCGATTCGATTCCGAGGTAGGCTAGGAAAAGCCCTGCCTTCTTCAAACGGCTGAACAGCTCAGCGTCTACTTCATCAGTTCTGCAGCTTATCTTCCACAAGACCTTGTCCGCGAGCTCTTCTTTTTCAAGCTCGTTGATGAAGCTTAGGGCCCATTCTCTCCCAGGCTTTCCAGGTGATAGGAAGTCGTCGTCTTGGAAGAGGAAGATGCGTGCCTCGTATTTCTCGTAAAGCTCCTTCATCTCCTGTACCACGTTTCCGGGGCTCCTAACCCTCCTTAATCTTCCCGACGGTGTCCCGTAGAATTTCCTGATGCTGCAGAATGAACAGTTCCAGACGCACCCCCTGCTTGCAAGTATGAAAGCGCAGTTTTTCTCCATGCACTTGAACGTTCTCTCCTTGCTCCTAAGCGGGAACGGGAGTGCGTCGAGGTCGTTGATTAACGGTCTAAGTGTGTTAGAGATCGGCTTACCATCCTTACGGTACGCAACTCCCTGGACCTCCCTCCAGTCCCCGCCCGTACTAAGGCTCTCAGCGAGCTCGCATACGGTCATCTCACCCTCAAACCTGACAATGGAGTCAACCTGGGGGACGCTGTCTAGAACATCCTCAAACCTTAAACTAGGGTAGTGCCCGCCCACGGTGAAGTGGCAGTCGACACCTTTCTCCCTCAGGTACCGCGTTAACTCAAGTAATCTAGGTGTGTGGTATTGAAAAATAAGGGAGAAGCCGACCATAAGCGGGTCGGCCATCTTCACCTGCCTGTAGACCTCGTCCTCGCTCAACTTGAAGTCAATGGTTTGGACTACAAAGCCTTTCGACACAAGCATTGCTGAAAGGTAGCCTACACCGAGGTTTTCCTGGTCTTGGTACGCGACGAAGACTACTTTCCTTCTGTTCATCGAGGACTACTTCAGCGCCCTAACATCTTTGAAAGCTCGGTCTCGAACTCCATCTCAGCCTCTAATACCCTCTGCCTATACCTGACCTGAAGCTGAACCAGCCTGATCAGCTGCTCTTCCTTTAGCACTCTGTATATGTCCGGCGGCGGGTCAACGTGCCACTTCCAAGGGACTGGGTCAAAAGGAGGCCACCATTTATGCCTAACAAACTCGGGTACCTTTTCTGACATACCTTTCTCACTCCTCCCTGTTCAGACACAAAATTAGCAGGTTAATCTAATTTACGGTCAAGCTACCGTCGCAAGTGTAAGCAAGAGTAAGGAACATGGGTATCTAATAGATACGTATGAGCTTTACCATAAGACTGGAGACATTCTATTCGTCTTTGAACTTTCTAGGTCATTGAAACATCACGCATAACTATGTTAATGCGTGATGTTTGAACCGCACACCACATAGAGATGTTTCCAGCGATTCCTCTTTTTGCCTATTCTTAATCTGTGTCCATCGTACTCCAGCGCTTTCTTCATCAACAAACTATGTATCAGCGAGTTGTGCACGCTTTCTTCTTCAGACCGCTTCATAAGTGAGTTCACTCGTTTGGTAAATCAATAAAAGCTCGCGCCTTACCATAAGAAAGAGGGAAATGAGCTATTGACGAAATGGTTGGCTCAACTCAGATTCGACCCTACGCCGACGCTGCTTTCTTCAGGCAATGAAGCCATCGTGTACTTCACGGAACGTGATGTTCTTGAACAAGAGGTAGCACCGATAAATAATCTATGGCAGCTGCCCGAAGCTCTGAAAACTCTTCGTAATCAGCAGCCCGATGGCTCATGGAAGTATACGGGGAAAAAGACAGTGAGCTATCCGAAGTATCATTACCCGCTACTCCAAACGTGGAAGACATTCAGAGTACTGGTCGAGCAATACGAGTTCACGAAGAAACATCATGCTGCGAGAGAGGCAGCTGAGTTCCTTTTCTCATGCCAGACTGAGCAAGGCGACATCAGAGGTATGCTCGCAAACCAATACGCCACTTACTACACTGGAGCGATACTGGCTCATCTCATCAGAGCAGGATACGAAGATGATCTACGCGTAGAGAAAGGGTTTAGATGGCTGATTTCGATGAGGCAGGATGATGGCGGATGGACAGTTCCAATCTTAACCCACAAATTCAATAGAGAAACAGTTCATAGGCTAACAAGCGAATACGCAGAGCCTATTGAGCCTGACAGATCAAAGCCCTTTTCTCATAACTGGACAGACATGGTTCTCCGAGCCTTTGCAGCCCACCAAAAATACCGGAAGTGTAAGGAACTAGAAAAGCCGCAGAATTGCTCAAATCACGTTTCTTCCAACCAGATGTATACACTTCATACAAAGCAGCAAGCTACTGGGTAAGGTTCCTCTTTTGGTGGCCCAACCTAGTGACCTCACTCGACTCACTTTCATTAATGGGTTATTCAAGGGATGACCCAGACATTAGAAAAGCCCTGAACTGGCTTGTCGAAAACCAATTGTCTGATGGGTTGTGGAGAGTAACGTATGTTGAAGGAACAAAAGAGGGCGTATGCACAAGGAATGGACAGACAAGGGAGAGGCAACTATGGCTAACCTTAACGGTCGCTCGAATCTTCAAAAGATTCTACAGATAAACATACTGTATAGCCCGCTACGTATTCGTGGCATTAATAAACAGGTAGATATGTTACCTCATCTATATTCTTAGAAAAAGCGGAGGCAATCCAATATACATCCTCATAGGCAGTGGGTGACAACGATCGTGTGAGAGCTTAGATCAGCGGTCATATAGAAGACATGGCTAAGGTCCGCAGCATCGTAGCCCCATGTGTAATGAGCATGCAATATATCACCCTCTAAAGTCAGTTTGTCAAGCCTTCTAAGCACCTTCTCCCCCATCACTGCGGTAAAAGTTACCTCAGCGATGAGCTTCTCCTCAGACATCGATACGCCGTCCACGAGGTCAACATCCACGTATACATCCAGCTTCCCAGCCTCGTTCACGACCACGATGAACCTAACAGGCCTCGTAGACTGGGCGGGAAGTTCCTTGTCAGCCAAAAGGTCCCACCCCTCGTCGCAGACGGCTGTGATGACGCCTCCACGCTCATCCAGCGCGACGATTGCCTTATGCTCGGTGATAACCTGGAGGAGGATGAGCCCCGATCTGTTGCCGTGCCCTGGATGCGCTGTTAGGAATGTAACCTTGACCAGCCAGAAGAAGCCAGGTGTTGGGGGTTCATTGACCACCTTCGAGACGCTAACGGCTTTAAGGCTTCCATCAACGCCATCGAATTGGAATGTTGTCGAATCCCTCACGGCTGAGATGGCGGTCCTCGCCGCTTCGCCTTCGTCGATACCCTCGGACGCGACGATCTCTGCGATGAGTGCCTCAAGTCCTTTATGGATTCGCCCTAGACTCTCAGGTAGCTGCTCCTTCAATGCCCACTCGTCCACCCATGAAACGGTCTTCCGGGAGGTCTCTTTACCATCCCTGAAGTAAGTGACAGCCAACGAATACGTGAAGTAATCTGCCACACCCTGCTTCGCCCCGAACTCCTCAGGCTCAGTCTCTGCGAAGTCGTTGCCGATGATCAACGCGCGGAGTTGGTAGAGCTGCTCCTCAGACAGCTTAAATGCCGTGCCTCCAACGAATCCACGTGTATACCGACCTGACCCCTCGACCTCAACAACGAGCAGGTCGTTTACACCGGCTATTCCACCTGTTCTACGCAGCTCGAGTCTAAGCGTGCTCTCCCTGCCTTGGTACGACGAGACCTCAACGTAGAGCCATAAGCCAGGTATATAATGCCGAGGCACGTAACAGACTTCGCCAGTGATGTTCACCTCTCCATAAGCGTAACGCGCCGGGTATCCACTTGGGAAGAAAAGGACTATCGCACCGGTCTCGTCTCTCAACAACCCGTAAACAGGTGGGTATGAGGACCAAGGCTCCGGGGAATAAGGCTCAAGCCTACCATGGAGCTGTACGACGGTGTTGTTATAGGCTGATGCGCGGTCAAGTATATCCACGATCTGAACCGTACGGCTACCGCGTAACAAGATGTCAAGGTAAACGGTTGTCACTACCATCGACGCGGCTAAGATGCCTATCAAGGCGATCACGCCAGCTCGCATCACACCTTCCTCCTTCAATGTTAAGAGGGAAGCCAGAGCGATATAGTTCTAGGGTTTAGAACGGGTGTCTACACTGGTATAGTGAAATCCTTAGGGTTGTTCGAACACTCCTGAATATTTAAAACGGTGATGGGGCTTGGAGAACTGGATCTCAGTGACCAAGGTTTTATAATGAGAAAACTTTAGTAGTAGTAAATGATTATAACCATTGGTATTAAAGGTTGAGTTATTTTCTTGACCCGCCGGCTCTCTTTCTCTTGGGATTAACCATATACTATTTCTCGAAGAGATTCAGGTGGGGTTTAACGGCTACTGGTGTGATGATGGGGGTTATATCCTTAGGTCTCTTTATGGGCGGAAGTACCCTCCTGTATCTAGATGTCCTTGGTTGGCCCTTACCCCCAACACCTGGATCAGTCTGGATGTTTCACACGAATATTACGGGGATCGCGAAATCGGGTGTCTCAACAGCCTTAGCTGCGGCAATGCTCCTCCTCTATCCTCTATGGCACTTCCTTGGTTATCTTCTCGCTCTTCGCTTGGACGTTGGATCCTTCCTATTACGTATAATGTCTTTCAATGATGTTAGAAGTCGAAAAGCAAGGTCGAGAACTGGGTTTACAGTCGTCAGAGGGCTTTCGCCACGGGAGAACACGCGAAAAGCCATTGAAGCCTTAGGTGGGGTAGGTAATTTTATCAAAAGAGCAGACAGTGTTCTGATAAAGGTGAACATTAGTGGAGGAAACCCTACCATCCCCGGATCCTATACAAGTCTGGAGGTCGTGGATGAGCTTGTCAAGATGATCCGTGAAGTAGGTGCTGAGGTTTCTATAGTTGACTCAGACATGATCTGGACGAAGTTTCACACGGTGGCTGAAGCAGAGGGATGGGTGAAGTGGGCGGAAGAAGTGAATGTTAACCTCGTAAACCTCGCGGAAACGGAGTTGGTTCGTTTCAACTTCGGTGAGGACAGCGCGATCGGCGTAGTTCCCGTATCGAAGAAGATGGTTGAGGCGGATGTCATCATCTCCGTCCCCGCTATGAAGACGCATCTACTCACCAGCGTGACACTCGGTATGAAGAACATGTACGGCACTTTTCCGGAAGAGAACAAAGCTAAATTCCATCGGTTTGGCATCGAGAACGTTGTGTTTGAAGTAAACAAAGCGTTTACCCCTCATCTTACGGTGATCGATGGCACGGTTGGCGGAGAGGCATTCGGGCCTCTTTCAAGTAGGCCTGTTAATTTTGAGACGGTAATAGCCTCTAACGACGTCGTAGCCGCGGATGCCGTTGCCTGTCATTTAATGGGATACGACCCTTTCAGCATCTCGCACATCAAGATGGCCCATGAGGAAGGCTTAGGGAATGCCGATGTGGCTTTCAACCTCGCTTCTCTCCCTTACCAGAAGGAGAAAGACGGGAAGTGGGAGAAACCTGCCCCCGGCGTCTCAGCTCTTTACGAGGGACTCGTTGAAGCCTTTCTTCTGTTACCAGGGATGCAGGATTTCTTTGACGTATCCGCGGATTTCGTACTCTTTGGACTCGCCACACTCCCGGTCTTCAGGGAAGTAACCCCGGAAATCGAGAGGACCTTTAACTATATTTTAGCAGACATCTTGGACGCGCTTACTCGAGGTGGATACAGTGGAAGGAGGTTGACTGAGAAGGATTCCAAACGACTCGAAGACTATCTTATGGAAATGATAGGGGTGCCCTAGGCGTATGCGGGTAAACCTAGTTTTAGCATTGGTCCTGGTTACGGCGGGTTTTATACTATGCACCCTATCCTTCGTGTTCCTGAACATTAAGATCCAACAGGAGCCCTTCTCTTCGTGGTCTGAGCTTCCCTACGTGGGCATGTTTCATTATTCAGGGATAGTTTGTTTGGCCGGCGCCATCGTCTACCTCTTGATGGAAACACGGGTAAATATCGAAGTCAATTCGAGGAACCTCTTATTGATTTTCGTAGTCGTCTCAGCTAATCTGCTTTACTTCTTCATAGGAGGGTACTACGCTTTAAGACCTGTTTTCTTCTTAGTCGGTTTAGTGGTTACATCGGTGATCAGCGCCTGGATCGCGGTAGGGATGAACACGAAGGATCTTGTGGCTTTCATAGCAACGGCTACTCTCGTGGCGATGATGGATGAATACGCCCACACCTCCGTTGGGACGTTATCTTACTTCGACAACGCGGTCCCCTCGCCCCTCACCGTTCTTGGATGGAGCATTTTCATGATACTCATAGTAGCCGCAGCCCGGGTTATGATGAGAATCCGCTCGTTAGATGTGCAGGATAGGAAGATGCTGAGAACTCTCCCAGTTGTTGTATCCATTCTTTTAATACTGGCTGCAACGTTGCTCCAAGGGTATACCAGTGTTTTCAACTGGGTATTGGTGTTAGTATACGTGATGCTGCTTGTGGCAAGCTTATTCTATACGTACGGTCATCCATTGAAGTGGAATATTTACCTGATGATAGGCAGCTTGATGTTCGGGTTCTTTATGGAATACATAGGGCGGTGGGAGGGCCTCTGGACTTTCCGTTTCATGGAACCCGTTTCACTCCTCATATTATTCAGTTGGCCTCTCCGAATTTGGGCGGTCAATGCATTCTGTCTCCTTTTCAACGTTGATTTCAGCAACAGCTTAGAAAATCACGGGGTAAACCCGTCAGCTGAGACAGATGATAAGAAGAGTGTTATTGTGATCGCTGATACGCACTTCGGGCTGAAGCAGAAAGACCAGACCTGTGATCCCAACGCTTTCTCCGATTTTCTTCATTGGGTCAGGCGGTTAGAACAAGGAGAGAAGATAAATCTAAACTTGGGTGTTTGGGGCGCTGAAAGGGAAGTTATGGACCTGAGGCCGCCTGAGAAGGTCATCTTTCTCGGCGACATCTTGGAGATGTGGGATGCTTCATCGAACTCAATTGACGTATGTACTAGGTCGATTGTGCAGTCTATCAGCAGCTTGACCTGTGAGAAGGTATACGTGCTTGGAAATCATGACGTTGACCTTGTTGAAATACTGGGAAGGTATCCACTGGGCCCTTCGAGTATCGATATCATAGAAGAAGCGTATACTACTCTGAAAGGTGGCAAGAAATACCTATTCGTACACGGTCACCAGTTTGACAGGCTCTTTACCTTGCCTTCTTGGAGAATCTTACCACCCATTCGTCATGCTGCATTAACCTTCGGCTCGTATAGCTGGCTCTTCGTCGCATTATTTACCGTAGACGTCATTCTTGGATTTACTATGGGTTTTGGGGGAGTAACTGGCATAATTCTGACTATTTTCCTTGGGATGGTCTCGTTACCGTTCTTGATCATTATGTTCGGTAGGGATGTTTGGAACAACATCCGATCGACTAAATACAAGCCTCGAGACGCTAAAAGTGGCTTTGAAGGTTGGTGGAACAAGTTCTCTAAAAAGGTGGAAAATCTAAAGAATTGGAACATTGTTTATGGGCACACACATACGATTGACTTCTGGGTAAAAGTTGAAGGCGACAGCATCCTAGCCGCTTTTAACGTCCCATCATGGGTAAGAAATTCTTCCATAAGAAAAGGCCGCTCACTTGAGAACGTTCTTCGACACGTATTCCTTTATATAGATGACAAGTCAGATGAATTCATCGGATGGGACACCGAGGCGAAAAAACCGTTCCTGATCCCGAAGGACGTTATCATCGAAAGACGAGAACGCGGGGATTTAAGAAAGTTCTTAGACATTGAACAAGGACTGCGAGATATTGGATGGCCTCAGGAGTTGATAGAAAAATTCTACTACAATGTCGCTGATGTAATTGCTTAGACGCTACCTGATTCCGTAAACATAACCTACCTCACAATGTATATGCCAACCGATCCAGCACAGTGAACACTACAGGAGCGTAACGATATCCGGACACCCTTCTCCTACATTATTGTCGGGCTACTTGAGCTTCAGCTTAACCATCAAATAGTCGTATTCCTAAGGGCGTGAAGGCTCCATCTTGACGCGATACATGAGGCATGTGGAATCCATAGCCTTGACAATGAATTCGATTAAAACAGGAAGCTCTTGTGGGTAAACCTCGGCACCTAGGCTGAGTAATACAAGGAACCTATTGAATAATATCGCAAACACGTTTCCCCTTTGGTCTCCATAGGTACCCCTGTGGAGAAACCTGAACGGAGCTTGTAAACGGTCTCAGATCAGAGAACGGGGCTTAAAACGGGCTTAGTTGACTACTCCCCCCCTCCCCCCTCATCCGCAAGAGAGCGATCAGCCTTTAGCCGAAGTCCTGACATACCTCCGCGAAGCCGTAGTTAAAATCCGCCCAAGCCGAGATGGTGTTCCCGAAAAGGGTAAGGAACCAAGGAGGGCATTCAACACTAACGCAGAAGGGTAGCCATGAATCCAGAATCCCAGAATTGAATAGGTCAACTTCCACTCGTTCAGGTATTGGATGGCAACCATGCTCTACCATCAGACCAAGGATATCCTGTACATCATGAACTTCCTATGCCGCAGAAACATCAAGGACACTATGGTCTACATCCCACTTGAAGAGGCTCTATTCAAAAACGTGGACGAAGGGGTTGTATGTAAGGTGGCTAGTACAGTTGAGGAAGCGAAGCCTCTGATAGAGGTTGGATTCGATTATCCCTGTGAGGTTAACGGTGTCAAGCTCTTTAGGAAGAGAAAGGGAGGCAGTGGTCTGGGAGAATCCCAAAATGGGCCGGGAGAGATTTGAACTCTCGACCTTTACCGCTTAGGTTTCCTCACCTGT
>CAYNFI010000036.1:0-18021 GCA_964396445.1 uncultured Candidatus Bathyarchaeia archaeon
TGGGTTGAAGCCCGACGAGAAACTCAGATACATGGAGCTAGGTAAACAGCTGGTTGATTCTATAGGTTTGTCCAGAGAAGCGTAGATGTACGTGTAACATAGAGGCGCGGTGCGTATAACACGGGTTAACTGAGTCCGTCGAGAATTAGTAGAGGCTTAGAGACTGGTTAAGGGCATTTAACCATCGTTACTCGTTGATAAAGAATGTATAGCTTAAACCCTAAGGTTAAACTCGGTCTTCCCAACATCCCTCTTATCCTACATGCCTGTCACTTTATGTAGGATCCGCCAATAAGGTGCGGTTTACTTATCCGCGGAGGGATGGTGAGGCTTTTAAACTGATGAGGATAGTATTATAAGCCAAGTGAATCGACTATGTGGGGAGGTTTATGCTTTGAAAGTTGAGAAACCAAGGTGGATCGCCCGGGACTACCTTAAATGTAGTGGTTGTAGGAAATGTGAGATTGCTTGCTCCCTCTTCCATGAGAAGAGGATTTGGCCCGAGGCGTCGAGGATAAGGGTTTTCATGCTCGTCCCCGGCGCTGAGGTTCCTCATTTCTGCGCTCAATGCCACGATCACCCATGTGTTGATGCTTGTCCCCCCACAGCCCTATCAGTTGACGTTAAGACGGGGGCTATTCTAGTCGATCGGGGGAAGTGCACTAGCTGCGGTTTATGCATCGACGCGTGTCCAGGTAGGGTACCTCACCTGCATCCGACGGAGAACTACGCGTTGATATGCGACCTCTGCGGTGGGGAGCCCCAATGTGTGAAGGTCTGCAGTGAGGGAGGTTGGGACGCCCTATGGGTTGCTAATAAGCCGAGCAGCTACTCCTATAAGCTCTACGCCAAGAGACCTGAGGAAATCACCCGGGAGCTTGTCATCAACCTATACGGAGAGAAGGGTAAGGAGGTGGTTTAGGATGACCCGTGGATACGCAGGTAAATTCCTAGAAGTCAACCTTTCAAAGGAGAAGATCGATGAGGTAACCTTCCCAGAGGAGGTTTTAAGGCAGTACATCGGTGGAAGGGGTTTAGCCACGCGCATCCTATGGGACCGCCTCAGCGACCGATGGTCGGAAATCGACCCCCTAGGACCTGAGAACATCCTCCTACTCCTCACAGGTCCCACTACGGGTTTCTTCCCAGGCGCTAAGCTCTGCGTCTCCGGGAAGTCCCCGCAGAGCAACGGCGTCGTAGGATCCACGGTTGCAGGAGAGTTCCCAGTTGAACTTAAATGCGCGGGATACGACGGCCTCATAGTAACCGGAAAAGCATCGGGTCCAGTCTACATCTTCATCACGGATTCAAACGCTGAAATCAGGGATGCAAGCCATATCTGGGGTAAAGACTGTAAGGAAACTCTGAGGGTCCTTTCCAGAGATGGGAGGAAGGAGCTGGCTGAGCGGTTTCCGCTTTACGGGGAATGGAAGGAACCCGCCGCTATATACATAGGTCCAGCGGGTGAGAATAAGACGCGGGTTGCCGCCGTCTGCGCGAAGTGGACGCATGGGGCGGGTTACGGGGGTTACGGCGGCGTCATGGGCTCGAAGAACCTGAAAGCCGTTGTGGCTAAGGGGACCGGTCCATTACCTGAGGTGGCGGACATAGATAAAGTGTCGACTTTGATCGATGAAGTGTCGAGGGTATGTTATGGAGCTGACGCCACGAGGCGGTGGGGTACGGGAGCCGCGGGCTACGATGTCGGCGCCCGGCTGAGCTCGGAGCCCGTTAGGAACTGGCAGGAGGAGTGGCATGATGAGAAGAGCTTCGGCGTGGATAAGTTCGAGGAGAGGGTTTGGGTTAAGCGTTACTGGGGTGACTTCGGCTGCCCAACCACATGCCTGAAGGTCGCTATGCCTAGGGATGGTAGGTTTAAAGGCGCGATCACGGATAACCCGGACTACGAGAACCAAGCCTACGCGGGCACGGACCTAGGCATCTTCACACCTGAGGCGAACGTCTACGTCATGGCGCTTCTAGACGACTTAGGGCTCTGCGGTATCCAAGCGGGGAACGTGCTCGGCTTCGCGGCGGAGCTTTACCAGAGAGGCATCTTAACGCGGGAAGAACTGGGTATGGAGCTTAAGTGGGGTGACGCGGAGGCATTCGCAGCCTTAGCTAAGAAGGTGGCTTTCAGAGAAGGCATCGGGGATATCCTCGCCGAGGGCTCGTGGAGAGCGGCTTTGAAGCTTGGAGCCGTGAAGGGCTTGGACCTGCTGCCTTACGTGGTTGCGGAGAAGGGTATGGCTATAGGCGCCCACGGCATCAGAAGCGGTCAGGACTATACAACGGAGGGAGGCTACATGAGCTACGCCTGCAGCGTGCAGGCCGGAGACCACACCAGCATCTCCTACCTACCGATAACCCATGGTAACAGCGAGCTCAGCATTCTGCTCCACGACTCAGGCGTGCACTGCTGGTTCAACGCCTTAGAAGACGATGCCCTCGACCTCATATGGGACTTCTACGAAGCCGTTACGGGGTGGAGGGTAGGACCTGATGAATGGTATGAAACCACGGCGAGGAGGGTTATCCACCTCCAGAGAGCCCTCCTACTCCTCGGTGGACCGGACCTAAAATGGGACCCGAAGGTACACGACGACAACCCGCCGCGGTTCTACGAACCCCTACCCTCAGGGCCCTACGCTGGGAGAACAACTGACAAGGCTAAGGTTGAGGCGAATAAGAAGGAGTACTACGCGGCTGTAGGCTGGGATGAGAACGGGATACCGAAGCCTGAGGAGCTTCAACGCCTCGGACTTGAAGATGTGGGAAATAAACTGCGGAGGCCAACCTAAGCCATCCCTCAGATGAACCCGCTTGGTTTAAAACCATCTCTATTTTTTATTAGATCAAGTGACATTGGCGTTGATGAGTGACACGCATTAAGGGGTGAAGGTTGGTAACTAGCTTCATTCCAACCGTCCCCCTCTTTTTATTGTGTATATCGGGCACGGTTTTAGAGTCACTCACTGTCCTTAACTCTAAGTAAGTTAAACTCAGTGCTTGCTATGGTTTTAGATAAGTTATTAAGAAAGTGTTCCCGGTGTAAAAGGCTTTTACCGGTTCCTCAACTTCTTAAGTAGGGATTACGTGAATACAGATGAGGTTAACCTATGGCTGAGAAGTTCCGTAAGCTCGAGGACATCCCTGGGGTAGGTCCGGCGACGGCTTTGAAGCTACGGGAAGCCGGTTATACAACGGTTGAAAGCGTAGCGGTTACACCTGCGAGGCTCCTAGGTGAAGCCACGGGTTTAACGGAGGCACGTGCTTCCGAAATCGCTCAGGCAGCCAGGGAACTCCTGGAGATCAGCTTCCTCCGATCCGATGAGCTTTTAGCGCGGAGGAAAGCCGTGGCGCGGCTGGCGACTGGAAGCCAGAACCTCGATAAGCTTCTCGGAGGCGGTATAGAAACCCAGGGAATAACGGAGCTTATAGGGGAGTATGGAACTGGTAAGACTCAGATCTGCTTCACGCTCTGCGTTAACGCACAGCTTCCCGTGGATCAAGGTGGTTTAAACGGTAACGTCCTCTACATCGACGCTGAGGGAACCTTCCGCCCTGAGCGGGTTTACCAGATCGCAGCCGCCCGGGGGGTAGACCCGGCGACCACGCTGAGGAACGTGGTTTCAGCCCGCGCCTACAACTCCGACCATCAAACCTTAATCGTGGAGAAAGCCTTCGACGTGGTTCCTAAAGAAGGTATTAAACTCGTCGTCGTAGACTCGATCATAAGCCATTTCAGAAGCGAGTATGTGGGGCGTGAAAGCCTAGCGGTGAGGCAGCAACGGCTTAACTACCACATCCACGCCTTGCTGAGGCTGGCTGAAGCCTACAACATCGTCGTCGTCGTCACAAACCAGGTCTTATCGTCGCCTGACATGTTCTTCGGTCCCCCGGATCGACCTACGGGGGGACACGTCATCGCTCACACCGCGACGACCAGGGTCTTCCTGAGGAAGTCGAAGGGAAACCTCCGCATCGCCCGCATCATCGACAGCCCATACCTCCCTGAAAGCGAAACCGTCTTCACCATCGGTGAGAAGGGTGTAGAAGACCCACCGCCGGCTAAGGAATAAGGTCTTCGATAAAGCTGAACTGACGCTTCGAAGATATAATACAGGATTTCCAGTTCAAACGCTTATGTGAAGCTGGTTCACTAACATGTTTTAACTTGCCTTAAGCCGTGTTCCCGGTGTAAAAGGCTTTAAAGTTACCCTTTTCCTAGGCGCCGCCGCATCGCTGCTCTTAACAGATTCTCTCCCTAGAAACGTTTACGCGCCAGCTATCAGGTTGGGATAACCTAACTCATGTTTCCTATTTCACACAGTGACTAGAGCGGGAGGGAAGAGTTCTGGTAGTTTGTAGAAGTACCTGATGTACACGGCGGCTGCGAGTAGGGCTGTGATGAGTATGAGGGCTGTGTAGTCGCTCCTCCTCATCTTAAGCTCGTACAGGCTTGTCCTACGCTTCACGGCGCCGTAGGCTCGGGCTTCCATAGCCTCAGCCAGTTCGAGGCTGCGTTCGAAGCTGCGGACGAACATGGGTATCAGAACCGGGATGTACTTCCGCACTCTCTGTGTGATGCCTCCCTTCTCCAGCTCCAGTCCACGGGATTTCTGGGCGTCGATGATCGATTGCACCTCTATGGCTAGGTCTGGGACGAACCTGATGGCTGAGGTGAACGCGAAGCAGAAGTCGTATGGGATGTGCAGCTTCTCCATGGCTAGGCCGAGGTCTTCAGGTGAGGTTGTGAGGAAGAAGATGGAGAAGGATACGATGAGGGTTAGGAATCTGAGGGTCATGGATGTGGAGTAGGCTAGGGTTGTGGGGGTAAGCCTGAAGCCTGAGTACACGTAGCCTGAGATGAGGTTTACGGTGAAGATGAAGAGGGCGAAGATGATTGAGCCCCTGAGCGACCGCAGCCACTCCCTCCGTATGCCGGCTATGAGCATGAGGGGTACCTGAAGCAGTACGAGGAGGAGCATGATGTAGACCTCTGTGTAAAGTACGGCTGCGACGAGGACGGCGACCGTGTACAGCCCTTTAACCCTGGGGTCGAGCCTGTGGATGACGGATTCCTTCCTCCTGAACCTGAACCCGTCGAGCATCCGGATCATGCCTTAACCCCTCTTCCACGCGTTCAACAGCGCCTGCTTAGCCTCATAGACGTCGAGGATGTTCCCCGGTAAGCCTAGGTCGGAGAGCATGTGGAGGAGCTGGGTGATCTGCGGTGTGAGAAGTGAAGCCTTGAGGACGAGGTCCTCGTCGCTGAGGATGTTAGCAGCGGGTCCATCAGCTATAACCTTGCCACGGGACATAAGGATGACTCTGGGCTCGCACTCGGCGACGAACTCCACGTCGTGTGTGACGATGACAACGGTTTTACCCTGCTCGTTAAGCTGTACGGCGAACTGGCGAAGCCGGTCCTTCTGCGCGTAATCCTGTCCAATCGTGGGCTCGTCGAGGATGAGGTAGTCCGGGTTGAAGGAGAGTACGGAGGCTAGGGCTACGCGTTTCCGTTCCCCGCCGCTTAAGGTGAAGGGGGAAGCCGCCGTGTACTGGGCGATGTCTAGGAGGTTTAAAGCCCAGCTCACCCTTTTCTCCACGGTTTCCTCGTTGAAGCCGAAGTTTCTAAGGGCGAAGGCAACCTCGTCCTTAACGGTTTCTGAGAAAAGCTGGTGGTCGGGGTTCTGGAAGACAAGCCCAACTTTACGGGCTAGGGTAGCCACGCTGGTCTCGGTTGTTCTCAAACCGTCGACGGATACGGCGCCCCGTGTTGGTTTAAGCAAACCGTTGAAGAGTTTCACAAGGGTTGTCTTCCCCGCCCCGTTCTCCCCCATAACCGCTATGAACTCGCCTTCCCTTACCTCGAGGGTTACACCCTTCAAGGCTTCAAACCCGTTTGGGTACGTGTAGTAAACGTCGTCAACCTTGATCACGGCTTAAGAGCCTCCCTCAGCATACGTGTGGCTTCCTGTGGTGTGAGGGGGAGCTGGTTGAACTTGAAGCCCTCACCCTTCAAAAGGTTGAAGAGCCTTACGATCTTGGGAACGCCGACGCCGAACATCTTCGCCTCCTCTAGGGAGAGTATGGTCCTCGGTTCCCCGTCGAGTACGACCTGTCCATCGTTCATCAACATAACCCTGTCCACGAAGCCTGAAACGAGGTCTAACCGATGCTCCACGAGTACGACCGTCATGGTGAACTCCCTGTTCAGCCTCCTGAGGATCTCGAAGACTTTAAGGGAGGATAGGGGGTCGAGGAAGGACGTGGGCTCGTCGAGGACTAGGACATCGGGTTGCATGGCGAGGATGGAGGCTATGGCTACCCTTTGCTGCTGCCCACCGGATAACTCGTAGGGAGCGGCGTAGCGGTAACCCCTCATGTCAACAACGTCAAGCGCCCACTCCACGCGTTTCCTCACCTCATCCCTCTGGAAACCGAGGTTTTCCAAGCCGAAGGCGACGTCACGCTCCACGGTTAATGCGAAGAGCTGGTTCTCGGGGTTTTGGAAGACGAAGCCTACGGTTGGGGCGATTTCATGGATTGCGTGTGCGGCGACGTCTTGCCCAGCCACCGTAACGCTTCCCTCAAGCTTTCCGCCGTAGAAGTGTGGGATTAAGCCGTTGAAGCATCGGCACAGCGTTGTTTTCCCGCAGCCGCTGGGGCCTGTTAAGAGTACGAATTCACCCTTGGCAACGGAGAAGCTTACGTTCCTTAGGTTCTTTTCACCTTCTTCCCCGTAGCTGTACGATAGGTCTTTAACCTCTATGATCGCCACGGCATCGCCTCTCCTCTACGGAGCGCTGGTCTATGGCTGCCCATTCCCCGTCGTTGCATGGCTCAACCCTTTGAAGGACTACGGCGACCGTGGGGACGCTTACCCGGAGCTGAGCAGTTGAATGCCTTAAGGTGAAACCGGCTTAAGCCGCTCCTGAAGCCTCTGCTGGGCTTCCTTAAGCCGCTCCCGCGTCCTCTCCTCCTGCTTAGTAAGCACAGTCACCCGGGTGTTGAGAAGCTCCTTCTTCTCCCTCAGCTCTTGAAGCAGAGTTTGGCGACTTGATTTAACGAGGAGGGAGCCTATGGATTTATACACTACCGCGTCGTCGGTTAAGTGTTCAAGCTCGCTTAGGGCTTTATCCACGCCTAAGAGTTCAAACTCAAGCTGCTGCTTCTGCATGGAAACCGTTTGAAGGGTCTGCTGAAGCTGCTGTAGCCGCGCGATCTGTTCCTGCAGCGCAGGTGGCAAAGCCTCACCGCTCAACTTTAACTATCCCCCTTTTCAAGCCTATGAACGGTTTAATGTGGCTTCACACATATAAGAACCTTCTTTAAGGTCTCTCCTCCTATCAAGTTCTTGATAGTTCATCGGATTCTGTGACCGAGTTTTCACCGCTCACCCTGAAGGAAACGGGTCCATGCACGCCTGTTCGAAGCCTGAAAACCCGTTCTCCCCTCTACGCCGTGAAACCTCATCTGGAACTCCTCTGCAACTTTATACTTGAGTACCTTAAGAGCCCCCGTTTCAAAGGCGAAATCTGTTAAACTTGTAGGTAGGTTGAGAGGGCTTAGCGTGGAAATGCGTGTAGTGAAGGCAATGCTTCAGGAATAGGGAATCGGGCATGTAAGGCAAAACCTTAAATGGGCTAGTTCGCTAGTTAACCTAACTTTCCAAGGAGAGGGGAAACACCGTGTCGAAGCGGAAGACAACGGCTGACGTCCTAAAGATCCTCAGGGACAAGAACCAGGTTCGAAAGATGTAGGCTTATCGCAGCTTATGTCCGAAACACATCGGTATCATTGCCCATGTGGATCACGGGAAGACGACGATGACGGACAGCCTCCTCGCCGCAGCTGGGCTTCTTTCACCCTCCGTGGCCGGTGAGGCCTTAGCCCTTGACTTTATGGAGGAGGAGCAGAAGCGGCAGATGACGATTAAGGCGGCGAACATCAGCCTCTACTATGAGCGGGAGGGGAAGCCCTACGTGATCAACCTCATCGATACACCTGGGCACATCGACTTCACTGGGAAGGTAACGCGGTCGCTGAGGGCTATCGATGGAGCCGTTGTGGTGGTGGACGCTGTTGAAGGCGTGATGACTCAGACGGAGACCGTTACCAGGCAGGCTTTAGAGGAGCGTGTACGCCCAGTGCTTTACGTTAACAAGATCGATAGGTTAATCACTGAGCTCCGTTTGAGCAGCGAAGAGGTTCAGGCTGTGCTCGCACGGATCATCAAGGACTTCAACGGGTTAATCGAGATGCATGGGGAGCCTGAGTTCCGCGGTCAGTGGAAGGTCGGCGCGGCTTCGAACAACGTGGCCTTCGGCTCGGCTAAACATAGGTGGGGCTTCACCCTGGCGCAGGCGCAGAGGAAGGGGATACGGTTCTCGGATATCGTGGACGCGTACAACGGGGAGCGGGTGGACGCGTTGAAGGAGACACTGCCCTTGTACGAGGCGATCCTCGACATGGTTGTTGAGCATATGCCGCCGCCGCATGTGGCGCAGCGGTATAGGATCCCGAAGATCTGGCATGGAGACCTGAACTCCGACGTCGGTAGGGCTATGGTTGAATGCGCCGATGATGGTCCCCCGGTGATGTGCGTATCCAACATCACCGTGGACCAGCAGGCTGGGGTTATCGCCACCGGCCGTCTCTTCTCAGGAACCCTCGAGGAGGGGACGAGCGTGCATTTGATCAACGCCCGGGCAGGTGGGCGGGTTCAGCAGGTCTGCATCTACATGGGACCGTACAGGGAGGTTGTTGGAAGCCTCCTCGCTGGGAACATCCCAGCCGTCCTCGGTTTAGAGCATGCCAGAGCCGGGGAGACCATATCCGTGCTCCCGGGCGTTGTACCCTTCGAAGCGGTGCGTTACGTTACTGAACCCGTTATGACCATCGCTGTTGAGCCTAAGTACAACCGCGACCTGCCGCGGCTTGTGGACATCCTCACCAAGTTATCCATAGAGGACCCAAACCTCGTCACGAAGATCGACCAGGAAAGCGGGGAATACCTGATCTCGGGTATGGGTCAGGTGCATCTTGAGATCGCTCAAACCCTGATTACGAAGACGGGGCTTGAGATCGTTACTTCGAAGCCTACGGTGATCTTCAGGGAGAGCATAAGGGGTTCAGCTGGGCCCTTCATGGGGAAGTCTCCGAATAAGCATAACCGCGCCTACATCAGCGTTGAATCCCTCCAACCTGAGGTTGTTGAGATGATCCGGTCCGGGGAGTTAAACGAGAACATGGATCGGAAGACGATGGCGAAGACCCTACGGGGTATAGGCTGGGAAACCGAGGAAGCGCGGAACGTTTGGAGCATCGACCAGCATGGGTGCATCTTCGTCGACAGGACGAAGGGGATTCAATACCTAAACGAGGTTAAGGACTACGCGGTTTCAGGCTTCCTCTACGCCATGGACGACGGTCCTTTAACACGGGAGTACGTGCGGGGTGTTAAGGTTAACCTTGAGAGGGCGGAGCTCCACTCCGACACCGTTCACCGTGGACCAGCGCAGATCATTCCTATGGTACGCCACGCCATATTCGCGGGCATGCTCTCAGCGGACCCTATCCTCCTCGAGCCTGTGATGCAGCTCACAGTCAGGCTGCCTATGGACCTGGTCGGGGCGGTGACTAAGATCCTCGCCGGGCGTAGGGGGCAGGTCTTATCCCTGGAGCAGCGGGAGTACGTCGGTCAGGTTATGGCGGAGCTGCCGGCTTCAGAGACCTTCGACTTAGCGGATATCCTAAGGTCCTCAACGTCTGGGAGGGCCTTCTGGGCGCTGTCCTTCTCGAAGTGGTCCCCAGTACCTGCGACCATCCTGCCTAGGCTCGTGCAGGAGATTAGGAAGAGGAAGGGGCTTCCACCCGAACCGCCTAAGGCATCGGACTTCATGGAAGAGGATTAGGGCGGGGCTTCTGAACTAAGCCTTCAAACGCTTAGAAGCCGGGCTTAACCCTGGGAACCGATGGGAAACACGTTTAGGCTAGGGCTTCTACGCTACGCCGTAAAGCCTTTAAGTGGTATCCCACTTCCTCGTCATGTCTCCCGCGATCTTCTTCCAATCAACGATACGGGTAACGATCTCACGTAGCTGGGTCCTCAGGAGACCGCTGGTTTTCTCACCGAGCTGGCTCATGTTCCATGTTACGAAGGGTGGGTAGAAGGTGGCTTCCTTGAAGACAGGTTTATCATCCTTAAGGTCGAACTTGATGTAGCCGATCTCCCTTAGGTAACAGCTGTCGTTTGGGCATAGGATGTCGATCTCATGCATCTCCATTTTCAAGAACAGAAGCTTGTATTCCTCGGGTTTCTCGATGGTCCGCCCGCATGGACACTGCACCTTTCCCTCACTCGCCACAGGTGTAACCTCCACAATCGCCTTATTCACCGATGAACATCTATAAGCCTTTCTCTAGGCTTAAGCGGAAGCACCAACTTCTCCACTCCCTCTTTAACGGGATCGCTGGTTTTTCAGGTGCGTTTCACCGGCTTAACTAAGACAGCTTCGGGGTTGGGTTAACAGGGCAGGCGTAGGTGTTGGAGTTAAGTGTTCCTTTTAAGTAATGCATCTTATGATAAGTAGGGGTGCTCCCTTGGCTGAGATGGAGGTAAGCCTCGTACACACGGTGGCGGGTGTACTCGCCTTCAACAAGGATGGGAAGCTCGTGGCGAAAAGTCTCTTTCCCCGGGAGCCAAGTGTTATCGCGGAGCGTTTGGAGCGGGTTCAGCTGGGTGAGGTTCTTGAGGAAACCCTTGAGGTTGTACGGCGTTTAAGGGAGGAAGGCTACGGGGTTTTCACATTTGAATCAGAGCCTTTAGCTTCGAGGGTTCATGAAATTCTAAGGGTTGAAACCCAGGCTGAGAAGGTGAGCTGGGCTGGGCGGGTCTTTAGAGCGAGCCCCGCTGAATGGGCTGTGAAAACGGGGTTCGTGGGGAAGGAAGAGGAATACTACGAGGTTCTACGCCTTGTTTCAACCGCCGCCGCCCGGGTTCGGGTGAGGAAGGCGGCTGCGAGGCGGGATGCCTTAACGTCGCAGGCTGTGATGGCTATAGAGGAGCTGGATAAGGCGGTTAACCTCCTCCTCAGCAGGGCTAAGGAATGGTATGGGCTTCACTTCCCGGAGCTGAGCACCTTCGCTGAGAAACCGGATTTCTACCTGAGGCTGCTTGAGCACCTCGGCGGGAAGGAGGGCTTCACCGCTGAAGCCGTAACGCGGGTAGGTGTTCCCGCGGACCGTGTTCCAGCCCTCCTTAAGGCAGCGGAGAACTCCATAGGCTCAGATATCGGGGGGGAGGACCTTGAAGCCGTTAGGGGATTGGCGAAGCACATCCTTGAACTCATCGGGGAGAGGCGGAGGCTTGAAGGCTACCTCGACGCGGTGATGAAGGATGTAGCCCCTAACCTCACCGCTGTCGCTGGGCCAACCCTTGGGGCGAGGCTTATCGCGTACGCCGGCAGCCTCATCAACCTCTCCAAGATGCCTGCGAGTACGATTCAGGTGCTCGGCGCCGAGAAAGCGCTCTTCAGAGCCTTGAGGACGGGGGCTAGACCCCCGAAGCACGGGGTGATCTTTCAACACCCACTCATCCATCAGGCGCCGAGGTGGGTGCGGGGTAAAATCGCCCGTACAGTGGCTGGTAAACTCGCCATCGCGGCGCGCCTCGACGCCTACGGCGGCGCGGATATGGGGGAAAAGCTCAGGGCTGACGTTGAGCGGAGGGCAGCGGGTATCAGGAGGATGTATCCCTCGCCGAGGATGCGGAGGGAGGACGCATAGGGTTTGGCTTTGAAGGTTGCTCCACACGAGCGTTTCCACGGAGTCTACTGGGTTACGGTGGAGGATGGGAGTAGGAAACTGGCTACCCTGAACCTCGTACCCGGTAAGGCGGTTTACGGGGAGAGGTTGATCCCTTGGAACGGTAAGGGGGAGTGCCGGCTTTGGGACCCGTACAGGAGCAAGCTCAGCGCCGCTGTCTTCAAGGGGTTGAGGAGCATGCCCGTAATCCATGGGGTGAAGGTGCTCTACCTTGGGGCTTCTACGGGTACGACTTCGAGCCATGTATCCGACGTCGTCGGTTCTAGGGGAAAGGTTTTCTGCGTGGAGTTCGCACCTCGGGTTATGCGTGAACTCATCAGCAACGTCTGCGCTTTTCGAGGCAACATGTTCCCGATCCTCGCCGATGCACGGTTTCCTGAACGCTACCAGACCGTGGTGGACACGGTGGACCACATCTACTGCGACATCGCTCAGCCTGAGCAGGCGCGGGTGCTAGCGGATAACGCCGACGTTTTCCTCAAGAAAGGTGGGGAGGCTCTGTTGGCGGTGAAGGCGCGGAGCATCGACGTGACGAAGAGGCCTTCAGAGGTTTATCGAGGTGAAGACCGGGTTTTAAGGACGCGGGGGTTCCAGGTTGAGGAGCGTCTCCACCTTGAACCCTACGACCAAGACCACGCCATGATCCTCGCCAAGTACGTGAAGTAACCGCGTTGAAGTCAGCACCGCTGAGGTCTAATCGCATCATCGGTTTTAAGGCTTATGAGCTTGGCTTTAACCGAGTTCATAATCTACTTTGTTTGGTTAAAACCGAGCTGTATAGGCAGTGTCAACCTGCGTCACTGAAACTCTTTGACTGTATTAAATTCAGGTTTGGGTTAACCTGAGGGGGTTGTGCAGGTGTATGGTTGCTGCCCGGTTTTGAGGATGCAGCCGCCTCCGCAGATGTTTAGGCTTGGGCAGTCACGGCATTTCTCTGGGACGTATTCCCGGTTTCTGAGTTTGAGGCAGAGGGGGTTCATCCATATCTTTTCCCAGCCGTCTTTTAGGATGTTGCCGAGGGATGTGAAGTAGCTCTGGCATGGGATAACTGTGCCGTCGGGTTCGATGCACATGCTTATCCTGCAGGCGCTGCAGCTCTTTATTCCCAGCTCGAGTTGGAGGGGGTTGAGTACGCAGTACTCGGTGGGCGTGTACCAGATAAGCTCCATTCCAAGCCTTCGGGCGTGGTCTCGGACCTGGGTGAGGATGGGTTCGAGGGAGGCTTCGTCCAGGGCGAAGTGCTCCGCCACCTCGGGGGCTTTCCCAGAGTAGATGAGGCTGTTGCAGGCGAGCTGTTTTAGGCCGAGGCTGTGGAGGAAGTCGATGGTTTCCAGGATGTCTTTCACGTTGTACTGGTTAAGCGTGGTGTTGGTGAGCGTGTATACGGGTGAGGCTACGGCGTTCTTCAACCCCTGCACGGTTTCAGCCCAGCTTCCCTTCACGCCCGTGATCCTATCGTGGACTTCTGGGCTGTGGGATTCAAGGGTTACCTGTACGTGGTCTAAGCCGGCGTCGACGAGGGATCTAAAGTACCTCTCATCTCTAAGTCTTCGACCGTTGGTTATGAGTCCGCTGACTAAGCCGACCTCTTGAGTGTGGGCGATGAGCTCTGGAAGGTCGTTCCTTAGGGTGGGTTCGCCTCCTGTGAAGACCACGTGTGGAATCCCGACTTTAAGTAACTTATCGAGGACGGCGGTCCACTCCCGGGTCGTCAACTCCTTGGTTTCCCTTGGGCCTCCGGTGTAGCAGTGGAGGCATTTATTGTCACATCGGTAGGTAAGGGCTAAGTCCATCCTGTAGGGTGCGCTTAAATCTTTCTCGAAGGGCTCCAGCTTCTCCACGCCCAGGTAGGAAACTGGGCAGACGTCGGGGGTTTTAGCGAAGGTGTTGATGATGAATAACGTGTCCCTGTAATCCTTCCCAGCGGTTTCACGGTTAACCCTGAACCGCCGCCTGACATTCTTAACCACCTGCTCCTCCGATTCCCCTTTGAGGAAGGAGTCGACGTAGAACGCGGCTGTGCGGTTGAGGAAGAGCACCCGCGAAGCGTTGATGATGAGGACGCCGCTTCCATCCTTTTCGAAGCGTAGGTGAAGCCTGAGACCCTTGTACGCATCGTCGTCCACCCTCATGTGGTGGAGCTTTTCCTCAGGCTTCCTTTTCAGAACCCTGCTGAAGACTCCCATTTACCTTGCACCTCCGCCGGCGCATGCACATGCGCATCCTACACAGGCACAGGCGCAGGCGCAGTTGGCGCAGGCGCAGACGCAGCTTGAACGCCCCCTGACGGAACGCGCTCTCTCAGCCTCCCCCTGCTTAGGCACGAGGCGGTTGGTGAAGTCCTGCACGTCCTTCACCATGTTGTTCGCTGATTTCTCCAAGCCTAGTACGATGCTGTTAGCGAAGTCCTGTCCCGGTATAGGCTTGGCTTCACCCGGTGCCGGGGCGGGGATGCGCTGCTGCTCCGGTGGCATGTGAGGTCCACGCCAGTACCATCCCCATCCGGGCTGTGGGATGATGATGATGTCCGGTGGGAAGGCTGTTTTGAAGCGTTCATCGAAGTCCGTGTCGGCGAGGAGCCACTCGATGTTCTGCTCCACAGCGTCCCCCTTCAGCTCAGGTGTCCCAGCCTGCGTAACCTGTTCCCAAGCCCTGCCGACTACGGACCTGTAGTAGTTTACGGTATCCTCTCTGGAGTAGCTGCGCAGCTTCTGGTCCACGTTATCCCTGAGTCCCAGGTAGGTTCTTGCGAGGAGCATCTCGTCGAGGCTTCCATCAGGTTGTACAGCGTCCAGGTAGTCGATTTCATAGTATCGTAGAGGCGGGGAAGGCTCCTCCCCGTCTCTCTCAAGTCTTTGAAGTTTGATAAGGGGCTCCGTAGCCGTAGCCATGACCCGCCGTTTCAGGAGGAGTCCGTAGAGGATCATGGTGAGGACGCGTGTAGGCTTTAGGTCCAGGACCACGCCGGCTTCAACCGCTGTTAATCCGCGGTACGCGCCTAGGGCTTCCACGAACATGCGGGGACGCTCATACGCCGCTCTTCCACGCCTCGCCACGACTACGCCGACGGCTACCAGGCTTATTATGAGGAAGCCTGCTGTGGCGTATAACAAGATGTTGGGTCCGAGGGAGACGTATTTCCCTGGGAAGGAGACGCCTGCGGTGAAGGTTTGAGCTGGGGGCCAGTTTTCCCGCTGCCAGTATACGACGAGGTTGTTTCCATCCATGTAGACGCTGTCGAAGGGTGTTCCCGTGGGGTACCTCACCTCGGTGCTGGTTACGCCTTCTGGGAGGGTGATGGCTACGCGTAGGCTTTGTATGGAGCCTGTGGCGTATTCGGGGAGGGTTGGTGGGAAGAGCATACCTACGTTTCCAGGGTTCATCTTGTCTTCTTGAACCATATCGGGGACGACGGCGTAGACTGTGAAGGTGTACAGCTTGTTGAGGACTATAGGTGTCTTGAGGTGTACATCTACGCCGTAATAAGTGCCACTGGACACGTCGTCAACGGTTAGGCTGGACCCGGATAGGTCACGGGCGTACTCTATGCGGAAGCCTCGCTTAGGCATTCCCACGCGGTAGATGCCAGAGGGTGTACCTGAGAGGTAGGTAAACGTGATGTTGTACCGGATGTCCACGGACCCGTCCTTGTTAACCCAGACCTGCACCCATTCCTGGTTTACGGTGTACGTGACCTGTGCCTCAGCTGAGGGAACCGGGGCCGTAGAAAGCGTTATTCCCAGTATAAGTAGGAGGAGTAGGGAGCCTATGCGGAGGCTTGGCTTCACCATGTCGGCTCCTCTGTTAACTCGAATTTCTTCCCGCAGTAGTTACACGTCAGGTAGGGTTTTCCCGTGATGACTTGGACCTTGGTCGGGTCGACTATGGCGTTGCAGTTGGGGCATCGAACCTCCTTCACCGCCACCGGTCCCGTAACGGCTACGGTCTGCTTAATCTCAAGCGGCTTTCTCTCCCGTGTGAGGAGGAGCAGTAAGCCGGCGACTGCGAGGAAGGTGAGGCCTTCGAAGAGGTAGATGAGTCCGAGGTTCGCGGACATCGTGAAGATGATGCCTAGGAAGACGAGTACCGCGGATGCCAAGTAGACGAGGATTTTAACGGGACCGCGCACCATAACCGTGTTACCTCAGCATGTGTCTTGTAATCCATAAGGTCTAATGTATAAACTTTTTTTCTCGACTTTTCCCTCATGTTGGATGAACATTTACCCTCTATGGCTTGTGTCCTTTAGACCACACCGCCGTAGCAGCGAAGTAGATCTTTCCCGCTGAGGATCTATTTTTAAACGCCTATGCTGAGGTATGGTTCTGCAACGCCGTGCAAGTTATACTCTTTTAGCGGTCTCAGCCGGGTTCTCATTCGGTGAACCAGATGGGTAGACTTGTCAACGTTTCCGTAAAGGTTACTGAAGAGGTGAACCCGATCTTAGTTTCCGCTTTTCCCGTTTCCACATAAACCCTCATAACCGTGTGCGGTGTGTAAAGTAAGTGTAAGGCTTCACATAAATACAAGCTTGCAGTATTTGCATTGGGTGCGAAATGACGATTTCAGGAACGATGTACCGGTGGGGGGAAAGGGCGAAGTACGTTCAGGAAGAGGCCGGTGTCTATGTGCTTTACAACATGGACAAGGCTGTAATGTTCGTCGGTGGAAGCGCCAATCTCCGAGAAACCTTCACACGCTATCTGGAAACCAACTTCTCCGACGACCCTCGTAAACGCGGTACTGGATACTATAGAAGGGAGTTTACCCCAAACTGGGAAGGAAGAGTTAAAGAACTTCTAGACGAGTACAGCCAGACATACGGTACATTACCGGAGTTGAATATTCCAGCCGAACCATCTAAGGGAGAAGTGGTTTGTGAACGCGGGTTCCATTTCTACGAGGATGTCGGTAAGCCGCTTTCAGAGGTTGCCTCCAGCCTAGAAGAGCTCCGGGAGAAAATAGGGAAAGTTCCACCTGCTTCCCTTGAGTTCCACCAGAGAAGAGGAGACTTCGCCAGATGGCTACGCGACGTTTTAAAGGAAGCACCACTGGCCTTGAAAATTGAGGAGGTACGCGGCGTGGGTGAAGACCTTAGGAGAGAGCTTTTAAACACTTTAGGCGGCTTGGAGACCGTGGAATGCCCCGTATGTGGGACACAAAACAGTCCGGTTAAGACGTGGGAGATGGCTGGGAAGCCGAGTAAGGCTAGGCACGAGGTACGCCTGACTATAGGCCTGTATAAATGCGGCAACTGTAAGAAAACGTTTAGGAAGACACTCAAGAAACAAGTTTCTAGGGTTATAGCCGCAGGTGAGAAGAGGGCTGAGGTTGAGACCAAGGTTAACACGTTGAAAGAGGGGAAGATAGAAGCCCCGGCGGGGGTCGGCGCCGTCAAAGTAACCCCGGGGATAGACCGCGAAAAGATACTGTCAAAGCTGAATGAGCATCAAAAAGTGATCTACGGAGTACTTAAAAGTAGGGGGGAAACGCGTTTAGGGAAGCTATTCAGGGAGTACAGGAAGCTGGTCACCAAACCCGTAGGGTATAAAGCCTACCGTAACAACGTGAAGAAAATGCTTAAGCTTGGACTGGTGGCGAGAAAAGAGGGGCAATACTACTGCGTGTAACCATCTTTACCTCAGAGGACGGCTTTTAAGTTCCATAAGAACGTGATTGGTGGCCCTCTAAGGTTTACCGACGGTAAGCTCCCATAGTGAGCTTGTTAGAGGAGAATAACCCATTTAATGCGGAAGAGGGGAAACGAGGGTCATTTAATTAACCCCGTATCGTTATGAACACGTTCGGGAAACGGGTGAGAATATCACGCTTCTTCCCCTCTCCTCGGAGGGAGGATGACGGTGAAATAGGAGACCTGAGGTGAAAAAGTAGCCCCCTCGGTTCTTTGATCGAGGTTAGGATAGGTGAAGCTTTTAAAGGTTACCTGACGTTGTAGAATGGGATGTGTGAGCGTTGTACAGGTATAGTCCTAGGCGGCCTATAGATGAGGGAGTGAAACCCGTTGAGGCGGGTAAGGAGTACGATGTGACGATAGAGGATGTCAGCCGAAGAGGGGAGGGAATCGCTAGAATTCAGGGGTTTATCATATTCGTCCCCAAGGCTAGAAGGGGAGACAGGGTGAGGATAAGGATCGTCGATGTTAGACCCAGGTTTGCCACAGCTCAG
>CAYNFI010000037.1:0-15545 GCA_964396445.1 uncultured Candidatus Bathyarchaeia archaeon
GTACTCTTATATTAAGAGACTCTGCAAATCCCTTCCTAGACTGTCTTTTTAGCAATTTGGATAGGGTTCTCTTTGAAAAAGTAGGTAAAAGAAGACCTGGATCGTTCAAGTCAAGACTTAATCGTTAACAGGTTTTTTAAGCTTCGAACACTTACGCGTTTTCTCCAATACCTAGTTTATCAGCGTAGGTCCTAAGCCTATGAAGTGCTGCAAGCTTATCCCTATCACCGAGTTTCGCGGCTTCAACAGCCTCCATAAGGATACCTATGGCTTGATCGTACTCGCGGCGTCTTACGGGGAATGGGACTCCATCCTTGCCACCGAAGGCAAAGCTGTACTTTACCGGGTCTTTCCAACTCGGGGTTTCACCGTAGATGAGTTGGGATACGAGGGCGAGACCCCTCACAGTAGATGGTCCTACGCCTCTTTGAGCAAGCACCTCCTCGTAGTTCCGCGGCTTATGTTCATATAACCGTCTTAACGCATCCCAGTTCATATTCTCGGGATGAAGCCTGTAGTGGACCACGTAGTCTGGACCTGGTTTGATGGGAAGCCACTTAGCCAGCGATTCTTGGTCATACAGCCTTATAGATTGGTAGATTCTCTGAAGCTTCACAGGGCTCTCCTGTGCCAGGTCTGTGCACATCCTTCTACAGCCCTCGCTATCCTTCGCGGTCATGTCGAGGACGTTCGGGTGGACGATGTTCCCAACGATGCCTTCATGGGGTTCAGACACATAACTCCTTACCCTACTGGATAACCAGTGGAATCTACGGGCTGTTCGGCTTTCCGGGTTCATACCCTGCTGTACAACAGCCCACTCCCCATCATTTGAAACGAACATGGTGTGGTGGTACAGCCTGTAACCAGCTTGGATAGCTGAGTTGTCAACCTTCGCGGTCATACGGCTTGCGTATTGAAAACCCTCCACCTTATCACCTGCAAACCCATAGGTCTCTCCGATCTTCTTCAGCTCATCCAACGCCTGCAAGGAACGCTTACCCTTCCCACCCGCAGCTACTAGCCCAAGCTTGTTCTTCGCCAGAACGGTTTTCAGAACGCCGCAGACAACGGTTGTGGTTCCGCTACTGTCCCAATCATAGGCAAGGCCGCAGGAGAGGGCTTGAAACCACAGGGGATCAGATAAACGCGTTAGGACTTTGCTTACACCGTACTCGTCGACGATGACCGTAAGGATAGCCGACGCGAGTTTCTCCATTCTCCCTACTAACCAAGGCGGTGCTCTACCACCATGCAGGGCAAGGTCAGCGTAACCCGTCCGCTTCAATATACATCCGTTGATCCTATAGATGGGAATCTAATATCTTTTCCCAACCCACTTTCACGAAGTTTAACTCCGTCTACCTCTTCTAAGAAATAGTTGAATGGTAAGTACAATAACGCTTGTTAAAGCTGTGAGAACATAGGGGGCTCTTAAATCAAACTCGGATAGGATCCCTCCAATGAGGGGGCCGAGTAAGTATCCCAGCCCAATCATACCCTCAAACAACCCAGTCGCTAAACCTCGTTTCGAAGACCTTCCCCGAAGCATGAGTGAGAGGGAGGCTGAGTAGGCTATTCCAGAGGCGAATCCTAGCACTGCGAAGGCAATGGCGAAGAGAAAGGATGTGGAGGAAAACGTGATCATAGCCGTGGATAAGGTGAAGAATACAGGTCCGATTATGAACAGCCCACTTTCCGTGAAAACGCTTTCAATACCGCGTACTTTGGCGAACACCAAGGTCTGCGTTAATCCACTTATGAGGACTATTAACCCAGTCTCATATGCCGGGATACCTAACACGGTTGCATATGCTGGGAAAAGTGACATAACCGCACCTGTGCTGAAGGCTAGGAGAAACGTTGTCGTTAAAGCCTTGAAAACACTGTTCTGATGGCTGTTAGTTACTATGGTCTCCGTTGAACGCTCTTCCCCACCCTGAACCTGAGTTCTAACCGCTACGAGTGCCAGCAACAGGCTTGCAAGCAGTGAAGTCGCTGCGGAGAGGTAGAAGGGACTCTTCACCGAGAACCATGTAATGAGTAGGCCTGCGATGAGTGGGCCTATAACCATAGCTAAACCCCAGGCGACGTTAAACCGTGTTAAAGCACTGTCTAAAGACGCTGGACTGGAGGAATCTGATATGAGCGCTTCCATGGAAGGCCAGAACAAAGCCGCCGCGGTCCATTCAACTAGACGGATGGGAATTAACAAACCTATGTCCTCTGAGAGAATGTATAGGACGTAGGCTACAGTGGAGATCGCCAGAGCCGCTGACGTTAACCTCCTTCGGCTAAACCGATCGGAGACTAAACCGAAAAGCATCGTTGTAACGGTGTACGTGATTCCAGCGGAGGCCCCGATGAGGCCGATGAGGAAGGGGGATGCTTCAAGTTCATAGGCGTATATTGGAACTGTGAACGTACCGAGTCCAAACGAAAACTGCGATAAGAACGTGGCTATGTATAATACTAATAGAGTATCCGAATACCCATGGGCTTTACTCATTATACACTCAACCTTCACTCATAGCTTTGGACAAAGAAAAGAGGGGGATAGTTAAGGTTTACCATACATGCTGGATGAAGAGGCTTTTTTAATCGCATATGCCCCACAGTTAATAGCCGATGCCTTTTTTCGTAAAACAGATCTTTAGCTTCAGCCGATGTAATTTAAATGACGGTTATCATACTCGCCCTCAAACGGCACCTAAAGCATTGAGAAAGGTAATTGTAATAAAGTATTCACATCGGCGATCTATCGTATACCTCTTCTGAAATCTGGAATCGCCATAGGTATGTTTCCTCCCTTAATCGATTCTATAGAAAGGGGCATGATACAGCTCCATGTCACAGCGTCATAGACATCGATAGGAGCACGTTTCTTCTCTAGAATAGAATCTACGAAGTCTTCGAGGACGAAGAAGTCGCCGCCGCCGTGACCCGCCATCTCAGCCTTCTTCCCCCAAAGCCTCCAACGGGGATGCTCGTATTCACCAGCATACTTCCATAAGGATTCCCAGGTTGTCGGCACCCCGCCCTCAGGTGGACTGAGTCCAGGGCTTCTTCCGTCAATCCATATAAGCGGGTCTTCGCCTCCATATCTCGGAGAAAGGTAACTAGCGGATACGCCTTGAAGCACGTAGTGGGTCATATCGTGAGGACGTGGGGAAACAGCGTCGAACCTTAAGGTGATCAACGCTCCATTTTCTGTCTGGATCACTGTTGTCACGGAGTCTCCGTGTTTATAGAAACTCGGCTTTGCAGCCTGGTGGTTTTCCCCGAAAATCCTCTCAACGTATCGATGCTTCGCAGCCTCCTTGGTCATAAAGGACGCCGTTGAAACAAGTCGGTCTCCTCCTTCCCTGTTCACGCGGAGCCATTGGGAGACGGGGCCGAGTGAATGGGTTGGATAAGTGTTTCCCATATAGTCCCGTCGTAAAACACCGCGCCAAGTAAGCGTCCCATCGAGGTTGAACATGAGATTCCTGCAGTCATGGATGTAACCTCCCTCAGCGTACGTGACTTCGCCGAAAACTCCTTGCTCGACCATATTCAGGATCATCATGTTCGGACGCGTGTAGCAGTAGTTCTCAGAGAGCATGTAGGTTAACCCTGTATCCTCCACGGTCTCTACGAGACGCCAACACTCGTCTAGGGTTGTGGCAGCGATAACCTCGCTTAAAACATGTTTCCCCGCCTTCAATGCCTTGATGGACTGCTCCGCGTGTAAAAGCATAGGTGTCGCCACAAAAACCGCGTCGCATTCAGCTCTATCTAACATCTCATCGTAGTCTTTGAATACCTCAATATCCGGCATATCCGCTTTCCAAGCTGCGAGCACGTCATCCAATAGGTCGCAGAGAGCAACAACCTGAACTTTGTCAGTGAAAACCTGCAACGCCTTTTTAAACGCTCTCCCACGCCTACCTCCAACAACTGCCAACCTAATCGGTGCAGAAACCAAACCCGGCTCACTCCTTTGAAGATAAGGTTATACAGTCAACCCTTTACGTTCTATTACTGCCTTAAACATATACTCAACCAGGTTTAACGTGTTGAAATTATGGCTTAATCAATGCCCTGAGCTTCGCCTTTGACCACACGAACTGTACCCGTTAACTTCATCGAAAACACTTTTCCTTCTAAAGACATCGCTTTCTTCTATTCGCTAAACCTAGATCATCTCAGAGGGAAAAGTGATCGGTTAGTATCTTCCATATTTTCTTGCGACTTCAATCATTTTAAAGAGGTTCTCATCAGGTGTGTCTCTGCCACATTGGTCTCCCGTGGATAGAACGAAGCCACCGTCCTCCGCAGCGACGTCGATACACCATTTGGCTTCGCGTTCAACATGCTCCAGTGTTCCTGTCAGTAGATCCGTTGTGTTCAGGTTACCTTTCAAGGCTATCCTCTTTCCGAACTTCCGCTTGATCTCTGCTAAGTCGCAATCCCCTGCGGGTGGTCTCTCGAGAGGCTCAATGGATGAGAGGTCGGTTTCCCTAGCGAAGAGTTCGACTAAGAACTTCTCCCTTCCGCATGAATGTAGATGCGTAGGAATATCCGCTTCCTTCGCCATACGTGTAACCTTCTTTATAGTGCCTAGGCTTAGGTCCCGGACGATCCTCGGCGATTGGAGTGTAAGTAAGCCCGATCCCCCTGTTCCAATCCATTCAGGCTGGATTTGAATCGCCCGTTCCACATAGCTTACAGTCCATTCCTCGTACATTCTACGGTATTCCTTGATCAAGTGAGGCTTCTGCAGGTAAAGCCTGCAGATCTCGGGTAAACCCCCATCTATGAGGCCGAAGAGGTGTTGGAAGCCAGGGGTACCTGTACCTATACCTGTCGTGCCCAAGTCTCCTAGGGCATTGGTCATCTCCCAATAGAAGTCGCCACTAAGAGTTGAAGGCTCTGGGAAAAAGTATTGTAGATGGTCAAACTGCGCTTCGAAGTCCTTGAAGTATTTTCTATAGGTCCAAGGCGGGTTGTCACGGTAATACACGGTCTCAGACCAGAGTTCACCCTTAGGGGTTGTGCAGTAGGTTCTGGCTGTTAGCGCCTTATGAGTCGTACCGACGACTTCGGTATTGAACTTACGTTCGTCTCTCCTCCCCATGGTGGGAGGGGTTAAGGCAGCATCCCTTCTAGGGCCAAGGTAACCAGCATACTGCCATCCATCAAATTTATACTTTTTAACGGCTTCGATGTATGCAACCCATAGAGGAGGGTCTCCGTAGAGGTAGATATCCCAGAACGGTTTCCCCGTGAGCTTAGCGGGGATCATGTTCGACATATCAGGGGAAACAGGTACCATGTCTGGCTGCTGGTTTCTAAAAGCGGTTAACATTCTCTCCTTAGAGGTCATCCATCCTCCTGACACGTTTCTACGTACACTCCCTCTAACGTCTTCCTCATGCCTAAGAATATTTTATAGCGAAGAAGCTTAAACATTACCTAAGGTATCAAGATGCTTAATATAGGTAAACTGCAACTCCTATTTTGAGTATAAACTGAGGAGGAAGGGGTAGATCTTCTGAAAAAAAATCCATGAAAGGTATTACCCTCCATACCTTATCACATACCCTTTCCAAGCCTTTACTCCAGCGTTTTACACCAAGGGGAATGATGATACGTATACCGTAAAAACTTAGAATTAAGCTACCAACCTCGTGTTGGTAACCGAAAACATTAAGAGGACTCGTTTACCCTACCCCTCAAGGTTAGGTTTAAGTGAGGGGTGTAAACGATGGCTGAGAACGTTGAAGGCTATACGTTCATAAAGGATCTCTACTACTGGCGTCACGGTCATACGTGGGCTACGGCCGAGGATGGGAAGGTTAGGATTGGGATAACTTCGTTAGGAGCAGACATGGCTGGTGACATCATTCTTGTAAGGTTTAGACCCGTAGGGACTTCTGTTGAGCAGGGGAAGCCTGTATGCACTATTGAGAGCGCGAAGTGGGTTGGACCTGTTGAGTCACCGGTTTCAGGTGAGATCGTTGAAGTAAACTTGCTGACGAGGAAAAACCCCCGTGTGATCAGGGGGGAACCCTACGGTGAAGGATGGCTTACCATAGTTAAACCTTTGAAATTCGACTCTGATGCGGGGAATCTAGTCACGGGCAGCGAGGCTTTAGAATGGTTTAGAAATGAGGCTAAACAGTGGAATTCTAGGAAGAAGGGTTGAAGGAGAAGATGTTGGCAACGGGGTTTGAGAGACCCGAGAAATGTTTTCAATGCGGCAGGTGTACGAGTAGCTGCACCATATCCAAGGTTTTGAAGGATTACCGTCCAAGCAGGATCGTAAGCTCTGTTAGGCTCGGGCTTACAGAGAGGACGCTTAATGACACACTGTGGAACTGTGCGAGATGCTTAAAGTGCGTTGAGTATTGCCCGCAGAAAGTTGCTCCCGCCGATTTAATTTTAAGCCTCCAGTTCCTCGCGGTCTCGAAGGGGTTAACTTTCCCCGAAGCCTATGAGGAAATGCTTCGGAACCTCTCTGAGACAGGCTTAGCGTTCAAGCAGCTCAGCGTCGTGGATAGAGAGTTCGAGACCTACACCCGTGAATCGCTTAACCTCCCACCCTTAATGGCTGAGGCTCGGAGGAGAAAAATAGCAGAAGTTCTTCTGAAGATTGGGAAAGGGGAGCTGTGACGCTTTAAAATGATCTCGGTCTACTGGGGATGCTTCGCATCAACGAAGCAGTACTGCGTTGAGGTTTCTACCAGGAGTCTTCTCGAAAACCTTGGAATGAAGATTAGGGAGGTTGAAGCATGGTCCTGCTGTGGGCATCCCTTTAAGGGTTTAAACCCTAAAACCTGGCTTTACCTTGCCTCGCGAAACCTTGCTTTGGCGGGCGAAGGCGATCTCTTAACGGTGTGCAACGGATGTTACCTATCCCTGAAGGAAGCCCAGCACTTAATCGGGTCGAAGAAGGATGTCGCTGAGTGGGTTCACAGAACACTTGCACTCGAGGGACTGGAATACAGTGAGCCTAAGGTTCTCAATCCGATCGAGTTCTTCCACGATATTATCGGCGGTCGAGAGGTGGTTAACCCACTTAAGGGTTTAAGGCTCGGAGCCCATTATGGATGCCATTCGATACGCGGCTTAGCCGTTGGTTTCGACAGCCCAACTAACCCTGGGAAACTCGAAGACATACTTGAGCGAATAGGGGCTAATGCTGTGAGGGATTACCCTGACCGGCTTGACTGCTGCGGTGCAACCCTAATGGCTGTCAACCCGGACATAGGCTTCACATTGGGTTCGAGGAAGCTTATGATGGCTAAAGAAGCTGAGCTTGATGGCGTAGTGACACCGTGCCCCTACTGCTTCGAAATGCTCGACACGCGTCAAGAAACCTTGATTCAGCTTCAGGAAGCCCCAGACATCCCTGTACTTCTTCTCCAACAGGCTGTGGGATTGGCTCTGGGAATCGATGGGAGAAGACTGGGTTTAAACTTTAACATGAGCCCCGTTGACAGGCTTCTGAAAAACATTGGAAAATAGAGGGGGAAGAGCAATACCTTCGATAGGGGTTTACATATGCCACTGCGGCACAAACATAGCTGGGGTACTTGATGTTAAGGCGCTTAGAGAGCATGCATCTAGGCTAAGAGACGTATCCGTAGCCAGAGACCACGCGTATATGTGCAGTGAAGCGGGGCAGGAGCTTATCAAAAGGGATGTTGAGCGTCGAGGCGTTAACAGAGTTGTGATAGCAGCATGCTCACCAACTATGCATGAGCATACCTTCAGGTCTGTGCTTGAAAGAGCAGGTCTTAACCCTTACCTGCTGGAAATGGCGAATGTAAGGGAGCAATGCTCATGGGTGCACAGTGAAAAACCTTCAGAGGCCACTGAGAAGGCTGGGAAGCTTATCGCCATGGGCGTTGCAAGGGCTAGACTCCTAGAGTCACTTCAACCTCTGAAAACCCCTGTTACAAAGTCGGCTATGGTGATAGGTGCAGGTATCACCGGTATAACCGCGGCTTTGAACCTGGCTAACATGGGATACGAGGTTTACCTTGTGGAGAAGGAGGCGAGTATAGGTGGTAAAATGGCGCAGCTTGATAAAACCTTCCCGACGCTGGACTGCTCACCCTGCATCCTCACACCACTCATGGCTGAGGTGCCGTCGAACAAGCTGATAAGGCTTCTAACCTACTCGGAGGTTGAAGGTGTTGAGGGAGTGGCCGGAAGCTTCACCGCGAAGGTTAAAGTGAAGCCGAGGTACATTAAGTCAGAGAAGTGTATCGGGTGCGGTGTATGCAGCAAAGTGTGTCCAGTCGAGGTCCCGAATGCCTTTGATGAAGGGCTCTCCTCGAGAAAAGCGGCTTACATAAGCTTCCCTCAGGCTGTTCCGAGAATTCCTGTAGTAGATTCCTTAAACTGCCTGCACTTTAAGAATCATCAATGTAATATCTGCTTCGATAAATGCCCCACGAACGCCGTTGACTTCGATCAGAAGGAGGCTGAAGTGGAGGTTAACGTTGGGGCGGTGATAGTTGCCACAGGCTTCGACCAGTATAGAAACCTAGAGGAATACGGGTTATCACGTTCAAGAAACGTCGTCACGGGGCTTCAGCTTGAAAGACTGGTATGCCCAACTGGTCCGACTGATGGAAAGGTCGCGAGGTTAAGCGATGGTTCAGATCTGAAGACGGTCGCTATAGCGCTATGCGCCGGCTCAAGGGATGAGAGACATCTACAGTACTGCTGCGTCGTAGGGTGCATGGCTGGGCTTAAGCATGCTTGGTACGTGAAATCCCATGTTCCAGAGGCTAAGGTGTACGTGTTCTACAACGACCTCAGAGCTGCCGGTAAAGGCTATGAGGAATTCTACAGCAGGCTTAGGGAAATGGGCGTAGTCTTTGTAAGGGGTAAACCGGAGCATGTAGATGTACTAAAAGACGAAACCCTTTTGTTAACAGTGTTCGACCAGAGCCTAGACGAACTGCTTGAAATCAAGGCAGACCTGCTAATATTGGAAACAGGCTTAACACCATCCCATGGGTTGGAAGAAGTCAGGGAAAAACTCAGGATACCCAAGGGGGCGGATGGCTTCCTCCTCGAACTCCATCCTAAACTCCACCCTGTGGAAACGTTCTCTGAAGGGATCTATATCGCGGGAGCTGCTCAGGGACCGAAGGATATCCCCGCATCGGTAGCTCAGGCCCTCGCAGCGTCGAGCAAGGTTGCGGAGAAAATCCTCTCTAAGGAATATGTTACGGTTGAACCGGTATTAGCCGAGGTTAACGGGGAAAGATGCAGCGGATGCATGATATGTGTCCCACTCTGCCCCTTCAAAGCCTTGAAGGGAATTGAAGAGGATGAAAAGCGGAGAGTTGTTGTAGAGGAAGCGAGATGTAAGGGATGTGGAATATGCGTAGCCTCCTGTCCAAATTCAGCAATAGAGCTGAAACATTATAGGGACACGCAGATCCTGGAGCTTATCAGTGGTGTTGCGCTTTGAAGCCATGGATTATCTCCTTCTGCTGTCGCTACTGTGGTTACGCGGGGGCAGACCTCGCGGGTGTAGCGAGGATACAGTACCCCCCGAATATACTCATCGTAAAGGTTCCTTGCAGCGGTCGAGTTACACCCCTTCATGTCCTTGAAGCGTTTAAAGCGGGGTTTGACGGTGTTCTGATAGTTGGCTGTCATCCAGGCGACTGCCACTTCACATCGGGAAACACTCTCACTGAGAAAAGGGTTAAGTTATTCAAGAAAGTGCTTGATGAAGCGGGGTTTAACTCATGCAGGGTTAGACTTGAATGGGTTTCAGCTTCTGAAGGGAGGAAATTCGCTGAGGTAGTGGAAGAGTTCACTGAGGAGCTCGGTAAAATACCCGTGTAGGTGTGGAGGATGAAGGTGAAAATCGCTTTACAATGGCTTTCAGGATGTGAGGGATGCGAGGTCGCCCTCCTAGACTCATTCAACCTCCTCCTCGGAAAAATTCAACGAGGCGAAGCCGAGATCGTTTACGCCCCCCTCCTCCTAGACGTTGAGGATTATGATTGCGCGGACACAACCATAGTGACTGGAAGTATCAGGACAGCCGCTGATGAGAGGAGGGTGAAAAAGGCGAGGGAGAAGAGTGGAGCTCTCATAGCGTTCGGAAGCTGCGCCTGCTTCGGGGGAATACATGGACTTGCAGACCTTGCAGACATCGGGGCAGTAGGTGAAAAAACTGGGAGGATACCATCTGAAACGCGGCTTAAGGAAGCTGTGGACCCTGTTTGGCGTGTTGTGAAAACTGACGCAGCGATTCCAGGATGCCCACCACCTAGGCATATGATCGACAATTTCCTGGAAAACATGCTAAGCCCATCTACGGCTGATCACGGTAAAACGGTGTGCGATGAATGCCTCAGGCGGAGGTCTGAGGATAGGAAGATCACGGGCTTGAGAAGGGATTTAACCGGAGTTGATGATAGCCGATGCCTTCTAGACCAAGGTATACCATGCATCGGCTTCGCAGTTTCCTCAGGCTGCGGAGCCTTATGTCCAAAGGTCAATTATCCCTGCCATGGCTGCATGGGTTTCAGCGAGGATATCGAGGGTCAAGATAGGGGTGTAGCACGAGCCGTATCAGCCTTAGCCTCGATCCTGGAACCCGACGTGGTTGAGGAGTCTCTGAAGGACCCGGTCGGTTTCTTCATGAAGTTCACCTACCCCAGTTTCAAGCTTAGGAGGAAGAGGTAGAGTGGAGATCACAGTCGATGAAGTTACGAGGGTCGCGGGGCACATAGGCATCGTTGTTAGAATAGGGGAAGACTGGGTAAAGGCGACACTCGTGCAGAAGGAGTTCAGGGGATTTGAACAGCTCCTCAAGGGGAGACTTCTGGAGGAAGCACCGGTGTACACTAGCAGGATATGCGGTATATGCCAGGTTTCCCACGCCTTAGCATCCGTCCAAGCTGTGGAACATGGGCTTGAAGTGGAGGTGCCTTTAAACGCGCAGAAACTAAGGGAGGCTGCAAACCTCGCGGGAATGATTCAAAGCCATCTGATACATCTCTTCCTACTCCTTGCACAGCCAAACCTGAAACCTGAATTTACACCTGAGAAAATGCCTCAGCTGACTCTCAGCTGTATCTCTAACATCGTTCGGTGTAGAGACGCCGCTCAGAGGATCGTTCAAGAAATCTGCGGTAGGGCAATACACCCCGTCACCATCGTCCCAGGAGGGTTTTCGAAGACAGTGAGCTCCGAAGCTGTTTCACTTGTGGCGGAACTCGGGGGAGAACTCTCCAGGGACTTAAATGCACTCTACAAGCAGGTTCACCCAGTGTTTCAGGAGGAGTTGGAGGAGAGGGGGGTAACGCTTCAGAGTAGGTACATGTCGACCTTAAACGGTAGGATTAATGTGAAAGATTTTAACGGTGCCGAGCTTCTCACGTTCAGTAAAGAACAGTATAGGGAATACGTTGAGGAGGCTGAGGCTGATGAAGGATACGGTAAACGTCCCTACCTTAAGACGCTGGGTTATCCAAACGGCTTCCTAAGAGTTGGCCCCCTGGCGAGGCTGAACATAGGTCTGAGCTTATGGGGTAATCAGGCTGGGGTATTGTGGCGAGGCATGAGGCATGAGAGCGTCATGTATTCCTACGCTAGATTGGTTGAATGCATACACGCCTCTGAGAGAATACGCGTGTTAGCGGATGAGCTTAGGGATGGAGTTAAAGCTTCACCCGCGAGGCTCGTGTTCAAGGAGGGTGAAGGATTCGGGGCTGTTGAGGCGCCTAGGGGAACATTGATACACCACTACACATTCGACGATGAAGGGATGATTAAATGCGCGAACATTATCACACCCACAGCCTTCAATGCACTAGCGGTGGAGAAGGATGTTGAAGAGACTCTGCGTATGCACAGGGGAGGGGTTGAGGAGATGAGGGAGATGGCGTTGAAGGTTTTAAGGGACTACGACCCATGCGTTCCCTGCGCAACGCATCTGGTGGATGTTAAGATTGAGTGACGATTTATGGAGGGTTATAGACCTTAAAGCTCAAGACCCTTACGTGATACATTCAGTCTACGAAGCAGTTGCGTACTCAGTCTCAGAGGGGGCATCGCCGCCGACGCTCATATTGATACATCCAGCGAAACCGTATGTATGTGTGGGTTTCCATCAGATCCCCCGCGAAGAAGTGGACTTTCAGAGATGCGTTGAAGATAACGTACCGGTGGTTAGGAGACAGATCGGTGGGGGAACGGTGTACCTTGATGGAGGGCAACAGTTCTACCACGTTGTAACGAGGTACGAGGCTCAACCGTTGCAGAGGTTCTTCGAGAAACATCTTGAACCCATCGTTAAATTGTACAGGGACTACGGGGTGAAGGCTGAGTACAAACCCCTCAACGACATAGTCGCTGACGGGAGGAAGATAAGCGGAAACGGCGCCGCGAGGATCATGGACGCGATGGTCCTTGTTGGAAACGTGATCATGGACGTAGATGCGTCTAGGATGGTTCAGTATCTGAGAGTACCCTCGGAGAAATTCCGGGATAAACTCGTTAAGTCTATGGGTGAATGGGTTACCTCGCTGAGGCGGGAGACGGGCTTCACGCCGGTTAGGGAAGAGGTTAAGAAAAGGATTACTGAACTTTTTACTGAAGCACTAGGCGTATCCTTCACCCCCTCCCACCTCACAGGGATGGAGGCTGAGGCGATGCAGAAAGTTAGGGTGAAGCTGAGCTCTGAGGAGTGGCTTAACGCGTGGGAAGATGAGCATCGACCTCTCATTGAGGCTAGGAGGGTTAAGGTGAAGGCAGGGCTTGAAGTCGTTGAGGTAAGCCGTAAAGGACGTAAGCTTCTGAAGGCCCTCGCTGAGCTTAAGGGGGATAGGATCTATACGATTATGCTTTCGGGGGACTTCTTCGTCTTCCCCCGCGGAGAGGACCTTAGACGCCTTGAGAAGGCTCTTGAAGGACTAAGGGTATGCGTTGAGGATGTAAAGCCCGTTGTGGAGGAGTTTTGGAGAGGAAGCTGGCTCGAGGGCTTAACATGCGAGGATGTTATACAAACCATACTGTCGCTTAAACCTTAGCTGGGAAAGGTTAAGCGGAGGGGTTAGGAGATATTACGTAAGCATTTACTGACACGTGGACACAGGTGAATATTTCTGTAGAATCGTGTCACTGTCTGGGTCTAGGTTTAAATCATTGTTTAAGGAGTGCTTTTAAGGCTCGTCTACGGATATCGGGGTCATATTCCTTGGAGACCCATTTGAGGCTTTCCATAAATAAATGCTATGGTTAAGGATGTGAAGGGTGGGGTTGTGGGCTACGGTAAGGTGACTTGTGAGGTTCTGAGGCGTCTCGGGGAAGTTCTAGGTTCGGAGAATGTGTGCACGGGTGGGGATGAGTTAAGTAAGTATTCTCGGGATGAAAACCCCTTGGGTCTAGCAGCCTTCCCGGAGGCTGTAGTGAAACCTGTAAACACGGAACAGGTGGCTGAAACACTTTCCTTAGCCAATGAGGTTAGGATACCCGTCACCTTTAGGGGGCAGGGTACAGGGCTCTGCGGCGCCGCGGTTCCAGCCTACGGCGGCATCGTTATGAGTTTCGAGAGGATGAATGATATAATCGAGGTGGATGAGGGAAACCTCATGGCTGTCGCTGAGCCCGGCGTTGCTCTCCTCAACCTTAAGCAGGAGGTTGAGAAACTGGGGCTATTCTACCCCGGGGACCCTGGGGAGCGTACCTCAACGATCGGCGGTAACGTGGCTACAAACGCCGGGGGTATGAACGGGGTGAAGTACGGTAAGACGCGGGCTTGGGTTCTAGGGTTGGAAGCTGTTCTGCCGGGTGGGAAGGTTTTAAACCTCGGGGGGAAGGTTGTGAAGCGTTCGATGGGCTATGACCTGATGCATTTAGTCATAGGCTCTGAGGGAACGCTGGCGGCTGTGACCAAGGTGGTAGTCCGGTTGATAAAGCTCCCTAAGGTCTTCATCACCTTATACATTCCCTTCCACAGTCTTCAGAACGCGGTTAGGTCCGTCTCCGAGGTTCTTAGAAGGAGGATAACGCCTACAGCCATGGAGTTTGTTGAGAAGGAGGTGATCCTTGAAGCTGAGAAGCAGTTGGGGAAGACTATGCCACATCACGACGCTGAAGCCTACCTGATCATCAGGGTTGACGGGGATGAGGACCAGGAGATCCGTGGAAACGCTGAGGCCATATCTGGGATATGCCTTGAAAACCATGCTTTAAACGTTATCGTAGCGGATACCAAGGAAAGCCAGAGCGGGATATGGGATGTTAGAAGCGCTTTCTACGACGTGATCGTGAGGAATAGGGTGGCGCAGATCGTGGACTCCGCCATTCCCCCGAGTAGGATCGCTGAGTACATGCAGAATGTGAAGGAGATCTCGGGGAGACATGGGGTAAGGGTCCTCGGCTACGGTCATGCAGGGGATGGTAACATACACCTGCATCCTCTGAAAGACGACCTCAGCGATGTGGAGTGGAGACGTAGGTTCCCGAAGGTTATGGAGGAGCTTTACACCGCGGCTGCAGCGATGGGGGGAACCATATCGGGTGAGCATGGAATAGGTTTGGCGAAGAAGAAATACCTTCAGTTAGGGTTGGAGGAGGAGCAGATTAGGTTGATGAAGGAGGTTAAGCGGCTCTTCGACCCCGGATGTATATTAAACCCTGGGAAAATCTTCGACATAGAGTAGCTTTGAGACGTCGTTAAGGAGCTTACCTTACCAAGTTTATTTTACGCAACCTTGATGTCTAGTGCTACCTGGTGCTCGTGGGGTGCCGTGGCTTTCACGACGCGGCTTCCAAGCACTTCCACTGAGCTTCTCCCAGTATCTCTTATGGCTTTTACCACGTTTTCCCTCACTATTCCCAAAGGCTCCGCTTCGGATGTGAAGGCGTAGTAGTGGACGATCCCTCCCTCATTACGTAAGGCTAGGCAGGCAGTGTCTAGGAACTTGAAGGCTTCTAGGGGAAGGTTCATGATTACCCTGTGGGCTACGCCTGAAAGCCTTTCCTCAACGACCCGCCTCGCATCTCCTTCAACTATGACGACTCGTCCCTCAACGTGGTTGACGGCGATGTTCTTCTTCAGGTAGGCTATGGCTGATGGGTTGACGTCGATGGCGTAAACCTTCCCAGTTTTAAGGCGTTTGGCGATGTGTATGGCGAATGGTCCGACTCCTGTAAAGAGGTCGATGACCGTCTCGGATCCCGCTACCTGTGAGGCTACCCTGTTATGTTCGAAGCCCAACCTAGGACTGAAGTATGCCTTTGAAAGGTCTACGTTGAAACTGCAGCCGTACTCCCTGTGAACGGTCTCTGTTCTATCAACGCCGGCGATTACCCTTAAATCCCTGACCCTGTAAACGCCTCCGACAGCGCCGACCTTAGCCAGAACTGTTTGAACCCGTGGGTTTACAGCTAAGATAGCTCCGCCGAGTGCTTCCCTGTAGTCCCATAGTTGAGGTGCTACCTCTACGACGGCGATGTCGCCTACAACGTCCACTGAGTGCGGTAAAAGGTTTTGGAGGCAGGTTGGTACGTTT
>CAYNFI010000037.1:15645-17717 GCA_964396445.1 uncultured Candidatus Bathyarchaeia archaeon
GTTGGTTACGGGTTGATGGAATAATGTACGTTGGTGTTTGGGCTTTACTCCCTGAGATGGAGAATGAGGGCTTGGAGAAGGCTTTGAACCGTTACCGTGAAGCCGGATTCGAGCATATCATTATCCCAGGCGGCGTCACGGATGTTCACCCTGAGCACTACCGCGGTACGTCCATAGACCCTATGAAGACCATCGCTCCCTCGGAAGCCGTATACGCGTCGGGGGCTAAGACGCGGAGGGATGTGATTAAGGCTGTAACAGACCATGGGCTGGTCTACGACCTCGTAGTAGGCGTCGGCGGACAATCTGGGCTGATCGAGAAGTACCCTCATGTGGCGAACACGGATATCTTCGGTGAGAGAAGCTCGATCATGATGTGTTTGAACAACCCGGATGGGAGGAACTTCATACTCGGACAGATCGAGGACATCCTCTCCCACTACGATGTGTACGGTGTTGAGCTTGACGTGATCTACGTCGACCACCATACTAGGATGACGGTGAAACCTGACCCTCCACCAGCCCTTTATCCGCTACACCACCTGGCGCCGGATAACTGCTTCTGCGAACACTGTATGAAACTCGCTGGGGAGAAGGGGCTTAACGTTGAGGGTTTGAGGAAGACGGTGATGAGGCTTGTTCAGGCGTCGAAGAAGCTTAGCTACGACAGGTTCAAGAGATATACAGATACGTTTAGGGGCATGTACGACGTTGTCAGGTTTCTCCTCGATTATCCGGAGCTTGTGGACTGGCTGAGGTTCAGATGCGATACGATAACCCAGTTTACAGCCGATGTTAAGGACATCGCGAGGGGTATAGACCCTAAGCTCGTCGTCAGCGTCGACACCTTGTCCCCGAGCTTCTCATGGACGATGGGTCAGGATTACAGGAGCCTCTCCAAGGTAGCTGACCACCTTAAGCTCCTGCTCTTCACACGGTGCATAGGTGCCAGGGAGGCTAAGCCGCTGCGCCCGTTGATGAAGGCGATCCCTGAAGCCTCAGATGAGGAGATAATGGACCTGCTTTACAGGATGTGGGGTTTTCAGGGACCCCGAACCCTCGACGAGTTCGCAGGTGGAGGAGTTGACCCTGCGAACACGTACTACCAGGTAAGGTGTGCCAAGGAGGAGACGGGTTTCAGCTACCCAATCGTAGCCGGTATAGGTGCGAGCGAGTCCGCGTCCCCTGAGCATGTTAAGAAAGGCGTGGAGATGGCTTTCAAAGCCCAGGCGGACGGCGTCTGCGTGCACACATGGTACGGTGGCACAGACCCTAAGAGCATCGCAGCTGTCGGGGAGGCCTTGAAAGAGTTAGGCATCCGTTGACCATGGGAAGCCCCTTGGATATACGCTTAACAATAGAGATGCTGCTGTGTCAGATGAAAGGGGGAGGTTGGTGAAGAAGAGGTTCCCCTGGATAAGGTGGTTGCTGCTTTTCCTAGCGTTCACCTTATTTAGTAATGCCAGAGCTGAATACTTCCCTTGGGCTGACTTCGAACACTGGCGCTACGGTTTCCCGTTTCTTTGGCTCATCCATCAATTATCCTCCTTCGCTGGACCCGTTGACCGCTGGTATGTAGAGTATGTAAACCTCGCTGTTAACCTAGTCTTCTGGGCTTTAACGGCGTTTACGGTCGTTTACCTTACCTCACGCAGAGCCCGGGTAGGCTAAAGCACTTCCTCGGGTTAGGGCTTGGATTGAAGATACGCTATCAAAGCTTCTTTCAATAACATGTACAACGATATACGAGGCGGTTAGACCTGTAGTATGCGTTTGGTGCCAATTCACACTGGGTCTCTTTCCCGTCACACTTAGAGGTTTGATGCAGCGTGGTGAATGGTTTGGATGTGTTAGAGATGTTGAAGGTTAATGTTTAAATGAGAAGTGTTCGATTTGTGGCGTTACATAGCGCGATGTCTAGGGAGTTGACGTTGATGCCCCGTGGATACGCAGGTAAGTTCCTCGAGGTCAACCTCTCCACTGGGAGGGATGTGGAGGTAACCTTCCCCGAGGAGGTTTTAGAGCAGTTTGTGGGCGGGAGGGGTTTGGCGGCTAAGCTTCTATGGGATAGG
>CAYNFI010000038.1:0-12858 GCA_964396445.1 uncultured Candidatus Bathyarchaeia archaeon
AAGGCTGGGGTTTCCGAGATCCCTGAAGTTCAGGCTTCAAATCTTGTAGGTTACTCGGTTGGAAGACCTTTACGCTTTTCTACCCCCATGGGGTTTAGGGCATATCCTCGGATGGCGCATGCGCTAAGGCAGAAAGCCCTGTAAACCCGATTTCCATAAAAATTAATTCAGTTTATACTTTTTTAAATTATTCTATACCATATTATTTGATTTTTATAACGCTCTCCTTAACCTTCCCCGCCACCGCCTGAGCCAGACCTGCCGCTTTCTCAAGGTCCTCCTTCCCCGGCTTTCCCCTGACCTCAAGCGTACCCATGACCTCGAAGCCCATGGATTGTAGACGGTTCTTCAGATGCGCCGCGGCTCCACCTCCCCAACCGTAGGACCCGTAGACAGCCCCGAGTTTCACCCGCGGTCGAATGCATCGTAGCACCTCTAAAAGGGAGGCGATGAGGGGGTGTGGGCCCCCGATGAGGGTTGGGGACCCGAAGAGTACGGCGGCTGCGTCCACCAGGTCGCTGGCTACGTGGGCTACATCGGCGACGACCATGTTGTACGGGATGGCTTCCACGCCTTCAGCGGCGACGGCTTCAACGATTGCCTGGGTTAAGGCTTCCGTGTTCCCCCACATGGAAACGTAGGCGATCACAACCTTAGGCTTAAGAGGGCCACGCGCCCACTCCTCGTAAGCCGCGATGATGCGTTTAGGGTCTCTATAGATTGGACCGTGGCTTGGAGCAATCACCTTCACATCTAAGCCTGCGACCTTGTCTAAGGCTCTCTGAACGAAGAGTGTGAAGGGCATCATGATCTCCGCATAGTACTTCTTAGCCTCCTTCAAAAGCCCGTCCCCAACGTCCTCGGCGAAAAGCCTGTCTGAAGCCATGTGGGTGCCGAAGAAGTCACAGGTTAGGAGAACCTGCCGCTCAGCTTGCAGCGTGAACATGGTTTCAGGCCAGTGCAGCCATGGAGCTTCTAAAAACCTCAATGTTTTACCCCCTAGATCGATTGAATCCCCGTCCTTAACGGCTACAGCCCTCTCAGGCGGCACACCGTAGTACACCCCAGCCATCTCGATGCCTCTCCGCGTCGCCACGAGCTTCGCGTTCTGCGCCGTAGCTAGGACTCGGGGTATGCCTCCGGCGTGGTCTGGCTCCGCGTGGTTCATGACCACGTAATCTATCGTTTCAGGCTTAACGACCCGCGAAACCTTTCTCAGGAGGAGGTCTTCGAAGCCCGGGTTCACGGTGTCCACTAAAGCCGTGTGCTCGTTTCCTACGATGAGGTAGGCGTTGTATGAGGTCCCGTAGGGGAGGGGGATGAAGCTGTCAAAGACCCTGCGATTCCAGTCATTGACGCCTACCCAGAAGACCTCAGGGGCAACTTCGACGACTTTAACTAAGTCCGTCAACTCAATCACGGTAAGAATGTTATAGTCTATGGGCTTATTATTCTTATGGAAAGCAAGGTTGAAGCCCACATTGCTTAGAAGAGGATTTTTTAAACAATGGTTTGTAGGGGAATTCATCTAAGGTAAGAAGCAGAGTGGAATCTACGCTTGAAGTCTTTAACCTCAGCGTCACGATAACTTTGTTTTTAGGTAAGCTGGCGGAATAAAGGGTTTAAGGGATGGAGGACGTGGTTTAACCGAATGCCCCGATTGGAAAGGTGGCTGCGGCGGACCATGCGATGATAAGGGAGTTAAAGATGGTGCCTGCGCCTATGTTGGAGGCTTTCCTGTAGAACCACCACGATGAAGCCGTTGAGATGATGAAGAGGGGGATGACCCCCCAGAGGAACTCGATGAGAAAACCTATTGAGGATGGGAAAAGCCTGATGTTAAGGGAGAACATTGGAGCGTATTGAGTAAGGAGGGTTAAGAGGTATGGCCAAATCTTCACGGCGACTACCTTAACTCCGGCTGAGACCTCATACCTGAAACCAGCCTTATGCGAAGACCAGTTATGGAACTCATGAAGATAGAGTCCTTCAACGAAGAAGTAGACTAGGAAGAAGGGAATAAAAGAGAAAAATATGTGGACCCTTGTCATAGGCCTTAAATCGTTGAAGACTGGGATAGCGGAGACCCTTAAGTCGATGTGAGAAACAGCCTCCGTGAGGTTTACGATTGAGAACATTAGGGTGAAGAGGGTGATGCCTATCGCCGCGTTTGGGAGGTTGAACGCCTCAGCAGCAGTCGACCTGAGGTTCAGCGCAACCGTGGAGAACTTCGGCAGTAGGAACAGGGCTGAGAGTAGACCGAGGACTGCGACTGCGAGGAGCCACCATGCAAACGATGACCCGAATAGCAAGGGTGGAAAAGGGAGTAGAAACCCTGTGAAGAACATTGGTAGAAACAGGGCTAAGCTTAGCACTCCCCAGATAACGGCGACCTTCCAGTCTTCTAGACTCCCGTATTTTTTCCCCTGTTTCCCCGCCTGAATCAGAGCGGGGTAGTGGTTGAAAAGAGCTGAGGTGATGGAGAAGACTAAACCGATTAATGCTACGAGGCTAATGGATATGGCTGCTTCACGGTAAAAATAGGTTAAGTTTACCTCTAAAGGCGGTCTCTGGCCGAGGCTCATGGGTTTAAGCGCGTTACTCATCCATAGGACGACCTCCGATACAGCTGATGGATCGACTGGTTCGAATAGATGGGTTGTGGCAGGTGTTATGAGTTTCCGAGCTGTTTGATTGGGGAAATCGCCGTAGAGGATGCTGGGAGCTACGTCCTGATCGGCTCCGAAAATCGGTCGCAGGTCCCGCTTCAGCTGCGCCAAGTCGAAGAGAACGTCCTGTCTACCTACTATGATTAGGAGGTTTTTGGGAAAAGAGGAGTTGAGGGTTCCATGGCTTGAACCCGCAACCACATCGCCGAAGCCCCCGCCTATATAAACGGAGGCAGCGATATTTCCATGAGCAACCGCTGTGGCTCTAACGGCTCCCGCTCCTAGACTATGCCCTACAAGCCCGATCGACGACGCCTTAACGAATGGCTGGGACTCTAGGTACCTAACAGCGGCTAAGGTGCCTAGAGTAGGGTCGACTCCAAGTCCGAACACGCCCTCGGAGTTACCGTGCCCCACCAGGTCTATGGTAAGCGATATAAAACCGTGTCTTGCAAGTTCAAGCGCAACCCCGCTTAACATCTGCTTAGAACCGCTTATACCATGAACGAGGACGACGGCGGGTAGAGGGTTTACAGGGGAGGCTTGAACGGGGTGGTACAATAAGCCACTTATCCGATTACCCTCGTTGGGTATCGAAACCCCTTCAACGGTTAAAGCCCCGAAACCCACGTTGAAAAGGACTGCGACACCTATGCCGGAAAGGTATAATGAGATAAGAACTAAAGCGATTGGATAACTCATTCGAGTGGTGACCATACTGAAAGCTCCAGTATTGCTTAACCATTCATCCCTGTGAGGTTTAAACGGTGATTTAAACCCTTTTCTCCATACTAAGGCATCCCATCTAATACGCTGCTGTTACACCGAGTAGAAGCGATGCGGCTCTTCCGAGTAGATACGTTGCCCCCGCTGAGATGAGCCCCGCGAACACCATTTCCACCATCTTTTTCTTCACGTGCATGTTCGCCAGAACGGCTATAAGTGAGCCCGTGAACGCTAACGCACCTCCAGCAAACGCCAACGACATCAAAACGGACGCCGGTATGGATGGACTGAAAAGGTAGGGTAGCAACGGCACGAATGCGCCGAAAGCGTTGAATAAACCCGCGTACAGCCCAGCCTTAAGCGGCTTTCCTAAAGCCTCCTTTCTAAGGCCGTGCTCCTCCGCGGCGATAAAATCGGACAGCATCCCATGGTCCTTAGAAGATTCTTCAGCCACTGCGTTTGAGACACGCTCACTGTAGCCTTTCCTCAGCATGTGAGCGGCAACCCTTTCCTTGAAAACATGCGCCACGTAACGCGATGTTTTAACGATCCTATTTAGAACCCCTTCTTGAACCTGTCTCTGAGCCCTAACACTTGCGTAGGTGCTTATACCCATGGATAAGGCTCCGGCTATGCCGACGATAAGCCCGCCTAGAGCCACTTGAAAGGGGTTACCGTAAACTCCAGCTAACCCCGTTGTCACTGATAGGATCTCAACTAATCCATCGTTCATACCTAACACCGCGTCTTTAACGTATGCGAGGAAGCCTTCGAACCTAGATTCCTCTCTGGTAAACTCCTGCTCATGGACAAGCTCGTCTTCAAGGATCTTTTTCAAACCCTCAGCTTCCTCCCCATCCAGCATACGGTCCTCGACTATTCCTGAGTAAAGGTCGACCGCGTCGCTTTCGTTCATCTCCATTAACCGAAGCGTTAAACCTCTACCGAGGATTCTAAGAACAGCGTCGTAGAAACTGATTTTCAGCTTTCCAATCTGGCTCGGAGCCGCGTAACCCCTCTTTTCGAAGAAGGTTCTCCAAAAAACTGCGTGTTCACCCTCCATCCTCGCTATCTCATCGAATTTGACGCCTAGAGGGTCGCCTTTAAACCGCTTCGCTATCTGGGTGTAGATCGACATCGCGAAAAACTCATCGGATATCGCTTTGAAAGCGGATTTAGGAATTGAATTCCTAAACACTTGGATACCTCGGGTAGGATGATAAATTTTAGGAAAACCCTGTAAAATAGGGGCTTTTATACTTTTCCTCAGACTTTATAAATGTGGCGTACGCTGAAAATTACGTCTCTAGACGATTGCTCATGAAAAAATAGGTAAAAGGGAGTACGTACCTGTAATTTAATTATGTGAAGATTTTGATTGGGTGTGGCTAAGGACGCTCTCGAGAGCTTAACTAGGTTACTGCTGCATTGTTAAGGCTTCGTAGAAGGGGTTCTCGTAGAGGTCTAAGCCTAGTAAGACGCGGGGATGCGTTTTCAAAACCTTAACCAGTATGTTACCGAAGAACATCTTAGTATTATATTGGCATAGGGCTTTAGCGGGTAGGTTTCTCAAAGCCTCGTTCACCATAGCCTCGTAGTCTATAAACGCGTCGAGGCTGCTCATGTCCCGCAGTATCCAGCTCGCCTCCCCGGCAACCCTAAGCCCAGCGTAGCCTTCACTCAACGCTTCCTTCGCAGCTGACACGAGAAATGAAACCATGGCTTCAGGGTCGAATTTCCCCAATCGAATATAGGCTTCCCTTGAAGTAACGATTTTAAGCTGACCTGATTTTAGAATAGCCCCCACGTCGACGCCGTGCATGAGGAGCCCCGCCTTGATTTCCTCAGCCGTGTTCTCATCAGCGATGTAGAGGCATTTCTCTTCCTTAGCGAGGCCTTCCTTAAGGAAGGGAAGCACTATCTGGAACTGCTCTACCTTGTTCTCGTAGAAGGAGCAGAGGTGGTCTCCAAGCTTTAAATGGGCTTCAATGGGATGGAGTTTAACCGAGCTCGTCATAGGCTATGAACCCTCTTGAGAGGTCTTTTTTATACATTAACTGCATAACTTGTTTATAAGGCTAAAGCTTAGACTTTAAGCACCCTATTCCCTAATCCTCACTCATGGAAACATCCTCATTTCCACACTCACTTAAACAACCATGAACTTTCTCTATAAGCCCTTGGAATCATAGATGCCAGATTGTTCACGTTTCCCAACAGTGATTGATGATTTTTAGGAACGGGGGGGTTTGGGGTAACTGATAAATACCTAGTTACTTGCACAAAAATGAGGAGGGCGATGTTGATGATCCTAGTAACTGGTGGGTTGGGGTTCATAGGCGCATACTTGGGAAGAGAGCTCCTTAGACGGGGTTACGATGTGGTGCTGCTGGATATCGGAGGCGATGAATCGTTGATCAGGGACATTAAGGATAGGGTGAATGTCGTTAAGGGAGACGTGACAGCTCCTGCACAGTTCGTTGAGGCTTTGAGGAAGTATGATGTAGAGTGTATAGTTCATTACGCAGCCCTTCTTTCAAACGCGGCTGAGACCAACCCTCAGCTTGCCTACGAGGTTAACTTTAACGGTCTTTGGAACGTCTTCGAAGCCGCGAGGATAATGGGTGTTAAAGCCTTAATCTTCGCGAGCAGCATAGCCGCCTACGGTCCTAATACGCCGCAGACGGCGAGGGAGGACGTGTACACCGTACCTAACACGTTGTACGGAGTGTCTAAGCAGTTAGGTGAGATGCTGGGGTTGTGGTTTAACAGCAGGTACGGCATCGATTTCACAGCCCTCAGATACGGCACCGTTGTAGGCCCTGGAAGACGTGATGGAGGAGCATCAGCGTACTGTACGCTGATCATTCAAAAACCGGCTCAAGGTGAGCCGTACGTGGTGGATGTAGCCGAAGACTCGGCGATACCTATACTCTACGTGAAAGACGCCGTGGATGCTACGGTAACCGCGTACGAGAAGATAAAGGGGTTAAAGAGTAGGATATACAATTTAACGAGTCTCTCCCCGAGCCCAAAAGCAAGGGAGCTCATGGACGCTGTTAAAAGGCGTATACCCAGCGCTGAGGTGACGTTTAAACCGGATGCGAGGGTGACCGCGATCGTTAACTCGTGGCCTAGGGACCTTGACATGTCAAGGGCGCGGAATGAACTGGGCTGGTGGCCCAAATACAGGTCCTTAGACCTTCTCGTAGGAGACTTTGTAAACGAGGTTGGACAACGCCCAGACATGTACAGAATCTAGAACCTTAAGCATAACTTTTACGGAAAAACGGCTTAGAAAAATATGAGAACAGCTTTGATCGGGGACACAGCAGTCTTCTACGTTTAAAAACCCGGGTGACAGATTAGGCTATATGCCTTGACGGGGAGCCTGTTTTAGTTTAACGTCACCCAACCGCCCTCCTTAGTTCATCGACGGCTTTCTCTATTACCTGGATCATCTTGGGAAGCGAAGACCCGAGTTTTGAAAGCGTCTCTTTCAGCCTTTCCACGCGTTCGGGGTCTTCGGCTCTGTACTCACCTAACCTACTTTGGATCTGGGTTACACGGCGTTCCATAGCCTTCGCTGTGAGTATCCATTTAACCAAGCCTCCGCTCATCATCTCCGAGGGATGCATCTCCACGAAGTAAAGCATGGTTCTTGCTCCTGAACCCCTTATCTTGCGTACAGAGCCTAAAGATGTAAGGGTGTTGAGGGCTTTGCTAACGGAGGGTAAGCTGTACCCGGTTTTCTCGGAGATCTGCTTCTGGGAGATGGGTTTACCTTCGAGTAGAAGGATGCATATGATCCTGCCAAATACCCTCTCGAAACCCCGGGCTTCAACGATGTCCTCCCACAGGGATACAACTTCACCCTCTAACTCCTCGACCTTTGCCATGTTCCTTTCTTTCCTTCGGAAGGCTTATATATGTGTTTCGTAATTTTCATAATTATGAAATTAATGAAAGGCTGGGATGCGGGTGAACCTACGACGTCGCCTACGGGCGGAGATGGCTGGCACCGACGCCGTGACGGTTCAGCTAGACAACCGGGCGGTGGGCAGCTATGAAGGCTATGCAACTGAATACGCGTGTATACGGTGGACCTCTTAGGAAGGTTGTACAGGACCTGTACACGGCTAAGTCAGTTTTCTTAGACCCCTACACCTTCTTTCAAACAGCCCGGGATAGAGGAGAAGCTGTTGATGTAGTGCGCTATTATGTGGTGATGAGCGTCATCTTGGCAATCCTCACACCCGTAGCTAATGTCCTAGGCTTCCCATCAGACGTGATACATGCCTCGACGAACGCGCAGATGACCGCTTACAAATTTGCACCCGTATTTGAGCAGTACACGGGTGCTTCAAGGCATCTATGGACGGCGTTACTCACCATAGTCTTCATGGTCTTGAAGCTCCCTGTCTTCACCGCCTTCTACCATGTCTCGGCCAGGCTTCTAGGGGGAAAGGGGGGTTGGCTGCAGAGCCTCAGGATGACTGTGTACGCGGCGACTCCGGCTATGGTGTTCGGCTGGGTTCCCTACTCAGACTTCCTCTTCGGGCTTTGGGCTGGGCTTCTCGCTGTCCCCGCGCTTTACTATCTCCACGGGGTTCCCTGGGGAAGAGCCACCGTCTACGCTTCCTTCCTACTTGGTTTCCAGATCCTCTACGTTATATTAACCGGCGGCGGGTGGCTTATTGAGCCTGAGTGACCGGGTATGCGGGGATCCACGGTTGACCTTCCCTCTTTGCTCATGGTTCTATGCTTCACGGTTAACTTGATGATCTGCTTCATCGACCGCGGTGTACTTCTCATTCCGGAGCCAGCGGGAATGCTTATACTCATCTTAGGGTCTGCGTACTTCGTCTACGTCCTTGTCTATCTGCGAAGCGGCTTCTTCGGAGACACCAAGCCCGTTTTGGGGCATCTGGTCACTAATGGCCCATACAGGTTCTGTAGGCATCCCCTATACCTGAGCTTCATCATCATGGTTCTCGGCTTCGACCTGGTCTTCAGAAGCGCCGCGGGTATACTATTCACCTTTACCGTATCAGTTCTAAGCGTTGTTTACAGGGGAAAAGCTGAGGATAGATTGCTGAGAGAGAAGTTCGGGAGCGAATGGGATGAATACGCGGAGGAAGTCGGGTTCCTGTTACCTAGGCTTAGAAGACCTTCTAAGACGGGAGTCTAGTGAAATATTAAGCATTATTCTTCTTTAAGCTCACTTCCTTATAATTATCCACATCAATTTCAACCGTAACTTTCAAGGTTTCTAGGTTTATCCCCCGTGTACCTCTATGACCCTTGCGCCTACGTAGGCGTAGCCGAGGTTAATCCAGTAATCCAAGTCTTTGCTCATCATCTGTATGGTGGCTTGCAGCCCTTCAGCGGTTACCTCGGCTACCTTAACCGTTTCCGGTTTAAACCTGAAACCCCACTTGTTACCGTATCTTTCCACGATCCCACCCACCCAACGCCTAGCCCCGGTTCCATGTAGATCCACGATCTGGATCCAAACCTCGTCCTTGGAAGGCTCCACGGCTATGCGGTTGCCGTTGAGGTCTTCGATCACCGCCCAACGGGAAGTCTCATGTTTCAAGGCACTCAACCTGTCGAGGTAGTCGAGGAGGAATACGCCAGCCGTAATTATAGCAATTGCCGCTACGAGTAGAGCAACCTTGGTCCTCTGCATAAAACCATCATCCTCGATTCTTTATTTAGGATAGCTCTTTTAACGCTTTCAATCCCGATTTTTAAGGTTGGTGAGGTAGGCGGGGTTTCTGTGGTAAAAGCAGGTCGGTGTAGAATTTCCCCGGGTTTAAGTGCAACCGCCCAAGTGAACAGGGAGGGCGCACTACCTTCATATGCTATATAATGCTCCTTCTCATTTCCGCTTCTGGAAGAGCTTGATGCCCCCTGAATTGACTCATGTAGAGGCTGTGGTAGAAGCCTTTCTGCGCGAGGAGGGACTCGTGGGTGCCCCTCTCGATGACCTCCCCGTTCCTGATGACTAAAACCTTGTCTGCTTTCCTTATTGTGCTGAGCCTGTGGGCGATTACGAAGCTGGTACGCCCTTCCATAAGCCTCAGGAGAGCCTCCTGTATCCTGATCTCCGTTCGTGTATCAACGTTACTCGTTGCCTCGTCTAGGACGAGGATTCTCGGGTTCGCGATCACGGCTCGGGCTATGGCTAAAAGCTGTCTCTGCCCCTGGCTTAGGTTGCTACCTCTCTCCGTCAGCCTCGTCTGGTAGCCTTGAGGCAGCCGGGTGATGAACTGGTCCGCGTTCGCCAGCTTCGCAGCCTCAACGCATTCCTCATCCGTAGCCTTGAGGTTTCCATAACGGATGTTCTCCATCACCGTGTCGGCGAAGAGGAAGTTGTCCTGAAGCACCGTGCCGAGTTGACTGCGTAGGCTGTCCTTCTCAACATCCCTGATGTCGTAGCCGTCGACCCTGATCGAGCCGCCCTGTATCTCGTAGAACCTGCCTAGAACGTTGATCATCGTCGTCTTCCCAGCACCCGTCGGTCCGACGAATGCAACGGTCTCCCCGGGTTCAGCGCGTAAGCTCACATCCTTTAAAACAGGTACGCCTGGGACGTAGCTGAAGTCTACGTGGTCGAAGACGACCTCCCCCTTAACCTCATCGAGTGGGATAGCCCCCGGTTTATCCGTGATCTCCGGTTTTTCATCGATTACCTCGAAGACTCTCTCAGCGCCCGCTAAGGCGGTCTGCACTGAGTTGTAGAGGTCTGAGAGCTGGCGTAGGGGTTGGACGAAGTTGCGGGCGTAGCCGATGAATGCGGCGATGACGCCGACCGTGATCATGCCCGTGAGAGCCATCCATCCCCCTAGCCCGACGACGAGCGCGATCCCGAGGCTGCTCATCACGTTTACAAGCGGCGGCATCACGAAGCCGTAGCTCATAGCCTTAATCGCCGCGTCCCTGACGGCGTTGTTAACCTTGTCAAACTGGTCCAGAACCTGTCCTTGGTGGCTGAAGGCTTGGATAACCCGCTCTCCTCCTATCGCCTCCTCTATGCCGCTGTTCAAGCGTCCCAGCTGCGCCTGAAGCCCTCTGAAACCCATGAGGGCTTTTCTGCCTATGAACATCGTTATCAGCACCATCGGTGGCAGCACGAGTAGGCTGCCTAAGGCGAGCCAAAGGTTGAGGGTGAACATAGCGACGAGTATCCCTACTAGGCTTAGGAGCGCCGCGGCGAGCTGGGTCACGTTCTGGGTTAACGCCATGCTTATCGCATCCATGTCGTTGGTAAGCCTGCTCATCAGCTCGCCGGCAGACCTCTTGTCGAAGAAGCTTAGGGAGAGGGTTTGGAGATGGTTGAAGAGGTCGCTGCGCAGGGCTCTAAGCGCCTTCTGGGAGATCGCTGTCATGATTATGCCTTGAAGCGCCTGCGCTACCCAGTTCGCGGCGTAGACTCCGAGCATTATCAACGCTATGAAGGTGAGACCTGCCACGTCGCCTTTGAGGATGTAACTGTCAATGGCTACGCCGAGAAGGTATGGACCTAGAAGAGAGAGTATGGAGCTGGTTACGACTAGAGCACCGATTAGAGATAAAGAGTACTTGTAGGGCATCAGGTACTTGGCAAGCCTCAGGAGGGTTGCCGAAGGTTTCTTAGCCTTCTCGACGTGCCCCCCCATGGGTCCCCCTCTAGGCCCGCCACCTCCGTGAGGGGGTGGTCCCCTACTCACCTTGCACACCTCCTCCAAGCTGTGAGTCGTAGATCTCGCGGTAGATCGGGCTCATCCTCATCAGTTGTTCATGTGTTCCCTCAGCCACTATCTTGCCGCGGTCGAGGACAACGATCTTATCGGCGTTCAGTACAGTGCTGATCCTTTGGGCGATGATGAACGTCGTTCGGTTATCCATCAGCTTCTCCAATCGATCCTGTATCCTCCCCTCCGTCTCCACATCGACTGAGCTGGTGCTGTCGTCCAGTATGAGTATTTTAGGTTCGATCAGTAGGGCGCGTGCTATAGCTATCCTCTGCTTCTGTCCGCCTGAGAGGTTTACGCCCCGCTGCCCTACAACGCTGTCGTATCCGAGTGGGAAACCCGTTATGAATTCGTGGGCCTCAGCGGCTTTAGCCGCGGCGATTACCTCCTCATCTGAAGCCTCAGGGCGCCCATACCTGATGTTGTCCCTTATGTTGCCGCTGAAGAGGATCGTTTCTTGGAGAGCGACGCCTATGGTTGACCTCAGCGATGAGAGTGTAACGTCTCTTACATCAACCCCGTCGATCGTAACCCTGCCCTTCGTCGCATCGTAGAACCTGGGGATGAGATGGATGAGCGTTGACTTGCCTGAGCCCGTTGCACCTAGGATGGCTACGGTTTGACCAGGCTCAGCGGCGAGGTTAACATCGTAGAGGACGGGCTCCCCGCAGTCCTGCGCGTAGCTGAAGCAGACATCCTCGAAGACCACTCTCCCCTTGACGTTCGGAAGCGGTTTCGCGTCGCGACTATCCTGGACTTGGGGTTGGGTGTCCTCCACCTCAAGTATGCGTTGGGCTGAGGCGTTGGCCGCTGAAAGCCCACCGGCCATGAAGGCTACGAACAGGAGTGGGAAGAGGGAGGAGAGTAGGTAGTTGGTGAACGCCATAATCTGCCCCACGGTGAACTTTCCGGCGATCACCTGCTGTCCCCCGAGCCATACCACGCCTAACATGCTGATGTTCACGATCAGGAACATGGTCGGGATGAGAGCGGATATGAGCTGACCCACCTTTGTAGACTGCTTCATGAGAGCCTGGTTCGCGTCGTCAAACCGCTTCATCTCGTGGTCTGAGCGGACGAACGCCTTGACCAAGCGTACGCCTGCGAGGTACTCCTGCAGGACCATGTTAAGCCTGTCAAGCCTTCTCTGAACCTCGAGGAACATGGGCTGAGCTTTAACGACGAGCACCCCTGTGACTATGAGGGTAAGCGGGAGGAGCAGTAGCATGATCATGGCGAGCTCCCTGTTCGTCACAACCATCAGGGCGATGCTGCCGATGATCATCAACGGTGCACGGATGAACATGCGCAGCCCCATCAAGACCATCATCTGCACCTGGTTCACGTCGCTGGTCAGGCGTACTATCAGTGGACCCGTTTGGAACCTGTCCAGGTTGCCGAACGAGAAGGTTTGGATCTTGTGGAAGCTGGCGCTGCGCACATCCGCGGCGAAGCTTTGGCTTGCACGGACCGCGAAGACCGTGTTGCCTATGGTAAGCAGCGCCTCTATGAACGCTAACCCTATCATCAGCGCCGTCGTATTCACGATGACCTCCATGTTTCCCTGACCTATGCCTTGGTCTATGATCCTCTGGATCAGTTGGGGTATGGTTAGTTCCACGATTACGGAGGCTACGAGCATCAGAACAGCGAGGACGCTGATGCGCCAGTATGGTCTAAGGTAGGACAGTATACGCCATAGAGGTCTACCCCCACCTTTTCCC
>CAYNFI010000038.1:12958-16694 GCA_964396445.1 uncultured Candidatus Bathyarchaeia archaeon
GTATGGTCTAAGGTAGGACAGTATACGCCATAGAGGTCTACCCCCACCTTTTCCCTCAGTGCCCATTTCCACGATTTCCTCTTAACACGGTAGCGGCGCTTGTGTGTTTGGACGATGATGACCAGATATTTAAAGGTGATCGAGTTGGTTACTTATAATTGAGATGGAAATTGAGAAAGGTTTTAAAGTCTTCTTTTCACATAAAGATAGAGTTTTTATGGGGGTTAAAGAGGGTAGATTTACGAGGGATAGATTCGAGTTCGCCATAACCGTGCTGGCTTGCGCAGTGGTTCTTTACATGCTGGTCTCTATCTTTTACTTATACGTTGCCGTGGGTCAATCATGGAATCTTGTTGTAAGCGCCCTTTTTGACAGCCGGGTAATCGGCGCAGTCGTCATCAGCGTCTCTTCATCCCTCATCGTCGGGGGCTTAGCCGTAGCTGCCGCTGTTCCCTGCGCCTACCTCCTAGCGTACAAAGACTTTCGCGGTAAAGGTATTTTAGAAACTTTCCTGATCGACCTCCCTCAAACCTTCCCACCTGTTACGGAGGGCTTAGTGTACCTCCTCATGCTCGGACCATTAGGGCTGGCTTACACGTACACGGCTGTGATAATAGCTAAGTTCTACGTCTCCGCACCCTTCACCATAAGCTTCACCACGAGAAGCTTCAAGGGAATAAAAGAGAGCGGGCTTGACACGATAGCGAGGTCCTTAGGTGCGAAAACCAGGGACGTACTGGTCCGCGTGCTGCTTCCCCTTTCAGGTCGGGACATGCTTGCGGGTTTTTCACTGACTTGGGCAAGGGCTATGGGAGAGCTTGCTGCAACCCTCGTGTTCGCTGGAGCCATACCTTGGAGCACCGAGATTATCCCGACGCTCGTCTACCTTACAGCGGCGGAGACGCCTCAGGTAGCCATAGCCGCGTCTGTCATAGCTGAAACCCTATCTATCGCGGCCCTACTTTCCTTCAGATGGGTTGTGAGGAGGAGGTAATGATGGGACTTCGCGTAGAAAACGTCACGAAAAGCTATGGCGGTGTTAAGGCGCTCGACCAGGTCGAGTTAACCGTTGATGCGGCTGAGTTCATGGTGGTTATGGGTCCAAGCGGGTGTGGGAAGACAACGCTACTACTGGTGATCTTAGGCGCTTTAACACCTGATGATGGACGCATTTGGATAGATGGGAAAGAGGTAAACCAGCTCCCACTTGAGGAAAGGAATATCGGCTACGTGCCTCAGGATTTCGGGTTGTTTCCCCACTTAGATGTGTATGAGAACGTAGCCTTTGGGATTAGGGTTAGAGGATACCTTGAGGTTAGAATTCGCGAAAGGGTGACTGAGCTTCTGGAAATCATGGATTTGAAGGGTTTGGAAAGTAGAAAGCCTAGAGAGCTGAGCGCGGGTCAGGAGCAACGCGTCGCCTTGGCGAGGGCGCTGGCAACCAATCCCTCCGTGCTTCTACTGGATGAACCATTGAGTAACGTTGACGAAGCCACGAAGGCGCAGGTGGGAACCAGCCTCAAAGAGGTACAGGAAAGATCGAACATCACGACGCTTTGCGTGACGCATAACCCCGAGGATGCTTTCGGGCTCGGGGAACGCATCGCCATCATGTACTCTGGGAAGATAATTCAATGCGCTACACCTCAGAGTATGTTAGAAAACCCGAGGAACGAGCTGGTACGGAAACTTATAGCTCCCATGTACATACTATGGAGCCATAAGAGTTAGCGGAAAAACGTGATAGAACCCAGCGATGGATTACCTGAAACCGAGCTTCCCCAAATTGGTTCATCCATTAAAAGGCTTTCAACGCGCGGCGTCGAACTGTTGCTAAGGTCTCTTCCAGATGTCATCATAAAACCGTGTTAACTCGATGTTACTCAGGCTATAATGTGGTGAAATAAAGGAGAACAGTTTGAGTGGTGGACGACTGTTCATGGGAGGGAAAGTGTTAAGTGTTTTCAAACCGACTCTATGGGAGGTGATAGGGTGATCTTCATAACCTTGTGCAGGTTTAGGAAGAAGCCGACAAAGGAGTCGGCTGCTGAGGCATCGAAGCTTATCGAGCGGAGTGTTGAGGAAGGCAGTAAGATCCTAGGGGTTTACTGGACGTTAGGTAGATACGATGCCGTCGTCATATCAGAGCGACCAGATGAGAAGGCAGCCATGAAGGCTCTCTTGCGGTCGGCTGACAAGATGTCGACTGAAACCCTAGTCGCTTTGCCGAGAGAGGAAGCCCTCAAGCTCCTCGAATAGGGTTGACGGTAAGAGGAAGGCGGTATTCTGGGTAGGATTGAAAAGTCGGTTGAAATCAAGGCTCCACCAGGGAAAGTCTGGGAAATGCTTGCCGTGGACAGGTGGCCAGGATGGATGGACGGATGGAAGGACGCGGAGTACACTTCCGAGGTGCACACACCCGAGGACAAGTATAGAGTGGGTGCATCCGCCCACATAACTGAGCACGCCGCGCGCATGCGCATAAAATATGATTTTGAGATCACGGAGAGCCTCGAAAACGAGAAGATTACGTTTCGTTCGAAAAGTATGGGATATACCTTGATAACGTATATCTTGGAACCCGTAGAGGAGGGAACTAAACTCACCTATGCGATAGACTATGAAATGCCCTGGGGGACTCTCGGCAAGTTCCTCGACAAATTGGGCGGAAGCTCAGGCGAAAAGAAGGTTGAGAAAGAGTTAGGGAAGTTGAAAAGCATTCTGGAGAAATAGATGCTCACTGTAACTGTAACCTGCTGAAGTATGTAAGTTCCACTCTATGTTCTTTCAGAGTTTTTCCTCGATGCCAGTGTTCCTAACCATCTTATAGTTCAATTTTTATGCTTGGGGGAGAGGCTGCAAACGAATAGACGAAGACGACAACTGTTAAGTGTTAAAAAAAGAGAATAATCGTTGACGATGGAGGGTTGTACTATGTCACTAGAGGAGAATAAGGCTATCATTCGTAGGTTGATTGAGGCTGAGAATACGCATAACGTGGTCTTACTGGACGAGTTCATAGCCCCCGATTTTGTTGGCGAACGAGATACGCCGTTTGAAATGCGTGGTCTGGAAAGTTACAGACAATTTGAGAGCGGTTTTATCAAGGCGTTTCCCGATTTTCAGGAAATTGTAGAGGACATTATCGCTGAAGGGGACAAGGTGTGGGTGTATTTTACATTGACGGGGACACATATCGGGGAGTGGAATCTTTTTGGGTTTCCAGTAGCCCCAACGGGTAAGAAGATCAGGTTTACAGCTGTTTATATGTGGCGTGTCGTTGGTGAAAAAATTGTAGAGAGAAAGTCAATCCGTGACATGCTAGATTTCTTAGGACAGATAGGTCTTATCGAACCCACAGAACAAGGTAAGAAGCTCTTTCCAAAGAATAATCCGTAACTGCTTAGACCTGTAATAATCCATTTCCTAGAGTAAAAGACCTGTCTTAAACTTTGAACGGGTGGTGTGACTCTTTAGGTCTATAATATGACATCATGTGAAGATTTGCTAATGAGAAAATTGAGGACTTCCCAAATACCCCTCCTATAAAAAAGCGCCTTCACAAAAAGCCTCCGAGTCTAAGGCTAACATTCGAGGCAACAACTCGGAACGATAGGCATAGCCTTCATCAATGGCGATGCAACTCTTTTATATTCGCTTCGGTTTAGCTATTGACTGTGTTCGACTTGGAAAGGAGAATCGTTTACTTTGAAAATGCTGGGAGGGTGAACACTGA
>CAYNFI010000039.1:0-16501 GCA_964396445.1 uncultured Candidatus Bathyarchaeia archaeon
AGCTTGTCAAGCTGAGCTACGGGCCCTACATGGAATAGTCTCCTTCTCAGATATATGTTTTAACTCGTTCAGAAACCTAAGCGACATAACTAGTTGATATAAGCTTACTCTCCATGAAGCATGCATAGATACTTATAATTGAAGCATTCTACCCTTCAAGAGCCTGTTTTTCACGCTTTTTAAAAGCTACTTCGTCAACCCAGCCCGTGTCAGGAGCTTCAACGCGGTCTTCGTCAATTGGAGGTTCTTCACGTCTTCAAGGTTTACCCAGCGTACATCCAGGGTTTCCTTCGATGGACGGGCTTCACCGCCTACAGGGTGGGCGAGGTAGTCGATGAGGACGTAGTGGAACCTCACCTTACCGTCCTCGTCGCGGACGATGTTATCTAAAACCGCGATCAACCGGTCAACACTAACCGCGACGCCTGTTTCTTCCTCAACCTCCCGTTTCACGGCTTCTTCCACGGTTTCCCCCACTTCGACGAGCCCCCCGGGAACAGACCAAAGCCCCTGCCCAGGCTCATACGCTCTCCTCACAAGTAGCACCCTGTTCCCGTCAGGAACCACAGCGCCGACACCGACGAGTGGAGTTTTAGGGTAAGTCCGTGACGTCATGGATGTTTCACCCTGTGAAGAAGTACTTTTAGCGGCTTCGATAGAAAAACTTAACGGAGCCTTAAGGCTAGGTGTATCTGAAGGAGTGTCAGTCGATGAAAGTCTTCGCGGATCTACACCTCCACAGCAGGTACTCGGCTGCTACGAGCGAGCGGATGACGGTAACGGAGCTAAGCCGATTCGCCGAGGTTAAGGGACTTAACATGCTAGGCACAGGAGACGCCCTCCATCCTTCATGGTTTGATGAACTGAAGCGGAGCCTCGTGGAAGCCCCTGAGAAAGGGTTGTACATCCCTGCGCAGGGCTCGGGGAAAGTCTACTTCATAGCTCAAACTGAGGTAGCGACGATTCATGAGCTTGAGGGGAAGTCGCGGCGTATCCACCACGTTATCCTTATGCCAAGCCTCGATGTGGCTGAACAGTTAGGCGTGAGGCTTGAAGCCTACGGTGACATTGAAAGTGATGGGAGACCAGTCCTCGACATGAGCCCAGCTGAGCTTGTTGAAACCGTCATGGAGATAAGCGAGGATAACTTCCTCTTCCCAGCCCACGCGTGGACACCGTGGTACTCCATCTTCGGCGCAGTTTCAGGGGTTGACAGCATGGAACAGTGTTACGAAGACCAGGTAGGGCATGTTTACGCGTTGGAAACGGGGCTTAGCTCAGACCCACCGATGAACTGGAGGGTTTCCTCCCTAGACGGCTACGCCCTAGTAAGCGCCTCAGATTCCCATTCCCCATGGCCCTTCAGGCTCGGAAGAGAAGCCTGCGTCTTCAACCTTGAAGCGGTTAACTACAACGCTTTAGTATCATGTATCAGGGAGAAAGACCCGAAGCGTTTCCTCATGACGGTTGAGGTTGACCCCGCCTACGGAAAAGGTTTAAGGCTTTAGCCTAAGCCTCCGATATACCATTGGACAGGTCACAGAGCCTGCGGGGTTGGACCTTTACCGCCTGAGGAAGCCTCAACGATGGGTTTCAAATGTCCCAAGTGCCGTAGGAAGCTGACTAAGGGTGTGGAGAACAGGGTTCAGGAGTTAGCTGACCGCCCAAGGGGTTTCAAGCCCTCAGACACCATCCCATACATACATCTCCTACCTTTGCAGGAGTTAATCGCATCCGCCTTAGGGGTCAGCCAAGCCGCTGAGCAGAGGCTTTACTCAGGACCGGTATGGGATGAATATAACAAGCTGATTCAAGCCTTCGGCAACGAATATAAGGTATTGGTCGACGCCCAAGAAGAGGATCTTAGGAGGACAACGGTTGACAATATCGCCGACGTAATCATAAGGCAAAGGGTCGGCGGGCTTAGAATCGTACCGGGCTTCGACGGGGTTTATGGACGTTTGATCACTGAGGAGAAGGGAATAGAGAGCGCGGGTAGGGCTTCTAGTAAAAAGGGGCGTTTGGAAAATTTCATGGGTTAATCTCACATGATCAAAGATACGCGTCTTTAAACCCATCTTCATGGAGGCACATGGGACTCTGTTTTGAAGCGTCACGTTCTATTCGTGGAATTCAGCGAAGTCATAGTATAATTCGACGGTGCATAAAAGGCTCCTATTCGACCATACTTAGCCTTGAGGGTTCTTCCCCATGAAACATAGCCACCAGACATCGCCTTCTAAGGCATTAAACCTATGATTATACCCTGGCGGCGTAACTACCATGTCTCCGTCCTCTAAGATGTATTTCTTCCCATCAACCTCAACCTCAGCCTTCCCCTTGATTATGAACCAAAACTCCTCGACGTCATGTGAGTGGGGTTCCACCCACTTGTTTTCAGGCGTGCTATGGTTGTAATCGAAGTGATGCAATGTACTTTGCACGTTCTCAAGAGGATACCGTAGAACGACCTCTTTCCTCTCCGGAAGCTCCTTAGCGTGAATGACTGTTACAATCGTCAAGTTCATTCACCCTGAACACTCGGAAAGCAGTGTAAGCGCTTAAAAGTCTTTTCATGCACTACAAAGGTTCAAAGTGTCTACGCGGTTGAACACCCTCTTTGCTACAGAAAAAAAATCTAGGGAAAGGGTGAAGGGTTTCTCTCAATAAACTCAAGCAGGACTTTAAGTCATCTTTACCTGTGCGGGGGAGAGAAGAAGGCCTAGGCGGCTGAGGAGGAACGGGAATTTATCCGCGTTTCATCCTAGCTCTTCAAGACCTATATCCTCAACTTGAAGACCTTAACCGCTGTCTCACCAAGGCACTTAGCAAGCTGTACCTCATTTAAACCTATGGTATAGTGTTTACCGATCTCATTTGGAAGGTTTTTCGGGAGGTCTGAGCCCATCATCACCCTATCGGCGCTGAAAGCGTCGACGAACCATTTAACGTCTAAACCGGAAACCCAAGAGGTTTCGAGGATGATGTTACCACATTCCTTTGCCGCCTCGAAGGCTTCAGCCGCCAGTATGCCGAAGCCTGCGTGGGCGAGGATAACCGGTAGATGTGGGTGTTGCTTCGCTTTACGAATGCACAGTGAGGGGAGGGCGAAGGGTATGCCTGGGCCTGTGTGCACCATGATGGGAACGCCAAGCCTTTCAGCGGTTGAGAAAACGGTTTCCCCATCTTCGGAGAGAGGGTTTACGGCATGACCTACGGTGTGAAGCTTTAAACCGACAAAACCGAGGTCTTTAACGCAGCGTTCAACTTCAGCGATGTATTCAGTTTTTCCCATATGGGGGTTTAGACTGGCGATGCCGAAGATCCTCCCTGGATACTGCTCAGCTAAAGCGGCGATGCGGTTGTGTACCTCAACAGGGTTTGGAGCGCCTGGGAAAGGCTGTACAACAGCGGCATCAACCTTGTTCCCATCCATAGCCTTGATAAGCTCATCTTCCACGACGTTCAAGTCGAAAACCCTACATGAACCTAGGTGAGCGTGTGCGTCTACCAAGCGCATACGGATCTCCTCGATTAGCACGCAGTGTCCTACGCCTTCACGGTTTTTATCTTTAACGGTTTCTTCAAAAGTACAGTCTTATACCCAGGCATAATTGCCTGCGTGTATGAAACGCTACGCTTCAAGTATGTAAAATAGCTACCGGCGATTGGGAAGTAGTCGTATGCATGCTAGGTTACTGTGGGAAAAAGATGCCGACAGTCTTACTGGAATATAGGGAAACATTTTTCTCTCACGTTATCATTCCATAATCCAGCGTATGTAGGGGTTCGCAGCATTGAGTGTTCGTGTTGTGGCTAGGAAAAACGAGAAGTTTGAGGACTGTGTGTTCATCGCTGGGTTCCATGGTTTCGGTGGAACGGGTTACATCGCCGTGAGTTACCTGATCAACGCCTTATCCGCTAAGAGGGTTGGCTTCATACAAACGGGGAATATGCCTCCCTTCACCTTCATGGACAATAAACGGTTGGTTACTCCCTTCGAGATCTACAGGAGGGAAAGACTGGTTTTCATGAAGAGCGAGTTCTCACCACACCGCACCGAGGAAAGCCTCTTCGGAGACACCTTGGCTAAATGGATTATGAGGGGGGGGTTTAAGGAAGCCGTGCTCATAGGTGGCTTAGATGCAAGCCTGAAAAGCGATGAAAAACCCGCTTTAAGGGTTGTCCCGACAAAAGCCTACCTGCCGAAGGCCAGAAAGCTTAGAATCCCCCTTCTTGAGTCAGGGTTGATCGTCTATGGCCCTATCGCGATCATGATGGTAAACTTCGAGATCAGCGATTTCCCAGCAGCCGCCGTCCTTCCATACGCCGACATCGCTAAACCAGACTTTAAGGCAGCCGGGGAAGCCATAAGGGCGCTCTGCGACATGTACAGCATCGAAGTTAACCTATCAGAGCTGGAGTTAGAGGCGTTAAGCTTGGAAGAGGAGATGGAGAGGCGGTTAGCCCAGGTTGGAAAGGTTTGGAACGGCATGTACGTTTAACGTGTACGTTTATCAGAAGCTAGCTGATAGCATAGAACACTGTAGGTGTAGATAACCTTGACTTACTCAACGTTTAGACGGTTGAAGCTATGGTAAGGTTTGAGATTAAGGATAGAGACGCTGGAGCCAGGCTTTGCAGGATGACAATAGGAGAATCCACGCTTGAAACCCCACTGTTCCTACCCGTCTTCAACCCGAACGTCCCCACTATAACACCTAAGGAAATGGAGGAGGAGTTCGGCTTAAAAGCCCTCATAACAAACGCGTACATCATCTACAAGAACGGGAGGCTTAGGGAGGAAGCCCTCAACGTTGGAATCCATAGGATGCTCGGTTTCTCAGGTACAGTATTCTGCGATTCAGGAGCGTACCAGACTTTCAGAGGCGACGTTGAGTTAACACAAGAAGAGATCGTGAGGTTTCAGGAGAAAGTCGGCGCGGATGTCGGGGTGATGCTCGACATCCCTTCGAAGCAGGAAAGCTACTCTGAGACGAGGGAAAGCGTTTTAAAAACCGTGGAGAGGGCTAGGGAATGGAGCCTAATCCATCCAGATTCCGATGTTTGCTGGGAAGGTGTCATACAGGGCGGGGGTTTCAGAGACCTTGTAAAGCTTTCCTGCAGGGAGATGAAGAGGTTTCATTTTGACATGTTCGCGGTGGGGGTTCCACCGAGGCTTTGGAAGGGATATGGCTTCAAGGGGATCACCCTTCAAGGTCTTACGGCGAAGATGAGCCTTCCATCGAATAAGCCGATCCACGCCTTCGGTATGGGTCACCCAATGGTGATGTCTCTTTTAACAGCTATAGGCTACGATTTATACGACTCAGCAAGTTACAGCATCTATGCAAGAGACTTAAGATACATGACAGAGCTTGGGACGAGGAGGCTTGAAGAACTAGTTTTCCTCCCATGTAACTGCCCCGTCTGTGAAAAACATGGTGTAAGCGAACTCTGGGAAATGGATGAGGAAACCCGTGTAAAAACCTTGGCGAAGCATAACCTGTACGCAATTCAAAGGGAGACGAGGATTGTTAAACAGGCTATTCGGGAGAACCGTTTATGGGAGCTCGTTCAGCAAAGGGCTAGAGCCCACCCCAGCCTACTCGAGGCTTTAGTCACCGTTCTAAAGAGGGGGGGAAGTTTCTTTCAAAGTGTTGACCCCGTAAGTAAAAGGTCAGCCCTCTTCTACTCTGGTTCTGAAACCAAGCTTAGACCTGAGCTTAGAAGGGCTTTACGTAGGGTTAAGGAGCGTCTCGGAACCTACGTTGTGCCATCAGCCCTCAAGGAAGCCTACCCTTTCGGGCAATCCATCCTCTTGGGGAAAGTGTTTAGATGGGATGGGAGGGAGTACAATGACCTTGAGAAGATAAGGGTCGTCGCCGACTTCCAGTTTGGAAAAGGGGTTGGACCCACCCTGTTCCCAGAGGGTGTACGCTTGGAGAAAAGTAAGGTGACGGGAAGGATGAGGAGGGTCTGGCTTGGGGAAGGATTGCTGGCAACGCAGAGGGCTGAAAATGGGCTGTTTGCCTTAAAAGTCTATGGAGCAAGGTTGGTCCATAAAGCTTTAAACTACCCGAGGTATAGGGTTGTAATCGTTGACGATGAGGAAGTCCACGGCATCGTCGGTAGAGGAGGTAATGTTTTCCCAAGGTTTATCCTCGCTTGTGACAAAGAGTTGGTTCCACGGGAGGAAGCCCTCGTCGTGGATTCAAAGGACCGTTTGCTCGCTGTAGGAGACGCTGTCCTTTCAGGCAGTGAAATGCGTGAGTTTCAACACGGTATGGCCGTTAATGTTAGGGAGGGGGTTATAGAGTCTGCGAGGACTCCGTAACACAGCGGGTAAAGTAAGCATAACGTAATGGTTTAGGTGAAAGAAGTTGAGGGGGTGCAAGGTTCTAATCCATGAACACCCCAGGCTGCGTAAACCCGTTCTAATCGAGGGTCTACCCGGGATTGGGTTTGTAGCAAACATCTTAGCGCTGCATTTAATCTCTGAGCTTAAAGCCAGTAAATTCTGCGATATTAGGTCCCCCTTCTTCCAAGACCTTGCAGTTACGGGGCAAGGGGGAAACCTAAGGTTTCCAATTAATAGCTTATACTATGCGCGTACAGGTGACGAGGCACTCGGGGATCTATTGATTCTGTATGGTAATACGCAGGCTCTTTCACCTTTTGGGCAATATGAGCTCTACTCGGAGGTAATCGAAATCGTTGAAAAACTCGGTTGCAAGCTCGTCATATGTATAGGGGGTTTACCTGTGGAAAGGGTTCTTGAAAAACCCCGTGTTTACTGTACAGCCACTAACATAAACCACGTTAAGGGATTTGAAAAGCAGGGCGTGGAGGTGATTAGGGGAAGGGTTTACGGAGCCGCCGGCGTTTTAATGGGTTTAGGTAAGTTGAAGGGTATTGAGGGCTGCTGTCTCCTAGCTGAAACACCGGGAACCTACCCTGACGCTCAAGCTGCACGGGTGGTTCTGGATGTGATGTGCAGGTTTTTACATCTTAACGTAAACCCTGAGAGGCTAGCGCAGGCAGCTCAGTTGGCTGAGAAAACGTTGAGCGTAATGGCTTTGAAAACGAGGGAGAGACCTCAACCTATGGGCTTAATCTAGCCCTTAAATTCCCTCGTAAACTCCTCGTACACCCTCTGCACCCTTTCAGCCGCAGGTCCTGAACCCTCGACGATCCCCTTCTCCGTCACCCTGATTCTGTCCATGACAACGATTACGCCTTGGTCTTCGAAGAGCTTTACAAGCTTTGGGAAAACCCTTTCCAATCGTTCAGCTAAACCCCTTAAGTCAAAGGGTTTCTCCACCGCGTAAACTTGGGCGATGAAGCTTCCGTTTAGGAAGAGCTTGAACATAGTTCTTCCCTTATCGTCCCTTACGTCGGATAGGCATATACTCATAGTCTCAGAGTTGAACCCTGAAAGTGTCCCTGTAAAGCTTTTCCCGTCCACGGTGACAACCGTCACACCTCTCTGGAGGAGACCTGAAAGTTCTTCGAGGTACCTACGGGACGCTAAGGACATTGTACCCCTCACCCTTAGTGATGGGTTGAGGTAAATAACCTTTCCTTTTCAACGATACCTTCCTGTGCCTCAGAAATCGCTTTGTGTGGCACAGCGCCCACATGATCCTAGAGTGTTAGAGCCTACCCTCCAGGGGTGCCGTGAAACGGTACGTCTCTCCATATGAAGTCCCACCACTCATCAGCAGTAACGGTTTCCCCTCGAACAATTGTATCCAAAATCCTCTCCAGGAGTTCATGGTGTCTCTCCTCGTCAGATTTGATGGATTGGAGAAGGAACCTTACTTTACCGCTTTCAGCTCTTTCTATGGCATAGTCTACTCGTTCGATCATCTTGTTCTCGTTCTCTATATGCCTTCTAATATTTTCCCGTAGTCGGTGAAGTTCGCTGTCCGTAAGCGGCTCCTGAAAGCCTGAAGCCACGTCTACAGCGGCCAGGTATAGTTCAGCGTGTTTCAAGGAGTCTAGGGCAACCCCTTTTAACACTTTTATTACCACGGCGTTCTTCACGGTCTTCAGGGAAACGTTGATCGACTTAGCTGCTTCCTTCTCTAATCCTACTTGCTCTTGGAAGAAACTTATGAGAGACTTCCCTGTTAAACCCAACGGTGATAAACCTCACATCAGATGTATATGATAAAACGGAGTTAAATCTATTTCTTCACCAGTCAGAAAAAGTAAAGCGTTAGAGTTTTTCTATCACTGTAAAAACCCCTTAACCTCATTTGTAACATAAAATTAATAACTGAGAGGAATCCCTGTCTTCCATAACACTTTCCACAAATTATCTCATATTTTGATAAACACGCTTTCCGATTAATTTATTGACCTTTAGTCGCCAAGCTTAAACCCAGCAGCAGAACACATTAATATATATTTCGCAAACATTTAAGATTCCCAGGGCATATCACCGTCGGCGTCTAGCAATTTACCTTTAGTAATTATTCCTGAACCAAAGACTCTGTGTTTAAATGGGAAGGTAGATTATAGGTAACACCGGAGGGATTGAATGGGTAAGCAGGTAAAGCCTGACCGTGTTGTGGATTGTATAGGGCTTTACTGTCCTATGCCTGTTCTTAAAGCAAGGGAGGAGATGACCATGTTGAAGGTTGGTCAAGTTTTAGAGATTATCGCCGACGACCCGGCGGCTGAGGAGGACTTGAAGTATTGGGCTAAGGTATCTGAGCAGGAGGTTCTTGAGGTTCGTAGAGAAGGTGGAAAGATTCGTTTCCTAGTAAGGAGGATAAAATAAACGTTTATAACGTTGTTATAATACTTTTAAAATGCGGGGTAACCGGATTGGGTGAGAAAAAGAAGATGATCCTTTACGTGCAAACAAGTGGAGTTGACACCCCTGAGAGACTCTACTCGCCTTTCGTGCTCGCTACGACGGCGAAGGCTATGGGCCTAGACGCTATAATTTACTTTATAGGAAGTGGTATCACCGTGGTTAAACGCGGTGAGGCGGAGAAGATCAAGCTCGGGTCTTTCCCAAGTCTGAGGGAGGTTATGGACCAAGCCTTGAAGGCCGGTGTGAAATTCAAAGTCTGTGAGCAGAGCTGTATGCTTTTCAACCTTGAGCGAGGCACCTTCATCCCTGAAGCTTATGTTGTAGGAGCCGCTACTTTGAATGGATTAGTCCTCGAAGCCGACGGCGTAATGTGGTTCTAAACCCATGCTAGGCGTGCTTAGAAAGCCTGGGTTGTGAAGGTATGAGAAAGGTTTATATGGATTACCAGGCAGGGGCGCCTGTAGACCCCCGTGTCTTAGAAGCTATGCAACCCTATTTCCTGAAGGCTTTCGGAAACCCTTCTTCAGTCCACGCTATTGGGCAGGAATCTAGGGAAGCCCTTGAAGACGCTAGGGGAAGGGTTGCTGCACTCATAGGCGCTAAAAGCGGGGAGGTTATCTTCACCTCCGGGGGTACTGAAAGCAACAACATCGCCTTAAAGGGCGTCGCGTTCAGAAACGTGGATAGGGGGAACCATATAATAACATCAACCATCGAACATATCTCGATAATGAACATATGCAAGTACCTCCAAAGAGAGGGGTTCACGGTTTCGTACATCCCCGTTGATAGATATGGTGTGGTGGATGTGGATAGGATTGGAAGCGCGATTACGGATAAGACAATCCTGATCTCCGTGATGTATGCAAACGGTGAGATAGGGACTATTGAACCGATTAAAGCCATAGGTGAAGTTGCCGAGAATAAGGACATCTACTTCCACGTGGACGCTGTCGCAGCTGCGGGGAAAGTCGATGTTAACGTTGAGAGAGACAAGATCGACTTGCTCTCCATGTCCTCAAACGATTTCTATGGGCCCAAGGGTGTTGGAGCCCTCTACAGAAGGGAGGGGACGAGGCTTATCCCAACCATCCATGGAGGGGGTCAAGAGAGGGGGTTTAGGTCAGGCTCAGAGAACATCCCCGGTATCGTAGGTATGGGGAAGGCGGCTGAGATCGCTGAGGGTGAAATGGAGGCTGAGGGAAAAAGGCTTACAGAGTTAAGGGATAGATTCATCGAAGGAGCAGTCTCAACTGTCCCCCACACTTATTTGAACGGACATCCAACCCAGAGGCTTCCAAACAACGTCAACGTGAGGTTTAGCTACGTTGAAGGTGAATCCCTTCTCCTCAGCTTAGACATGGAAGGCGTAGCGGCTTCATCAGGTTCAGCCTGCACCTCCAAGACCCTGGAGCCTTCCCACGTCCTCAGGTCTATAGGCTTAGCCCATGAAGAAGCCCACGGCTCCCTCCTCTTCTCACTAGGTAAGCAGAACGATGAGGGAGACATAGAGTATGTTCTACAGATACTACCTGGAATCGTGAAGAGACTTAGGATGATATCACCTCTGACTCCTAAGGAATTGGTGGTTTAGCCATGTACACGGAGAAGGTGATGGAGTACTTCAGGAACCCCAGGAACATGGGTGAGATCACGGACGCCGACGGTGTAGGCACCGTCGGAAACCCTATCTGCGGAGATATGATGACGGTTTACATAAAGGTGAAGGATAACCGGCTGGAGAACGTGACGTTTAAAACCTTCGGATGCGGCGCCGCTATCGCTACAAGCAGCATGATCACTGAGCTGGCTAAAGGTAAAACCATCGAAGAAGCCTTGGAGATCACTAAATCAGAGGTCGTGGAAGGCTTAGGCGGTCTACCCCCGGTAAAAATACACTGTTCAGTCCTAGCCGTAGACGGGTTGAGCGAGGCTATATATGATTACTATAAGAGGAGGAACATGCCGATACCCGAGGAACTGGTTAAAAGGCATGAAAGGACGCGCCGTGAGTTCGAGAACATTGAAAAACGATACGCAGAGTTTACGAAACTTGAGAAAGAACTTCTCCAGGGATAGGTGTATGAGAAAAACATGTGTTCTAATCTCGGATAGGTGGTGATTTATGGCTAGAGTTGTGGTTCTAACAGACCTCTGCGACGGATGCGGAGTATGCATAACCGTTTGTCCTCAAGAAGTATTGCAGCTTAAGGATGGAAAGGCTAGAGTAGTGAATCAAAGTAACTGCCTAGGAGGGAAGGCTAAACCTTTTTGCAATGACTGCAGGAGTACAGCGGAGCTGTGCATCGGCTGCGTAGCCTGCGTCAGGAATTGCCCGGTTAAAGCTATCGCTGTTCTTGAAGAGCTGTAAGCGTTTAAGAAACCACCATAAACCTTTGATGAGTCATCAGTGAGAGGCCTTAAATCTAGCACCTAAACCGAAGTATTTTTCCAGGTGAAGTGTTTACATGTTGAAGAGCCTTTATTTTTAGGAAATCATCTAAATTTATTTATACAAGTTTAACGTAAAGTTGGTCAGGAGGTATTAGCATGAGTTTTTTATTAAGTGAGGAAGCGCGTAAAAAAATCGTGGAGGCTTTAAACAAAGGCGTTGCCCGTGAAATCGCGGCTATTGTTCAGTACTCGTACCATCATGTAATGGCTGAGGGATTGGAAAGCCCGGCTATAGCCGATCAGTTCGAGGAAACCTCCAAGGAGGAGATGGAGCATCTTGAATCCTTCTCGGAGAGAATCGTCTACCTTGGAGGTGTGCCGACAACGAAGCCTGTGGAGATCAAAACAGGCGGCGACCTTAAGAAGATGGTTCAAGACGACCTTGAAATCGAGTATCAAGCCATAAAGATGTATAAGGATCAGGTTAAGCTCTACGCGGAGTTAGGAGACACTACGACGAGGCTTATGCTTGAGAAAATCCTAGCCACCGAAGAGGAACACGCCGACAACTGGGAGAGAATACTTGGAAAAAGGGTAAAATAGAGGGGTATTTTCAAAACCGTTCCACGCACCACCTACATTCATTTTTTTTACTCCATTAATCCCTCTCAACCCCATTTACCCATCAATCCCAGGCTTAGACACACCTCTACTCTGCCTAGTTAAACAGTTCACGTTTTTAAACGGGTAGGGGAAACGCCGTAAATATTATATCAACGTCTGTGAACAATTAACTGTGAAAGAATGGGGAATGAAAATTGCCTGAGAAGTTAGTTGCTAAAGACCAGCTTAAACCCAGGGGTTTAACGGGGATATCGGATCAACAGCTGGACTACCATTTTGAAACCCATTATAAGGGGTATGTCGCCAAGGTTAACGAGGTTTGGGAGAAGTTGCAGACCGTTGACCGGAGTAAGGCAAATCAGAACTTCAGCGATTACCGGGCTTTGAAGGTTGAGGAGAGCTTCAACTACATGGGAGTCGTTCTCCACGAACTTTACTTTGAGAACCTGAAAGATGGGAGTGGCACAAAGCCGCGTGCAAAGCTTATGGAACACATCGAAAAAGACTTCGGCTCCTTCGAAAAGTGGAGGGAAGACTTCAAGGCATGCGGTCTGGCGTTGAGAGGCTGGGCAGTTCTCGTCTACGACCTCACAAACGGGAAGCTTATTAACAATGGCTTAGACGCCCATAACATGTATGGGTTTTTAAACACCGTTCCACTACTCGTCCTCGACGTGTATGAGCACGCATACTACTTCGACCAGGGACCTAAAAGGGCTCCATACATCGAAGCTTTCCTCAACAACGTAAACTGGAACGCTGTAAATGAGAGGCTGGAAAAGGCGATTAGAACCCACTAGAACCCTAAGACGCTTGTAGACGGCGGAGCCACCTCGACCGTAAAGCCTCAAGCAACATTCAGAGGCACATGTGCATCATCGAAGCTAAACCCAGCGCTCTTTAACAGTTAAGGATTGTCGAGGACTTCGCAGGATTATTAAAGGTTGAAAGCTTCAGTAATGAAACGTGTGAAAGTAGATTCAAGTTTAATAGTAACGGAGGGGAAAGCTACGGCGCAAGAGCGAGGTCAATTGCAAGAGCATTCCGATACACGGAGAGACACGAGGTATCTTGGAGCAGCCTTAGGTATTACTGTATCTTTTTTCGTCGTCGAGTTGGTGGGAGGAATCCTTACCAACAGTTTGGCCCTCCTAACAGATGCTTGGCATATGCTAAACGACTCCCTCGCTCTGGTATTCGCTCTCGTCGCTGCGACGCTAGCCCAGCGGCCTACAACGGTTAAAAAAACCTACGGATACTACCGTGCAGAGACCCTTGCGGCGTTTCTAAACGGTGTCTTCTTATGGGTTATCGTGTTTTTCATCTTCTACGAGGCCCTTAAACGGGTTCAACAACCCATTGAGGTGCAAAGTTTCAACATGTTAGCTATCGCTTCCCTAGGTCTCATCGCCAACGGTCTGTCAGCGCTCACGCTTCTAAAGTCGAAGGATGAAAGCCTAAACGTTAGAGGCGCGTTTCTACACGTCATAGCTGACACCTTGGGTTCATTCGGAGCGATTTGTGCGGCGCTTATAATGTTCTTCACTGGTTGGTACCAAGTAGACTCCTTAATCAGCATGATGATAGGCGGGCTAATATTCTACAGCTCAGGGAAACTCATAAGAGACTCTCTAAACGTCCTCCTTGAGGGTGTACCACCACACGTCGATGTAAAGGTCTTGGAGCGGAGAATGGTTGAGTTGAAAGGCGTGGAAAGCGTACACGACCTCCATGTATGGGCTATCGCTTCCACTAAGATGTGTTGTATGAGCGGTCACATCGTTGTGAGAGAGGGAACTGATAGAAAAGCGCTGATCACGACTTTAATCAACGTGCTTAAAGAGGAGTTTGGAATCGACCACACCGCTATTCAACTGGAGGACGAGGGTTACCCGAAGGCTGAAGGTGAACATTAGATACCCTAAAAAGTTAATTTTAAATCGGAAGGGGAAGCTTAATTACATTTAGGGGGTGATTTTCGGAATGTCGACTAAGAAGAAGGAGAAGGGGAAGGGTAAGAGGTATAAATGCGTTGAATGCGGTCTCTTGGTAACAGTTGATGAGGACTGCAATTGTACAGCATGCGATTTGATCTGTTGCGGCAAACCACTGAAGGAAGTGAAGTGATCCAAGGGTAAATCTTTTCACCTATGCTTTGAAGAAGGGACCCTTTACCTTTAAGGAATAGAGGAACCCATCATATTCCACCCTCTAACTAAACCTTGAAATGCTCTTCCATGGCAGTTAACGTAATGGCGTAACATGAGTTGGGATTGTATGGCGGGGAAAACTGAGACTTCTTTAACAGGGTTAGCTGCGGAGTTCTTTTACAATAAGGGTTATACGGTGCAGGAGGAGGTAATCCTTGAAGGCTTTTCCGGGCTTCAACATACCTTCGACCTTCTCCTCATAGATGCTAAGAAGGAGAGAACCCCGGTTTGGGTTAGGGAATGGAGTAGAACCGTCGGTGTGAACATGGTCATAAACCTAGATAAGGCTTCCTCCGACGTGAATATGCGGGGTCCGATCATGGTGGGGGAGAAGTTCAGCGACCATGCGAAAGCTTATGCAAACCGTAGAAAGATTAGGTTAGTCACGAGGAAGGATATTCTAGGCAACTTATAACTTGTGAAAGCCATTTCAATCAGTTACTGAACGTATTGGTTGAGTAAACCTTTCAGCTCAAGCTCTGTCATCCAATCTACGACGTGACGACTAGGCTTCTTGTTACCAGCTATGGTTTCAAGCATCTCGTCAACAACCTCTTCAACCGTTCTATTCGTTGTGTCTATTTCCGCAACCCTGGCTTCTCCAAGGGTTTCTATGGTCTCGACGAGGCATATATCCAGAACCTCAGCCGCCACGTTCTCAGAAACTTTTTCTGTGGGGTACGGTTTGCGTTGTAACCGTTCCTTCAAGGTTCCGGGGCTACATCTCAATACGAAGGCTAAGTAAACACTTTCCTTAGGCACCACCAAGTGTGCGATGTGTCCTTCGAGTATGATATCTCTGTCAGAAGCCTCGAAGATTCCACGAACCCGCTTGGCTACCTTGGAAAGGTCGGCTATGTAGGTTTTCCTCCGACGATCATACCCTGAGAAAAGCTTATTCTTACGTATTAGGTCGTTGACGTCGATGTAAACAGCTCCCGCCCTATCAGCCAGCGTCCTTGAAACCGTGGTTTTTCCAACCCCAGGTGTTCCAGTAACGACGATTACCCTCAACTATACATCCCGCCTATGACTATACGTAAACGCGGGTTAGTCCTAAGTGCATCCCGGGAAACGAAGCTCCCTCGTTTCCTTCCGGGCGGGATTTGAACCCGCGTCGGGAGCTGTCTCCTATAAGCTCGAGAGGCTCCTATGCTTGACCGCTACACTACCGGAGCTTGAGCCAATTAATCCATCTAAGGATAAATACTTTTTCAGAAGCCAAGTTGAAGTTTATCGGTTTATGAACCGTCAGAAACATGGTAGATAATACTGGAACCGTTATGCAAGGTGTACATCAAAGGGTTCATAGTAGATTATCTTTCTTTTGTCTGTGAATGATCCGTTACCCTGATGGGTGGGGTTTATCGTAGCTTTTAGTTTCTGACTATTCCCCGAGCCGCTAGCCTGATGTCCTCAGCTCTAACAGTCTTTCTACCCGCGTGGGTGGAGAGGACAGAGGCTTCCCGTCCGATCTTCACAGCGACCTCTTCAAGGGTTCTCCTAAGCTCCTCAGCTGCGTCCTCGCTAACCCTGTCAGCGCCCGCTTTCTTAAGCAACCTGTGCATTGGGGCTATTTGAAGCTCGATTTCCGACATCGAAACACCTCCGACAGAACATTTGCTTAAAGAAACTAGTATTTAACCCTTATGCCGAAAAAAAGAGGAGAACAGGCTTTATTATTAGTGACTCGACTGTTCTTCATATCAGTGGTCCTAGGTGTTCACAGAAACCAGTACTTTTTTCCCTGAAAACTACGTTTCGCATCCTCATCGTAAACCATGTTACACGTTAAAAGTCGCGTTTTTAGAAAGCTTAAATAACGTGTTCCGTTGAGATGAAGCTCTGAGTGTTGGATGGAAGGAAAGGAATGGGTAGGGTTAAGAGTGTGCTTGTGAAGAAGGTTGCTGAAAAACTTATGGCAGATTACCCAGAAAGGTTTACAGAGGACTTTGAGTCAAATAAAAGGGTCGTCGATGAGATGGTGACGGTGTACTCGAAGAAGCTGAGGAACCTCATCGCTGGACATGTGACAAGGGTTAAACGCCAGGGAAAAGTGTTCACACCACCCCCAAGCCGGGAAGAGATCTAACCCTAGCACAGCAGGTATCTTTTCACGCCTTTATGACTATTTCCCAATTAACCTGACAGCGCATTCACCCATTCAGGTTCAACCATTAGCTCGATGAGAGGATTCAAGGCTTCACACGGATTCACAGCTATATTTAAAGTTGTGCAGATTAAATAGGGAAAGCCTGTTTATAAAGCAGCTGGCATATGTCTTCAGTAAAGCTTCTCCCTCAGCGTTAGCGTATAGTGTTAAGTATGTCGGTGGGTAGGGTATGGAAGGATGCCTTAGCGACAGCCCATTTAAATACGATGTTGTAATCGTACGTTTCAGCGGGGAGGTTGGTGTTAAGAGCCCATACGTCAGAGCGATGTA
>CAYNFI010000040.1:0-16430 GCA_964396445.1 uncultured Candidatus Bathyarchaeia archaeon
TTCAACTGAGACGTAAACGTTATATCCAACATATGTTTCTGTTCCCTTGAAAATCTATGCGTCTCAACAATGTTTCTCAGGTTTTGCGAGATGTCAATGTTAAACTTGACGCGATACTGGCTAGACTTGAAGCGCTTGAGGAAAGGATTGTTGAGGGGGAAAAGCCAGAGCTAGAAGATTTAGAGGCATACGAAGAGTCTGAGAGGGAGCTAAGAGAGGGGAAGCTTATTCCGCTAAAGAAGAGTTAGGCATGTCTTTCAACATTTTCCTAACAAGTAAGACGAGTAGGAGTCTGGAGAAACTACCTGAAGAGATAAAAACAGAGGTCACTGGGAAAATCGAAGAACTATCTTTAAACCCTCTACCAAGAGGAGTCGCCAAGCTCAGAGGCTTGAAAGATGCCTACCGTATCAGGGTGGGAAAATATAGAATTTTATACAGGATTCTGTGGGTTAGCAGAACAATTATCGTCTTCAGGATATCTCTGAGGGAAGAAGCGTACCGAGGATTTTAGTATCCTCCGCGTTTCCTCAGCTTTTCACCGAGGATTTGGTTTACGACCTTAGCATCCGCTTTACCCCTAACCTGACGCATAACGGCGCCCATGAGGTATGGCATGGCTTTCAACCCCTTTTCCTTCATAACAGCGCCTTCCGCGGCGATTGTTTTTTCGATGATGGCTTCAAGCTCACCACGCGTAAAGGGTTTTAGACCAAGCGCTTCTAAGGCTTGTTGCACAGTTGAGCCTTCATGCTTTGACAACCATGTGAAGACTTCGGGGATGGATTCCTTAGCCATAAGCCCTGTGTCGATGAGCTTAAACACTTCCGTAACCTGATTATCCGCGAGCTTCCCGGTTTCCACACCTTCCCGTTCGAGGCTTTTCATCGTTTCCGTGAGGGCGACGGCGATGACGGAGGCTGAAACCCTTGTTTCCCCAGCCAGCCTCTCGAATAGGTCAAGGTACTCTGAGGCTACAACCTGCTCAGCCAGCTTCCTGTTTAAACCAAACTCCTGCATGAAACGTGTAACCATACGCTCTGGGAGTTCAGGTACAGCGGCTCTTACCCGCGTTAACCGCTCCTCAGTAACAAGTGTCGTGGGAATATCGGTTTCCGGGTACATCCGCGCAGCCCCAGGTCTTGGGCGCATGTAACGGGTTGTCCCATCGGGGTTTGGGCCACGGGTTTCCTCTGGAACCCCGAAGAGGGCTTCCCTAGCTCTTTCCACAACGGCTTTAAGCGCGTCGACAACGTTTTCCTGCTTGTCAGCGACGATGACCACGGCATCCTCGGGCTTAGCTTCCACGACCTTTCTTACCTCGTCGACTTCCCCCGCGTCTATGCCGTAGCCCGGCAGCTCGTCTGTGTGGAATAAACCTCCAACCCTGCCCCAGAACCGGGCCCTATCAGCCATCTCCGTTCCCAGCCTCAAGTTCGGCTGAAGCTCCTGCCCTAGTTGACCAGTGAACCTTGGAAGCCGCACAGCCATAACCACGCCTCCTTTTCCCAAGGCGTCGCGTATCAGCTTGCACCGCGTGTCTCTAAACGCCTCAGTCACATCGGTGAAATCTTCCTTTAAGTCCCGCTCATCGCAGCTCCTCGCCTTCAGCTCCTTGCTTATGTTCAGAAGCCCGAGCTGGCGTTGAACCTCGTATTCCACAACCTTTGAGACAAGCTCGAGTTTTTGCACCCCCTTAATCTCGATGAGGGCGCCGTCTGGGATGGAGATGTTAATGTCCTGCCTTATAGTTCCTATACCACGACGCATCTTCCCCGTGGCTCTGAGGATGCGCCCGATAACTAGGGCAACGGTTTCCGCTTCCTTCGGGGAATGGATGACGGGGGCTGTGGCAACCTCGATTAAGGGTATTCCAAGCCTATCGATGCTGTAGTGAACCTGAGCTCCCTCGATGCCCATGGGCCTAGCAGCGTCTTCTTCAAGGCATGTGGTCTGTATGGGAACCCGTTTCTCGTCGACGTCTACGAAGCCGCCGAGGGCGATGATGCAGGTTCTCTGAAAGCCCGTGGTGTTTGAGCCGTCGATAACGATCTTCCGCATCACATGAACCTCGTCCACGGGTTCAGCGTTGATTAACTGAGCGACTGTGAGGCAGATGTCAACGGCTTCTTGGTTAAGGCTGTGAGGCGGCTCCTCATCCAGTTCAACGAGGCAGCTGGTTACGTCATCAGCCTCGTAGATGACGTTACGACCTTTCTGGAACTCGAAGAGGGCGGCTGGGTCGACCTGTCCAAGCTCGCTCTGGGTTGGTCTGAGGCGTCTCATAAACTTTAACTCAGGCTCTCCAAGCCTTAACTCAGGTTTACAGGAGCAGAAAAGCTTAGCCGCGGTCTTCAGCTGCTGGTGAAGCTCAAGCCCAACCTTCAAACCGAGTTTCGCATAGTCTACAGCCATCTAGGACACCCACCTGTATGAAGTCCGCGGGGAGAACTCCCCCGCTATGTTCGTAAGCATCAAACGCTTAACCTCGCCGTAGTCTTCTGTCTGCCCTAGAACCCACATGAGCTTCACAAGAGCTGTTTCAGGAAGCATGTCCTCAAGAGGTACAACGCCGTAGGCCATAAGGTCGCGGCCCGTGTAGTAAACATACATGTCAACCCTACCCCAGAGGCATTGGGACGTCATCCCGACGTAGACGCCGCGGTCATAAGCGTGCTTTAAGGCTTTTAGGCAGCCGCTGGCTACATGCCCGAGACCAGTTCCCTCCAGGATCAGCCCATGGTAGCCAAGGTCTACGAAGCCTTCGATGATGTCTGGGTTGAAGCCTGGATAATGCTTCACAAGCACAACCTTCTCATCGAATTTAGGTTTAAGCTGGAGGCTGCGTTCGGGGTCACGGCTTCTATACCCTTGCGTCAACATCGTTAAAACATCCGGCTTAACGAGGGCTATGGGGTCTGCGTTTATGGATTTGAAGGTGTCTCTACGGCTTGTATGGCATTTCCTCACCTTTGTACCCCGGTGGAGGGCAACGGCTTCATCGGATGTCTCCGCGTGCATAGCCACCGCGACCTCGGCGAAGGGCGCTTGGGCAGCCGCCTTCACCGCGCCAACTAGGTTCAACGCAGCGTCTGAGCTTGGGCGGTCCGGGGACCTCTGGGCTCCGACGAGGATTAAGGGTACGGGGAGGTTTTGCAGCGCGAAGCTGAGCGCTGCCGCCGTGTAGCCCATGGTATCAGTTCCATGCGCTACAACCAACCCGTCAACTCCGGCTTCGATGTGCTTAGCCGCGGCTTCAGCCACCTTAGTCCAATGCCTCGGCGTCATATCCTCGCTGAAGATACTGAAGAGGACCTCCGTATCGATGACGGCTATGTCTGCGAGCTCTGGAACAACGCTGTACAAGTCGCTGGCTGAGAAGGCGGGGGTCACGGCGCCGGTTCTGTAGTCAACCCGGCTGGCTATGGTGCCGCCGGTGCTCAGGATCGACACCCTAGGCAGGTCCTTACCAGCCTCACGTATCCTTGGAGGTTTAAAGGTGAGCTTAGCCCCAGCGCCTAACCTTTCAACCATGGTAGACGCGGTGACGCGGACACCGATGTTGTAGCCGTTCCTAAGCTTGATTACGACGTGTTCTTCATCCCCGTACTCGGAGCGTGGAACGAGGATGCCCTCGTACGTCAGCCCATCCCCGGTGATCCTTATCTCATCCTCCACCTTTACACCGGCTTTCAGAAGCGCCTGCAAGGCGGGACCCCTGTAGCCTCCAAGTTCAACTTTCAAGGCTTCATCCCCCAACCCTTCATACACTGAGTAACAGATCAAGCGGTCTCCACAATTAAGTTATGCGATGCCCTCTAAGGTAGCGTTGAGTAACCGAGAAACCTGTTAAACCTTTGACAGTTCATTAACTTTAAAGCTAAGCCTGCACAGTTCTAGTAGCCTGCGTTTAACTCAACGTGTATAAGGGATTCATACATGAGTGAAACATCGATGAATGAGGCTGTGCCGCCGGCGGTGTATAGAGTTGAGTTTAACGCCGAGGTCTGCCGCTGGTGCCGTTGCTGCGAGCTTGCATGCTCCTTATACCATGAGGGTGTATGCGAGCCAGCGTTGTCTCGGGTACGTGTATGGGTGAACACCCTTGAAGCCGAGGTGAAGGCTGACCTCTGTAAGCAATGTGATAACCCCGAGTGTATGCGTGCCTGTCCCGTGGAAGGAGCCATGACCGTGGATAAAGCTACTGGAGCACGGTTGATCGATGAGCGGGAATGTATCAGTTGCGGGAACTGCGCTGAGGCATGCCCTTACAACGGGAACCGCGCAGTCATCGTTTTCAACCGTGGGAGGGGGACTTACGTGAAATGCGACCTCTGCGGTGGGAAGCCTCAGTGCGTGGAGATCTGCCCCCACGACGCCCTCAAGTATGTTAAGGTTGGAGGTGTTTAGGAACGGTGCTATACGGGTGGGTTGGAAGGATCCTAACCGTTAACCTCACTGAGGAACGGGTGGAAACCGAGGAAACCATGAGGTACGCGGGTCAATTCATCGGTGGAAGAGGCGTCGCCGCACGGATAGCTTGGGAGAAGATACCTTTGAACATCGACGCTTATGACCCTGGTAACCACCTGATCTTCATGACCGGTCCCTTAACGGGAACCTTAGCCCCTACCTCCGGGGGGAGGATGGAGGTCTGCGGTTTAGCTCCGCAGACGTATCCTAAACCCTGTTATACGCGTTCAAGTATGGGAGGCTACTGGGCGGCTGAGCTGAAGTACGCTGGGTACGACGGCGTAGTCTTCCATGGGAAGGCTGAGAAACCCGTCTACTTATGGGTTGAGGATGGGAGGGCTGAGTTAAGAGACGCTGGAAAGCTTTGGGGCTTGGACACGTTTGCGACGCAGAAAGCCCTCGTTGAGACGCATGGGAGAGGCGTTAGGGTTGTATGCATAGGTCCCGCTGGTGAAAACCTCGTCCGCATAGCCGTCATCCAAAGCGAGCTTGAGAACGCTGCGGGTCAAGGCGGCTTCGGCGCCGTTATGGGCTCGAAGAACCTCAAAGCCATCGCTGTGCGAGGATCGGGTGGAGTTAACGTCGCTGAACCTGAGGCGTTCCTAGAGGCATGCCGGTACGTGAAACGTTTAACACATACCTACGCTCTTCACAGGGCAGAGGCTGATCCTGACCCTAAGTGCAAAGCCTGCACCATGTCCTGCACGGTTAAAGGCTGCGGTTACCAAGTTTACAGGGATGTACCGGGTAAACTATACCCAAGGTCTTACACAGGTGCTGTACACTGCGTCGCCGGAGCCTTCGCGCAGTGTGTTCCATGGGAAGCAGGGTTTGAAGCCGCTCAGCTATCGAACCTCCTCGGTGTAAACCACTGGGAACTCATAATGGGTTTTGGGCAGTGGGGTAAATGGTTGAAGAACCTGAAGGACGCTGGGTTGATAACCCAGGAGGAGATCGGTGTCCCACTGGAGTATCCTGTGGAATTTGACAGCGGGGAGTTCTGGAGTAAAATCATACATAAAATCGCGTACAGGGAAGGCATCGGAAGGGTTCTCGCCGAGGGACTGCCGAGGGCCGTGGACATCCTAGGGAAGGGCAAGGAGTTCTCAACCCACGTGGCGCATGGTTTTGCCACTCACTGGGACGGGCATATCTTCGGTGCTCCGCGTTTCCCACACTGGATCGTATCAGCCTTAACGTGGGCTATGGATTCGAGGGATTCAAACGTTCACGGTTACGCTCAGGAGATCACGTACTGGTGGAACGATGGGAAAGGCGCTGTGACAATGGAGCAGGTTGAGAAAGTGGCGCGGAGGGTCTACGGCTCTGAGAAAGCGGTATCCTTGGAAAGCGGGTACGAGTATAAGGTTCAGCCAACGATCTGGCATGAGAACAACGACTGTGTGAAAGACTCGTTGCTTACATGCGACCAGGTTTTCCCTGTGCTCTACAGCCGACAAGGGGAAGACGGCTACGGTGATGTAGAAGCCGACGCCGTGCTCTTCACAGCGGCTACAGGTATCAAGGCGACGGGGGCTGAGCTGAACAGGGTAGGTGAAAGGGTCTTCAACCTTGAAAGAGCCATCGCCGTCAGGGAGGGGAGAACCCGTAGGGACGATGAAACCGTCATACCATACTTCAAGAAACCGGATTACCAAGGTATACCCATGGATGAGGTGAAGTTCCTAACCTTAATGGACGAGTTCTACGCTCTTAGAGGCTGGGATGTTAAGACCGGTATCCCAACGCGGCTGAAGCTTGAGGAGTTAAACCTAGGCTTCGCCGCGGATGAACTGGGGAGAATCGGTAAACTACCGTAGAACGGGTAGCCTGCTGCTACAGACCGGGAGAAGCTTGTTCAGCCTCTGGACTGAGCCCGGACTGATGAGTAAAAGAACTTCGAGGGAGGGTTTAATACGTGTTCCTGAAACGAAGAACCTTAACTGATGGGGGTTTCCCTTAAAGGCTCCAAACCTTATCTTTAACCCGGTCATAAAATAACTATCGCTGAACTGGTATCGGGAGGACGTTTAGGTATGGGTTTACCTCATAGAGATAGGGTTTTAATGACGTTAAACCGGATGAGAGCTGACCGTGTCCCCATGGACTTAGGCGGTTTAGCATGGTCCATAACGGATACGCCTCCGTACGGTTACCGCAGGCTCTGTGAATTCATAGGCTTAAGAAACGTTACTGTAGCTCATAGGGTTGGAACCTACGTTGTCTACCCTACGGATGAACGGGTCTTGACTTACTTCGACGTTGACTTTAGGCACGTGCGTATGGGTGAGCCTGAACGGGAGCTTCCAGGAGGCATAGTGGAGGACGCCTTCGGTTCTCAATGGAAGCCTACGGGGTCGTTCTACTACCCTATAAACCCACCTTTGAAGGATGCTAAAAGCCCTAGGGACGTTGAGAAGTATACGCGTTGGCCTAACCCAAGGGACCCCGTCTACGTACAGGAGCTGCGCAGGGAGGCGAAGAGGTTTTGGGAAGAAACCGACTACGCCGTCGAGGGAGACCTGGGGATTGCACGGAATAACTTCCACAGGTACGCTCAGCTAAGGGGCTTCAACCAATGGCTTACAGATATGAGGCTTAACCCCGAGCTCTATGAGGCGTTAGCGGATAAGGTTTTAGAAGTGAACATAGGGCTTATGGAAGCCTTCCTCACCGAGGTAGGTGACTACATCCAAATCGTATGCGTATCCGATGACATGGGCTACCAAGCAGGACCCTTCCTTTCAGTAACGGATTACAGGAAGTACGTGAAGCCATGGTTTAAGAAGTACGTGAAATCTATTAAACAGATGGCTTCAAAGGTTAAGGTACTGTACCACTCCTGCGGCTCCGTATACCCGCTAATCCCAGATTTCATCGACTGCGGCGTTGACATCCTCAACCCAATCCAACCCCTCGCCAAGGATATGGAAGCCTCAAGGCTGAAGCACGTTTTCGGTGAAAAGCTTTGCTTCCACGGAGGAATCGATGTTCAAAGGCTCCTACCGTTCAGTAAACCCGATGTGGTTCGTGAGCAGGTCACACGCTTCATTAAGGTTATGGCTGCTGGCGGAGGCTACATCCTAGCCCCATCTCATGAACTCCGCGGGGACATTCCACCGGAGAACATCAAAGCCATGTACACAGCGGCAAGGGAATACGCCCTAACGGCTTGACGGTGAACACGCGGCCGCGCCCCGTGTGGTTTTAAAAGTATTAAAAGCGTTGAGTGTAATGGAGGGAAGGGGAGGGGAGTTCCTTGGAAAAGCTAGACGATTTGGGGAATTGGCGGCGAAGCCATTACTCCATCGATGTTACTCCAAGCCTCGACGGGTGCACGGTGACTCTCTTCGGTTTAGCCGCGAGTATCCGGAGGCAGGGAGGGCTTATCTTCATCATTCTTCAAGATAGGGAGGGGATTGTGCAGCTTACGCTCCATAAGGATAGGGTACCAGAGCAGGTTTGGGAAAGGGCGGAAAACCTGCAGGAGCATTCTTTCCTAGGGGCTAGGGGCGTTGTGAAAAGTATAGCCAAGGCTCCTCACGGCGCGGAGATGGTTCCTGAAGCTTTGAAGGTTTTAGCCATCCCCCGACGCCTTCCACCCATCAAACTCTTAAGAGGAAGGTTGCCGAGCTTAGAGAAACGCCTCGACCTTAGAAGCGTGGACTTACGTCGACCGAATGTGCAAGCCATCTTCAGGGTTAGGCATAACGTGCTTCAAGCCCTAAGAGGCTTCCTCACGGCTAGGGGTTACTTGGAGGTGAATACGCCTAAGGTGATCGCCTCAGCCACGGAGGGAGGCGCCGCCCTCTTCCCCCTCCTCTACTACAACAAGGAAGCCTTCCTCGCTCAGAGCCCTCAGCTTTACAAGGAGCAGTTAACCCCAGCCTTCGAGAAGGTCTTCGAGGTCGCGTCGATCTACAGGGCGGAGCCCTTCCGTACGCTGAGGCACTTAAGTGAAACCGTTTCAGTTGATGTTGAGGAAGCATACGTTACGTACGAGGATGTGATGAGGCTCCTAGAGGAGATGCTGAGGCACATCGTTGAGGTTGTATGTGAAAACCGGAAACAGGACCTTGAAACCTTAGGGGTGGCCTTGAAACCCCCCGAGCTGCCGCTTAAGCGGCACACGTACAGAGATGTATTGAAGACCTTGGAGGATGCCGGTGTCACCTTAGCCTGGGGTGAAGACCTCTCAACCCAAGCCCTTAAAACCCTAGGAACGGTGGAGCAAGGCTTCTACTTCATAACGGATTGGCCTACGGCATCAAAGGCCTTCTACATCAAACCGATGGATGACACTCCTGAGACCTGCGAAGCCTTCGACCTTATGGCTGGCTCGATTGAGTTAGCGTCCGGAGGCTCTAGGGTAAGCTCGAGGAGGCTGCTCACTAAACGCTTAAAGGAGAAGGGTTTAAACCCGAAGCTCTTCGACTACCACTTAAAGGTCTTCGACTATGGGATGCCCCCGCACGCAGGCTTCGGACTTGGCATGGATAGGCTTATGATGGTCCTAACGGGGCGGGAGAACATCCGTGAAGTCGTGTTGTTCCCGAGGGACCAGAAGAGGCTTACACCCTGATAGGTGAGGCGGTTGGGGAAGACTAAGAAACGGGGGTTGAGGGAGGAAATCGAGTACCTCGCTTGGCTTGCAAGGGTTGAGTTAACCGAGAGGGAGAAGGTTTTATTCACGAAGCAACTCGGTGACATCCTTACCTACTTCAGGAAACTCGACGAGGTTGAAACGAGGGGTGTTAAACCCACGTACCACGTCCTCGACCTCGTAAACGTCCTTCGAAGCGATGAGGTTAAGCCTTCACAGGCTGAGAAGGCTCTCAGAAACGTTCCCCAAAGCAAGGGTAGGTACGTGAAGGCTCCTAGGATGGGGTAGCAAATCCGAGGGTCGCGATGACGAAGCTGAACGAGTTATCCGCTTCACAGGTCGCTGAGGGAGTTCGACTGGGCGAGGTTAAGGCGGAGGAGTACATCGCCTCCCTCCTGGATGAGGTTAAACGCGTTGATGGGAGGATACACGCCTTCATAACGGTTAAGGAAGATTACGCCTTGGAAAGGGCGCGGGAGATAGACGGGAAGGTTAAGGAGGGGCGGAGGTTAGGTAGGCTCTGCGGAGTTGGGTTAGCCGTTAAGGATAACATGTGCACGGAGGGTATAAGGACTACGTGCGCGTCCCATATGCTGGAGGACTACGTCCCAACCTACGACGCCACCGTTGTCGAATGGCTTAAGCGGGAAGACGCGGTTATTCTTGGAAAAACGAATATGGACGAGTACGCTATGGGCTCTTCAACCGAGTACAGCCACTTCGGAGCAACCCGTAACCCATACGATGTGGAAAGGGTACCCGGAGGCTCCTCAGGTGGAAGCGTTGCAGCCGTCGCCGCTAAGGAAGCGACTTTAGCCCTAGGCTCGGACACAGGGGGCTCAATACGATGCCCTGCGAGCTTCTGCTCCGTCGTCGGCTTGAAGCCTACCTACGGGTTGGTAAGCCGTTACGGTCTTATCGCCTTCGCGAACAGCCTTGAGCAGATAGGCCCCGTCGCAAGGGATGTCCGCGACTGCGCGCTGCTGCTCAGCTGCATCGCGGGAAACGACCCAAGGGATAGCACATCCGTGCCTAAGCCTCAGCTCGATTACGTGAAGGCCTTAACCGGTGATGTTAGAGGCCTTAAAATCGGTGTACTTAAAGAGTTCCTCGGTGAGGGTGTTCATGAAGCGGTGGCTCGCGTTTTTTGGGAAGCCGTTCATAAGCTTGAGGAACTCGGCGCCGTATGCGAGGAGGTTTCCCTGAAAAGCCTTGACTACGCCCTCGCCGCCTACTACATCATCGCAATGTCCGAGACGAGTTCAAACCTTGCGCGGTACGATGGTATGCGGTATGGTTTCAGGGTTCCCGATAAAGCCCTCGGATGGAACGCTGTCTTCGCGAAGAACAGGCGTTCAGGGTTTGGCTCCGAGGTTAAACGCAGGATCATCCTAGGCACTTACGCCCTCTCAGCGGGCTACTACGATAAATACTACTCGAAGGCACAGCAGGTGAGAACATTGATCAGGGTGGATTTTGAGAAAGCCTTTAAAAACTTCCAGCTCCTCGTCGGTCCATCCATGCCGATTCTTCCGTTTAAAGTCGGGGATAAGGTTGAGAACCCCTTGGCTATGTACATGTGCGACATCAACACGGTTCCAGCGAACCTCGCAGGCTTACCAGCCATATCCGTGCCCTGCGGCTTCCACCAAGGCTTACCCATAGGCTTCCAGATCATGGCGCCTCCCTTCAGGGAAGACCTCATCCTCCAAGCAGGTCACAGCCTAGAGAAAACCATCTCCTAAACGCTATTGAACTGGCATAGGAGAAGTTGAAGGAGAGAGTTTCGCATTTTGCCTTAGAGCTTCTTATCCGGGTTTGTAAAGGGTGAGTCCATGGGTTGGGCTACGATATGGTGGCGTCATGGTGAACGCGGGGCATCTGAGGAGTATCCTCGCCGCCGCGGAGGGAGCTGGACTAAGGCGTTACACGCACTGGCACTTCAACCACTTCATGGAGGAAGAGTGGGGAGTTATCGAGGAGTCTAGTGGAAGAGGAGGTTAACCATCTGCTTTACCGACGTTTAGGCAGGACTGGCATCCTAGTTTCGGAGATCAGCTTCGGCGCCCACCTGAAACAAGTTAACATCGTCGACAGGGATAGGAGGTATAAGCAGATCCAGGTGGCCCTAGAGAATGGAATTAACCTCTTCGACATCTACGACCACAGCGGTTACAAGCAGTGGGAGCCTATGAGTGAATGGCTTCAACCCGTCAGGGACAGCGTACTCATCTCCTTATGCACCGTCTGGGACTCCGATAAGGTCCTCGACGAGGTGGACTACGCTCTTAAAGTGTTCAGAACCGACCACATCGACCTGTACAGGTTCGTTATCTCTGAAAATGCGGAGGAGAACGAGAAACGTCTACACGCCCTCCTACAGGCGAAGGCTGAGGGAAAGATCCAGACCGTCGGAGGGGTCTGCCACGTTCCATCCCTAACCGTGAAGGCTTTGAAGGACTATCCCATCGAGTTGGAGTTCCTCATGCTTCCAGCCACCTTCTGCTTCCCCAGAGCCCTATCCCAGAAAACAAGGATAGGTCACCTGATCAATCAGCTGGATACAGGGGTTATCGTGATGAAGCCCTTTACAGGACATGTAGGCGATGCCCCAGCGCACCTCTTCGAGCTGAACCCCAGAGACCCCGAGCTTGAGGACTTGAAGCGGAAGGGGTTAAGGCTGGGAAAAGCCATCCTCAAGGCGCTTCTCCAATACCCCTTGGTTAGCACGGTTATGCCCTCCATGGATGAGGTGGAGGAGGTGCTGGAGAATGTAAGCGCCTCGGGAGCGGGAGCGTTAACCGGGGAAGAGGAGAGGCTTCTCGAAGGTTATCGCAGGGAACTCTTCTCCAAGGACCCGAAGACTGTGCTTAAGGAACACCGTTGGATGTGGAACTGGAGGTTAACGTGAGAGGGCAAGGGATACAGGTGAGGGAAAGTCGTAGAGTGCAGGCTAACCTTAAGCATTTCAGGGGGGGGCTTGAAGCTATTCACCCTGCCCGGAAGTTTACGGGTTAACCTTTCCCGCCGATTCGGAAGAGACGGCCCTCTCCCGGGGCGAGGACGAGCTCTAGGCGCTCGCGGCTGTAGGGCCACGGCGTGTCAACGCTTCCTGTTATAGGGCTGATCTCTAGGATATCCTCTTTCTCCTCCAGCTTAACCTTCAAGGCGATCCTAGCCCAGTCGCAGGGGTTCTTGTTCACGATGAGGAGGTGGAGAGTCTTCTCGGGGTCGTGGAAGAAGCCTATTGTTACGGGGTCGCCTTCGCAGTCGATGCCCAAGTTCTGTGAAACATCGGGTTTCAAAGCGCGGGTTCCGCTCCAGAAAGGCCCTGTATGGTAGACGGCGATACTGCGTAGCTTCCGCAGGGTTGGAGCCCATGTGTGTACTTCTCGGTTAACCTTCCGTGCGATGTACCACATCTCCGTCCTCTCGCCTTTATGGTCGATGAGCCCCCCGTTGCTGTACGTGAAGTACTGGAGCCCTAGAGCGCCGTAGGCGAGGTCGTGCATCAACTGGTACCGGGTATGGCCTTCGGTGGGTGTCGGGTACCAGCCATGCCTCACACTCATGGTGAAAGCCCAGAAGGGCAGACCGAATCGTTGCGAGAAGCTTCGGGTTATGTCAAGGGCGTCGAAGTAATCGGGTTTGATGCGGATCTTATACCGGGGGAGGTACGTGGGGTCAGCGGGGTCCCTGCTGTCCAATTCCCTCCGCGTAACGATGGTGATGATGTAGTGGTCATAGCTTAGGAACGCAGGCTTAACGGTTTCGACGTAGTTTAGCCAGAAGAGCTCCATGGACCCCGCGTTCCAACCCGTCTGCCTAGGTGGAAAGTGGTTGATGTACTTGAGGTGGTAGGGGTCGAGCGAATCGATAAGCTCCTTAACCTCTGCAAGCACTGGGAAAAGGGGTGCCCAAGGTTCATCGCGGAGGTAGTAGCCGTAAAGCCCCGGATGACCCTTTACCTCATCAACGACTTCCTCCACTTGCCTCCTCCGCTCATCCGTTAACCTGTAGTCGTCGGTGACGTGGTACGCGGGGTCTTGGAGGACTAAGCGAACACCGTTGCGATAAGCGGTGTCGAGGGCTTCTAAACGCTTACCAAGGCTCGGTGATGAATAGCTTAAGGTGAAACCGGCTTCAGCCATATCCCGCATCACATCATCCTTGATAAGGGCTTCGCAGGGACCTGGCCAGCCCATAATCGGGAAGAGATCCTCGTTTAAAACGGTTTTAGGCCTCAATTCCGTCATTTTAACAAACACTTCCCAGTTAAAACATCTGGCGATGATACGCGATTAAAAGCTTTTGGTTAGATAAATCGTGTTGAAGTAAGGGGTTTAGTGTGTGAAGGCGCTTCGGCTAAGCCAACCCTACGTTAGCTTTATCCATTATGAACGTTGGAGAAATCCCCGTAAATCCCCTCTTTTTATGCTCTTCCAATCACAAAGCCATTGATCGTGGCTCACACTCGGCATCAAAGATGTAACTGTCAGATCGATGGAATCTGGCTTAAGGTTAAAAGTGTTTTTATTGAAATATGGTTCTAAGAGAGAACGGGGGTGAGGGTAAGGTGAAAGAGTGGGAATGCGTGCAAGTGGACGACCATAGGGATGTTGGCAGGACGATTCTGGAATGGCAGAAGAACGGCTGGCGTCTCCACACCTATCAAACGGTTGGCATGGGTGCGGGACCAATGTCATACCGTGTGAACCACTACTTGCTGTTTGAGAAGGGAGAGTAAGCGGGACGACTAGACCTCCTTTCTCTAAGCAATTAATAGCCAATGCAGTTACGGAGCATCCTTTGGAAAGAGCTTCTTTCCTTTTTCCGTGGGTTCGATGATGCCTAGTTGTTTGAAGAAATCTAATAGGTCATTGACAGTCCATCCTTCCACCATTTTGCCATCGACGACACGTTTGATGGTTACTGATTTGTATGAGATCTTCTTACCAGTAGGGGCAAATCCAAGATATTCGCCAGTATGTGTCCCTGTAAATGTAACACGAACACAAACTTTATCCCCCTCAGCAATTATGTCCTCAATAGTATAATGGTAATCGGGGAAGCCCTTGGAAAGTATGGTTAAAGATCGTTTAGCGATTGCCAGATCTTGTTTAACTATATGGTCATAGTAGTTAGGTTCTGTTAAATCATCTACTAAAGACAGGTCTTGCCTATTCAAGGCTTCAATCGCTTTCCGAACAATCGCCTTATTCTCTTCTAATGACACAGGCCATCGTCTCCCTTTTCATCTCTCTTTTGGCATTTAATAATTGTTGCGAACATGTATTTCTCCACTATTCCTATTTGACCTAGCGGTCTGGCTAATTTTAACCGATAGGTTTTCTCTTTTCCGTATTCTCGGCTTCCTCATAGGTTCTTTTTGTCCAAGCTTAGTCCCTAAAAGGCTCAGAATGATAATCTTTGAAAATCATTATTAGGTCTGAGAGTATTATTAGAAAATGAAAATTCGCCTCAATTACTTTTCCTTTCTAGAGTTCTTTGTATTAAACCTTAATCCCCAATCCCAAAAAATAAGGGAAAATTATAAATTCACAAACAATCATTACAATAACGTACAAATTCAGATTGGAAGGAGGTGATGTTCATGTCAGTGGAAAGAAACAAGGCCTTGGTCCGCCGTTTAGTTGAGGCGTGGAATACGCGGAACTGGGCTGTATTTGACGAGGTGATGGCTCCTGACTACGTTGATCACTATGCCCTTCCTGGTCTGAAGCCAGGCCGGGAAGCTTATAAAGAAGCCCAGATCAGCACGACAAACGCCTTTCCCGATTTTCAATTCACTATTGAGGACATGATCGCCGAAGGAGATAAGGTGGTAGTCCGCTTGACATTCAGCGGCACACATAGAGGTGAGTTCGCGGGCATCGCCCCGACCGGCAAGCGGGTGACATATACGCATATTCGCATTTTGCGGGTCGTAAGAGGCAAGTTCGTCGAGGATTGGGGTTTCAGCGATAGACTGGGCGCCTTGCAACAGCTTGGCGCTTTCCCACCGATAAAGCTGGGGAAGTAATAAAAGTAGAGACAGTAGAGATGGTGTAGGCAAGCATTTCACAGAATAACTGTTTCATTTTCCGCGTTTCATTTTGTGTGTATGCGTGTGCGGATTTTAAATACGTAATGGTAGATAAGAGAATAAAAGATTAAAAGGATAACCCAAAACCAAACAATGAATCGGTACTTCCTTTTCGAGGTCCATAGCTCTGTTATGTATGTAACTGGAAGTACAGGTTCTCCGCCCATTCTTTTAGCCTCTTTACCTCATCTGCTGAGGGAGCCCGTAGTAGAGTATAGAAGTCTATCACCTTCTCGGGTTCGATCCTTGATAGAATCATGTAGCACGATGGGCAATAGGATGTGATGTAGTCGCTGATAGCTCCTTCCGTTATCTGATGGGCAATTTCAATGCCAACTTCAGTATTGTAAGAAAGCAGGGGTGCCCCACAGCATGGTTCCTTGCTTTTCTGAACTCTACATCCTTTAAACGACTCTCGAGCTATCTTCCCTACCTTCTTTTCTAGATGACATGAGTCGTGTAGGGTCATAGATAACCCGGATAGCTTGGACTCGGGTCTCAATACTTCCAGGATGTGCCTGACTTGGATGTCAAACTCGGGGTATTCTGCATAAAGGGTCTCGAAGGCGAGATGACAAGCTGGACATAGGGTGATCATCTCTTTGATTCCCATCTCTCTGAACATCTTGATATTTTTCTGAGCCATTTCACGGGCTTTTCTAATGTCTCCCATCATGTAGAGGGAGAAGCCGCAGCAACCTTCATCGGGTATGAGGCTGAGTTCTATGTGAGAGGCTTCCAACAGAGCTAGGGCTGAGGCTGCGAGCTCGGGAACCCTGTAGCATGCGGTGCAACCGACGAAGAGAGCTGTTGATGAGCCCCCTACCGTAGGTTCAGACACGAATGCGAAGCGGGGTTCTGAGCTTCCATAAGGGTTGCCGTACTCTGATAGAGACCGCCTGATTGAATTAAGGCTTTCCGGTTCCGCCCCGTGCTCCACGAAACTGTTCTTCAACACCCTTCTTTGATCCGCTAATCCGCATCTGTTACATGCTGTACATAGGTAAATGTGGTCTCTGTACTTGTCGATGCTCCTGAAACCTCCTATCTTCAGTTTAAGATGAAGGTATATTACGGCAAATGGAGAGGTCAGAAGCCCTCTCTTCAGTTTGAAGACGCTGCAATGCTTTTCCATACCGTAAAGAATCGGGCATAGGGGGACCTCTCCATGTGCTCCAAGAACAGCGACCAAGAACATTACTGGGGCGGTAACAAACCAATACGGTAAAAATAATGTAATGACGCCGC